>CAIJOK010000106.1 GCA_903822205.1 uncultured beta proteobacterium | reverse complement strand
TGCTTGCAACCGGGTGCGTTGTGCCACCACTGTTGGCGTTATACCAAGCATACTGTCCTAGTTGCGTTGCGTCGTTACCGAAACTCCAGCTACCCGTACCACCAGCCCTAGCGGCATATTCCCATTCGGCTTCAGTGGGCAAGCGGTATTGTTTACCCGTATTTGCGTTTAGCTTTTGGATAAATAGCTGGGCATCATCCCAACTAACATTTTCCACAGGACAATTGCTACCACATGATTTAAACTCACTTGGATTACTGCCCATAATTGCCTGCCATTGCGCTTGGGTCACTTCTGTCTTACCAATGGCAAATTGCCTAATATTGACACTATGAACGGGTTGTTCATAGCTGTCACCATTATTGCTGCCCATTTGAAAAGTGCCTGCCGGGATAACGACCATTTCAGGACAACTGGCGCAGTCTTTGAACACTTGAGAAGTATCAACAGGTATCGTCGTGGAAGTCGTTGTCCTTGCAGCAGTAGTCGATGCCCTCGATGTCGTGCTGGTCGAAGTTGTTGATGTTGTTGTGCCCGTTGTATTTGTTACCCCCGTCACCACATTCGCCCAAAACCCCTCAGTCACACCGATAGCACTGTCAAAAGCAACGTAGGATTTTTGGGCAATGTAGTCTGACAGCGCCTTGCCGCCTTGCGCGGCTAGGATAGGTGAATAAAACTTCCACAATGCACCTGCGGCATCCCACGCCCACAACGTCTGGATGGATTTGCCCACAGCATTCAGATTGGGAACAAGCGCCGCATTGAACTGGCTCGGGTTTTTGCCATCAGCACTGGCCAACAAATTCCAACCAACCCCCAAGTCACTTGCCGCCAAAACCAGCAGCGGAGTGCCTACCTGCGGCGGGGGTTCAAGCGACACGGTCAATGTACCCGCTTTGACGGCATTGACCCAGTAACTCTCTTTGGACGCAATGCTCGTCAGCACGTCATACCCTTTGGTTTGGGCATAAGCGGCCAGTTGGGCAGAGGTCATGCTGGGCGAAAACAAAGCCCACGTGCCTGCCGTCCGATTCCATTTCCAGACTGTGGTCACGGTGCCCGGGTCACTCAAACCCGTCGCCACATTCAGTGCAGTTAGCTCACTGTTACCCAATAAATTCCAGCCCTTGACCACATCGACTGTCGCCGCGACCGTCACCAACGGCACAGCCAAAGCCAGCCATATCACCATGCGCACCATGCGAAATACAAATTGACACATAACAAGCTCCTGAAAACACAACACCGTCAGTGACAGCCAGACACCCAACAGTGCATGCCCCCTGACGGGCTGATTAAAACCATTTTTAACCCCGCTTTTGGCAAAACGGCACAATTTTTTGAAAAACGTACCGTTGGCAAAATAAAATCAAAATTTGAATTACAACAAAGGGTTATCGTCACCGATTTCTGTCAAAGAGGGGGTCATCAGGCCCGCCATGTACTTGAGCGTGAGTGGAAAGGGCACACCATGCCGCTGCAAATGCAGATCATTGACCAATCGGGCCAGCCCCATTTTGTTGAGCTTTGGCGGGTCGCCTTTGATAGCCAATCGTCTGAAGTCAACCAAACGGGTATCGAGCAACTCACACACCAAGCCAAACCTGACTGGCGGCCAATGCCTGGCGCAGTGCCTGGTTATCCTGCGCCAAATTGTTGGCAGAAAACTGATGGTGCTGATCAAAGATACCGGTAGCGGTCAAAGGCTCCTCACCCAGCAGCAAGGTAACTAGGGTTGCACCGTGATAAGCGTTTTGACCCAATAAACCAGATGGAGCAATTTCGCCGTAGGTATAAAAACCCGCCACAGGCAAACACGATGGAATCGTCTCGGTGGCAGTTTTGAATTCATCTGCGGCATTCTGCTCCAGTACCAGAGCACGGCTGACACATGAAAACCAAAGCGCTGCCACAGGAACCTCTGTACCCGGAAAATGCGCCAGAGCCTGGTGAATGTTTTGTCTGGACACCGCCAATATATCGGTGACATTGGGCTGGGTCAGTTGAATCTGGCAATCCGCTGGCAAAATCTGCACGGATTCCAATTGGCCTGTTTCCTCACAATACCGAATCACATCTCGCAAATAATGCTCGTTACTGTCGCGGTTGGGGTAAATCACAAAAGGGTGGCAAACCGATAACTGCCCCCCTTGCAGGCGGTAGCGCGATGCCAGGTATTCAACGGCGGGTTTTTGCGCGATGGTTTGGATGAATTTGCCATTGCATTGTGCCTCCATGCGATCACCCACCGCATGCCAGCCCGACCCCAAGCCCTCAGTGACTGCCCAGTGACAGCGCAGCGGGCCATAAAACAGCAAATAGGGCACAGCGTTGTGCAGTACCTCGTCATTAAAAAACTGCACCGTTTGCGTCAGCGTAAAGTTCTCTGCACTGGCCCCCCCAAAAAATCGGGTGCCCACAAAATAATCTGAAAACAACCTGACGATCGACCCACCGTCCAACCCCAAACCATCAGGAAACAATAAACCCAGTACAGGCGTGCCAAGGGATTGGCCCTTGCTGGATGGATGCGCCAATCCCTGTGTTTGCCATTGCTGAAAAGCCATTTCCAGATTCAACGCATCGTTATCAAACGTCAAGCCGCGCAACACACCTGCACGGATAATGATGGTGTCGCTGGCAAACACGATGAGCACAGAAGACCCCACGCGATAACCCTGTTCACGCGAAACCTCACCATTTGAACTGCCGCCCACAATGGGGCAGTCGGGCAATAACTGCACCAGTTCTTTGAGCAAACCGGCGTGATCGTTGCCAAACGTTGAAAACAACAGGGCCGCCGTGGGCGCACAGTCACCCAGCTCTTGCAGTGCATGGGTCGCCATGGCTGTCGCGGCAACCCTGGCATCAGATGTCAAACTGTGGGAGATACTGATTTTGAACATGGGGTGATTTCTTGTGTCATTGTTGCATCTATAGCGTTTCAACATCAAACCTGACGATATTGCGGCTGGCTTTGCTGAACTCCACGCCGATCAGGTGAATGGGTTCGCCCCGGTTTTGGTATTTTTGGGCGTAATTGCGCTCCTTGATTTGCTTCAAGGCCTGACCACGTGACCTGACCTTGACCACCTTGAACTCAAAAAGATAAACATGGCCCTGAAACAGCACGGTCATGTCAATACAGCCCAAATTGGTCGGATCTTCCAGTTGGATATGAAGTCCCAGCGCAGCAAAGTAACTGTAAAAGATACTGACATAGTAACCCTCATAATCGCTCATCTCATTTTTGCGGTACCAGTCGTTGGCAATGCTGGCATAAAAGGCGTGAAACAGGTTTTTAAGGCCGACAAAATCCCGTTTAATCAGCAGTTTGTAGAGCCTTGTGATCTGCGGCCCGGGTACATTCAGGCTGCCAGTCAGGCTTTGCAGCAGGCAGTTGTTTAGGCTGGCCTGTACCTCCAGATTGGGGTATTTCAAGGTGATTTCCATCTGGCCAGGCGCATACCAAACACTGTCAATGGTCAGGTAGCCGGTCTGAAAAAGCAATGCTTCCACCGGAATGTTGTCAATATCAAAAGTCGATAGCAGCGTATCAGATGCCACGATGCGCGACAGATCAGGGGTGAATTGTTGGCGTTTTTCCAGCAGTTTGATCAAAAAATCGGGAGTACCGGTCTCAAACCAGTGCGGCTTGAATTGGCGGGTATCAAACAGACGCAACAAGCCAAAGGGGTTATAGACCGGCGTACCCAACCAGTTATAACCGTTGTACCAGTCGCGGATCAGTTCACGGTCCAGGCCGGGCAGCTCGGGCGCAAACACCGTATCGATATCAGAATCGGTATAGCCACAAATATCGCTGTAACGCTCATCGAGCGTAATATCTGTCAAGTTATTCAGGCCCGAGAATAAACTCACCTTGCTGAACTTGGACACACCGGTGAGCATGGCAAACTGAAGGTTGGCATCCTGCCCCTTGATGACCGAATACAGATCACGCAGGCCATCGCGCATGTCGCTGGCAATGCCAGGATCGGTGATATTGTCCAGCATGGGCTTGTCGTATTCATCCACCAGAACCACAACACGTTGACCATACTTGGCCCGGGTCAGTCGAATCAACTCGCTAAATCGGCCCGAGAGCATGGGCTGGGTTGTGTGCAGGCCCAGGGCCTCTTGGTTGACATCAATCTGTTCGGTGATTTTGGCATTCAGTGCCTCGCGGCTATGCACCACACCCTCGGCAAAACTGATAAAAATTACTGCAAATTTGCGGCTCCAATCCCATCGGGTCTCTGCGGCCAGCCCTTTGAAAAGCAACTCGTTACCCTCGAACAGTTCTTTGAGCGTATCCAAAAACAGGCTTTTGCCAAACCGCCGTGGCCGCGATAAAAAGTAATATTTTCCCTCGTTGACCAGACGTACTGCAATGCCACTTTTATCGACGTAATAGTGACCTTCCTCGATGATTTCGCGAAAAGTCTGAATACCAATGGGCAATTTGCGCCGTATCAACGGCATGCTCGTGGACGTAAACGGGTGTTGTGTAGAGGATGTCATCAACTAACTTTCAAATGGTAATCGTTTAGACCCCGTCACCGTCATTCCCGCGAAAGCGGGAATCCAGACTGACTTGGTATCCTATAAAACCAAAATACACTGGATTCCCGCCTTCGCGGGAATGACGACTGTTGTTTGCATCCACCGGAATGACGGCATTTCGCATGGGGGTCTAAATAATTACTTCAAATGGGGAGCGTTTCAACCTCAAACCTGACAATATTGCGGCTGGCTTTGCTGAATTCCACGCCGATCAGGTGGATGGGTTCGCCCCTATTTTTGTATTTTTGAGCGTAATTGCGTTCCTTGATTTGCTTCAAAGCCTGACCACGTGACCTGACCTTGACCACCTTGAACTCAAAAAGATAAACATGGCCCTGAAACAGCACGGTCATGTCAATACAGCCAAAGTTGGTCGGGTCTTCCAGTTGGATATGAAGTCCCAGCGCGGCAAAGTAACTGTAAAAGATACTGACATAGTAACCCTCATAATCGCTCATCTCATTTTTACGATACCAGTCGTTGGCAATGCTGGCATAAAAGGTGTGAAACAGGTTTTTAAGGCCGGCAAAATCCAAGGAAATCAGCAGGTCATACAACTGGTTCATCTGTGTTTCCGGCTTGGTTTGACTGCCGGTCAGGCTTTGCAGCAGGCAGTTGTTCAGACTGGCTTGCACCTCCAGATTAGGGTATTTCAGCGTTAATGTTAGACGACCGGGTGTGTACCTGACGCTGTCAATGGTCAGGTAGCCTGTCTGAAAAAGCAATGCCTCCACCGGAATGTTGTCAATATCAAAAGTCGATAGCAGCGTATCAGATGCCACGATGCGCGACAGGTCAGGGGTGAATTGTTGGCGTTTTTCAAGCAGTTTGATCAAAAAAGAGGGCGTACCGGTCTCAAACCAGTGCGGCTTGAACTTGCGGGTATCAAACAGTTGCAACAAACCAAAGGGGTTATAGACCGACGTACCCAGCCAGTTATAGCCGTTGTACCACTCGCGGATCAGTTCACGGTCCAGGCCAGGCAACTCGGGCGCAAATACCGTATCCACATCCGCATCGGTATAGCCACAAATATCGCTGTAACGCTCATCCAGTGTGATGTCTTTCAGGTTATTCAGGCCAGAGAAAAGGCTGACCTTGCTGAATTTGGACACACCAGTCAACAAAGCAAATTTGATATAAGCATCGCTATCCTTGATCATCGAATACAAATCCTTGAGCACTTCGCGAATTTGCCGTGCAATGTCCGGCTCTTCAATGCGATCTAGAATGGGTTTGTCATATTCATCGACCAAGATAACCACGCGCTGGCCGGTACTTTTTGCCGCGTGGACAATGATGTCTTTAAAACGACTGCGGTGATCCAAAAACCTCGCTGCACACAGAAACTGATCTTCCATGGTGGTCAATTGCTGGTGCAAACTTTGCTGCAAATCAGCCACCGACCCCAACACACCTGCGCCAAAGCTGATGCGAAGCACAGGATATTTCTTGCTCCAGTCCCATCGGGTCTCTGCGGCCAGCCCTTTGAAAAGCGATTCGTTGCCCTCAAACAGTTCTTTGAGCGTATCCAAAAACAGGCTTTTGCCAAACCGCCGTGGCCGCGATAAAAAGTAATATTTACCCTCGTTGACAAGACGTACTGCAATGCCACTTTTATCGACATAGTAGTGACCTTCCTCGATGATTTCGCGAAAAGTCTGAATACCAAGTGGGAGTTTTTTGCGGATCATGACAACAGGTTGAAAAAATGGGAGTCATCCCCAACTCATGGATTGCAAACACCGCCGCCACGGTTGGCGTGAGGGTGTGGGCGGTGCGGATTTTTTTGGTGGTGTTTCAATATTGGCGAACCTCAAACAAATACTCGCCGCCCGTTTTGTGGCCAGCACGGGGTGATGCGCCATATTGCGGCGTTTGCGGAATGCCGTCTTTGATCACAGCGGCCTTGACGGCCTCAAAAATATCAAACCCGTTTTTGTATTGCGCCACGTGGTTTAACCTGTCCATCAAATGCCAGGCAAAGATCGAATGACCTTCGCGGCCTTCGTCCAGCACGGGTTCTTCACCACCGGATGACATCACCAGCACTGAACGTTTTCCCAAAATATCCTGCACATTGCTGCTGTCCGTGCCTGCGGTCACGCGCTGCTCGTTGGTCAATGCCCCTGAATAGCAGCTATCGGACATCAAGATCATTTGTTTGGCCGGAATGTTGGTCAAAATTTTGGTGATGTCAGCGTTGGACACCCAGTTGCCCGGGTCTTTGACCGATGCATCGCTAGGAATCCAATAGCCCTCTTTGGTGTCCTGCATCTGGTAACCATGGCCTGCGTAATACACCACCACGCTGTCCTCTGACCCTGTCTCGTCTGAAACCAAGTTAAGCTGACGAATGATATCGGCCTTGGTGCCGTTATGCACCATGCGAACTTCATAGCCCAGCTTGGCTTTAAGCAAGTCTGCTATCGCATCGGCATCTTTGATGGCACCGTCAAGTGACGGAATTTTGGGGTCAAGGTAGGCATTGTTGCCGATCACCACAGCCACTTTGCGCACGATGGCGGGCAGGTACGAGATCACCGGTTTGACCACTGGCGACTGTACACGGGGCATGATGACTGGCGGCTGGTTGTCGGTGGCCAATGAGGCCTGCCTGATGCAAACATCTCCGCTGGATGCACCGCAGGTTGGCAGGTCGGCGGCCTGGGGGTTGGCCTGCAAAATTTCAAGCGCAGGTTTCAGGGTTTCGGTCATGAACGCATGGCGGGCCTCCATGGCGCTCTTGATGCGGGTCTGGGCTGTGGCGGTCAGGGTCATGCCACCAAAAATTTCAATGATTTTGCTGTCGCTGCTGCGTTTGGCAATCACAGCATCAGCGGTTTTGGCATCGGCATCGGCCTTGAGGGCTGCTGCCTTTTGCTCTATGGCGCTGGCTTGTGTGCGAACAGCCTCAAGGTGTTGTTGCGCTACAGCCTTTTCGTCAGGAGTCCTGGCGTGTCGCAAGGCCGCTTCGGCGTGCTTGACTGCAAGTTGGACTTGCCTGACCTCTAGCTCGGCTTTTTTGGTTTGAAGCACAGCCGTTGAAGCGATCGCTCTTTTATCGACGGCCAGTTTGACATACGCTGACTGCGGTGCGCTGGCATCATCTTGGTCACGCTTGGCGGCCAGTTCGGCACTTCTCAGCTCTGCTTGCGATTTTTTAAGTTCTGCGCTGTTGCGTCTGGCTACAGCGGCATCTCGGACATGGGGCTCTTTGGCAGTGTGAACCTCTGCCTGTGCCATTTTGACCTCAGCATCTGCTGCCTTGACGGCGGCCCCTGCTTTTTTGGCCTGAATGTCTTGCTGCGCCTGTGGATGGGCTGTGGCAAGCGCTTCGGTCATGGCCACTTCGCGGTCGGCTTTTTGGGCCTCAAGCTGGGCTTTATGGGCATCAGCCCTGGCGTGAGTGGCGATAGCGGCTTGGCGAGCATCCTCTGTCGTTGCGGATTTCAGTTCTCGGGCCGATTGTTTAAGCTCGACATCGGCTTTTTTGACATCGGCATCGGCCTGCTTGACGGCAGCCCTGTGTTGATCGACCGGTGCAGCCTCAGGCGACTGCGCCCGTGTTTGGGCATGCCTGGCCTCCAACTCCGCTGCGTGGGCCTCTGAGCCTGATTTTTTGATCTCTGCCGCAGCCAGTTTTTCTTGTGCCCTATCGGCATCCGCAGAGGTCTTGGCTGCATTGAGTTCGGCCTGGGCTTGCTTCAGCTCAGCATCTGCGCGTTTGCTTTGGACTGCGGCCTGTTTCAAAGCGACCGTGTCTTGGGCCTGAGCAGAGGTGCTTGCCCGTGCCTGAACCTCAGCCTGACGAACCTCAACCTCTGCTTTTTTGACATCGGTCTCGGCTTGATGCACTTCAGCCTCGGTCTTTTGGGCCTGGGCGGCAGCCAGTTTTAACTCAGCTCGATTTTTGGCCTCAGGGGTTTTGGCGGTTTTGAGCTCGGACTCAGCCATGCGTGACTCTGCATCGGCCTTGTCCACAGCGGCCTCAGCATGTTTGGACTCAGCTACGGCGCGCCTTGACTCTGCCCGCACACGGTCGTGTTCGGACGATGCAGTTGTGACCTCGTGCTCTGCGGCTTGCCGTTCAGACTCGGCCTCGGCCATTTTGGCGGTTGCACGTTTGGCATCAGCGTCTCCAGACTTGAATTTGGCCACTTCTTGCGCGGCTGATTTTTCTTCGGGGGATTGGGCCTGAAGCACAAGGTCTTCAGCGATTTGGGCTGCATCGTCAGCCCGACGCGCATCGGTGCGGGCGTGGACGATTTCCTTGTAGGTCACAACTTCTGCTGATGCGACAACGGCTTGAATGCTTTGGTAGCTGATTTTGCTGATTGCATTCACACGGTTGTCTGTACTGGGCATGTCGGTGTCTGAACCTTGCAAGTGGACGACTTGCAAAGTTTTTTCACACAATGTGGGGTTGGTCAGACAGGTTTGTGGTTGCTCCGGCTCCGGGAAAGATACCGATGCCAGCGGATCCGGGTCAGACGGTGGTGATTGACTCACACCCGCAGCGGTGTAGGCAACCGGCCTGCCGTGGGTGGTGGCTTTGGGGTCAAGTGTCATGCTGCCACCGGCACTGGCCGTTACACCCGTTGCGGCAGACACCGCGCTGTTTTGCACGTAGTTGTTGGCGGCTTTCAGGTTGATAGCGCCTGCGCCAGAGGTAACCGGTGCATTCAGCGTCATGTCGCCCGAGCTGGTCAGATTGGTGGTGACCAGAGCGATGTCCCCACTGGCAGACACACCCTGTCCGCCAATCGTCAGAGGACTGTTGGCTGTCATGGACAGGTTGCCGTTTTTGGCTGTTACCTCGCCCGTGGTGGTGATGCCACCGGTGTTGGTGATCGTGATGTTGCCGTTGGACGCGTCAATGCCTTGCACTGCCAAAGCCACACCGTTAACCAGTTCGACGTTACCGGTCCCTGTGTTGCTGGCCGTGAACCTGGCCACTTGATTGGCTGTGCCGTTGAGCGCTGCGCCTTTGGCAGAGCTTGTGGTCAAACCACCTGCAACCAGTCCGCTGGTCGCTGTTTGTTGGATGTCGCCCGCCGATGCAAGCGCCAGAGAGCCTGCGGTGATGTTGCCCAGGTTAAGCGTACCGATCAACTGGTTGATAGACAGCGCACCGGTGGTGTTGATCGCACCGCCAGTCTGGTTGTAATTGCTCATGACGGTGACTGCACCGCTACCTTGCAATGTGCCACCCGTAAGATTGAGACCACTCACCAGCATGTCGCTGTTGGCGGTAAATGTCTTGCCTGCGGCCAAACTGACCACACCGCGTGCCCCTGCAACCCCAGGCCCAGGGGGAGATTCTTCAGAGATCATCGCGCCCCCACCCAGTGCCACCGTGGCGTTGCCCAATTGGGTCACACCGGTCTGAGCGTTCAAGGACAGGTTTAAGACACCGCCGGTCGAGGTGATGGCGTTGTCCAGGTTAATGTTGTGAGCAGCGTTGAGGGTTAGGTTAGAGAGGGCCGCTCCGGTCTTGGTAATGGGGGCATTGACGTTGATGTCACCCAGATCAGAGGCACTGCCGCCATTGGTGGTCACGGTGACGTTGGTACCGGCATTCAAGGCTATTTCAAGGCTGGTGTTCAAAACAGTGGAGCCTGTTGCACTGGGTGTCCAGGTGCCATTGAGCCAAGAGCCGGCAGTTTCACCCGCTGCTGCAATCGTGACGTTAATGGGATCCAGTAGCCAATTCCCGGGCAGGCCCTTTGGTGCTTGGGCATTGACCGTGATGCCCGTCACATCCAGCACATGCCCCGAGGTCTCCACAAAACCGCCATGGCCGCCACCCGCCCCGCCCATCGCTGAAATGCTGCCGTTGACCCGTGTGCTGTCGTTGGCCCAGACAATCACTTTGCCGCCGTTGCCCGTGCCAGTGGCATCAGCCTTGATGCTGGCCGTTGAGGCCACATCAGTCGTCAGTGCATTGGGTACTGCGGCATTGCTGCCCTGGTAGTCACCGCCTGCCAAAACCGTGCCGCCGCCCGAGCTGCCTGAAACATCGATGGCACCTGCCACCGCCACTTGCGGGGCCAAAATGTGCACCGTGCCGCCTTGGCCCGCGCTGTTGGTGGCTGTGGTGCTGCCGCCTGCGGCCACATCCACCGACTGCGTGGCCGACAACACCACCTGTCCCTGTGCGTCGATGTGGGCACTATCGGCGCTGACAACGCCCTGCTGTCTGACCAGTGCGCCATACATGTCTATCGACCCGCCGGCAGCAGTTACCTGGCCCAGATTGAAGGCCTGGCCGCCTGCCGGAGCGCTGACCGTCACGCTGATGTGCGGCGTAGCGGTATCGACCAGACTGACACTGCTGCCTGCTGCCAGCACCACCTGGCCCTGGGGTGTGGTGATCACGCCCTGGTTGGACACATCGTTGCCGATCAGATAAACGCTGCCCCCCAGCGGCGTGGTGATCCGGCCCTGATTGACCACGGACGTGCCGTTGCTGCCACCAAATTTGAGGTTGTTGGCCAAAAAGTTGGCATCGGTGATGTTGAGCGTCGAGGCGATCAGCCGATTGACATCGATGACTGCGCCGGCTCCAAACAAAATGCCATTGGGGTTGATTAAAAACACCTGGCCGTTGGACCGCAGGGTGCCCATGATTTGGCTGGCATCCGTACCTATCACGCGGTTAAGCACCGCAGACTGGGCAGATGGCTGGATAAATTGCGTGGTCTGGCCCTGGCCAATGTTGAACTGTTGCCAGTTCAAAACGGTCCCCGGGGTGTTGGTCACGCTCAAGGTGCTTCCCTGGGTGGCCATGGTGGCCGTGCCGTGGACGACCACCGGCCCCACAGGGTTAGCGTAAACCCACGGCATAAAGCAGGCAGCAATGGCAACAAAAGAGGTTTTGAGACGAAAGTCTGCTGCGTTGGCGACCGGTGTTGTGGATACGGCAGACGAGGGTGTGGTGTGGTGTGATTTCATGGTGCGAATACCTTCAAATTCAAAATAATGACGGTGACTCAAAATCAAAATGCGACAGACAACAAGACATTGCCGCGAACGTCGCCTTGGTTGACGATCAAGGGGGCCGCGCCTGCGGCTCTTTGCGCTTTGCCGATGTCCAGCTTGAAAGTGATGTCCTTTTTGTAAGTCATGCGCAGCCCAAAACCCACGCTGTAGATGATCTGGGAGGCCCTAAACCCCGCCGGCAGAGGTGTGTCGTTGATCGACACACGGCCCCCATCCACAAACACCAGGGCGCGCAAGCTGGCATCTGGCCCGCCCACGTAGGGGTTCAGCTCGGGGGTGTAAAGCTCAAAATTGACGGTGTAGCCCTGGTCGCCCGAAAGGATGCGCTCAGGATAGCCACGCACCGAGCTGACACCGCCTGCGCCAAACTGTTCGGACGGCAGCAACAAGTCGCCAGACAACTGGGCATTAAGACCGGCCCGCGCTTGCCAGTCCAGCGGCAGGTT
Source organism: uncultured beta proteobacterium (assembly GCA_903822205.1). Taxonomy (GTDB): domain Bacteria; phylum Pseudomonadota; class Gammaproteobacteria; order Burkholderiales; family Burkholderiaceae_C; genus Rhodoferax. The sequence continues at coordinate 91,517 of CAIJOK010000106.1, read as the reverse complement.
AAGCCCGCCTGATGCACCAATGCGCACGGCCTGCCATTGGTCGCCCGGAAAATTGCTGCTGGCTGGGCCACTGATCGGCGTACGTGCGCCCCGTCCGGTCGTCTGATCGTAATAGTCGGCGCTTTGGCCATGCGCCCCGCCGCCCAGGTTGCGCACCCACGTCACATTGGCATTGCCCTGAAACCCGGGACTGGCCATTTGTGCAAACCAGGTCAGGCTGGCGGGGGTCTCGGTGATGGGGGTGGTCAGGGGGCCTGAAACACTCTCAGAATCCTTGTAGTCCGCCCCCAGGATCAGCTTGTGGCGAAGGTAGCCCATGGTGGCCAATGGGTAGTTCAAACGGCCCGCCAGCACGGTGCCCTTGCCGGCAAAGTACAGGTTGACATTTTGGCCTGACGACGACGAATAGGCCGCCATCAGGTCGGCAGACACGCCCAGCGCATAAAACGGAATGTGGTAACCGGCGCTCAGGCTATAGACCTTGTCCACGTGGTCTAGAGTGCCGCCATATTGCAGCGTCAGGGCATGGTCGCTGTCTAACAGGTTGGCATTTTGCCAAGTCAGGCCCACCTTGTTGGAGCCTGTGGCCTCGCTGCCGGTGTCGTCATAGGTGGCCACCAGCCTGCGAATACGATCTTCGGTGACATCGATCATGGTCAGGATGTCGCCCGGGACTGTGCCGGGCTGCACATTGACTGCCACCTGTTTGGCTGAATTTTCATTGGCCAGGGCGATCGCGGACTCGACACGCTTGGCGTTAAAGCTTTGATTGACCTCAAGCTGGGGCAGGCTGGCCAAAATGTTGTCGATACCGTAGGCGGAATGGCCTTTGACATCGATCGACTTGATTTTGTCTTCAAGCACCTTGAGCACCACCTGTCCCATGCTGACGGCCTGCTGCGGTGCATGAACCTGCACCACAGCATAGCCTGCGTCCAGGTACAAAGATCGCAGTGCCGCAGCCGCCCGTGTCACATCTTCCATCGTGCGCCCCGCACCGGTAAAGGGGGCCAGGGTTTGCTGAATTTCATCCGTGGGCAGCAGGGTGTTGCCATCGACAAAAAAACCTGCAATGTCAAATTTGACCGCAGTGACAGCAGTGACGACATCGTTGGCATCAGCCGAGTTGATCGCCAGGGCCGGCTGAACCAGCATCAAAGGGGCCACCACCAACACGGCAGCACAAAAATCAAAGGGCTTAGGTTTGCTCATTCATCGCTCCAGTTACAAAAAAATGTTGGCTGACTCCGAGGCCACCACCACCTGTCACATCGGGCCGTCCCGCTTGCCACGGTGGCGGTCGAGACGGGCAACTTTGTCATCGAGAGAAAATGTAGCAAACGCAGATCGCATATTTTGTTGATTTTTGGCCCATCCGTCGCCCGGGCAATACACAAAAAAATGGGTCAAAACGGTGCGAAAACAGGAGCAAAGCCCTGGGCAAGCCCATTCTTGGCGGCACAATCCGGACGGTGTCAAGCCACCGGGTCAGCACCGCTGGTTATGGGCACGGTCACCTTTCGTCACAACGTGTTTTTACAGGAATCACCATGAAACGTTCTTTCATTCTTTTGGGTCTGGTTGGCTCACTGACCGCCCCCATCGCAGCCCAGGCTCAAACCCACGCCACCGCTCCCGAGGCCATCGCCATGGTCAAAAAAGGTGTCGCTTTTATCAAGGCCAACGGTGCAGCCAAAGGTCTGGCCGAAATCAGCAATAAAAGTGGTCAGTTTATTGACCGTGACCTGTATTTGGTGGTTTATGGTCTGGACGGCACGGTCAGGGCGCATGGTGCCAACGAGAAGATGATCGGCAAAAACCTGATCAGTCTCAAAGACATCGACGGTAAGGCTTTTGTCCAGGAACGCGTCGATCTGGCCAAGTCCAAGGGTATCTTTTGGCAGGATTACAAGTTCACCAACCCCGTCAGCAGAAAAGTCGAGCCTAAAAGCATGTACTGCGAAAAGCTGGAAGATGCTGCGGTGTGCGGTGGCATTTACAAGTAAATCAGCCACGATGCGGGGTGCATCAGCACCTGTAATAAAGTTAGATACATCATAACCATGATAGATTTGGCGGTAATGCACGTGTTTGTTGCATAGTGCGCTATTGTTTTATGATTTATAAAGTAGTTTACTTTTTATAGATACTTGATTTGCCATGAAACTCAGTACCAAGCTGCTACTCGCTCCCCTGCTGACCGCCATCGTGTTGATATTGTTTGGGCAGATCAACGCTTGGCTGATGACCCGTGCCGCCGATCAAATTCACGATGGCTTTAGCGTTAGCCTGGATGAATTCAAAGCGGTGTCCAGAATGCAGCAGCAGGTGGGTGTCATTCACGCCAGCGTCTATCGCAATCTGGGGCTGATCGGCTCTTTGGATGAGGCCAAGATCTCAGCCATCCGACAGGATGTTGCCAAGCAACTGCGGGCTGTGCAACAAAGCGCCGACACCCTGACCCAAACGACTGGCATGCCGGCTGAAATCAAATCCGTGCTGACCGATGTCCAACGCCAGATCGACCAATATGCCAAAGACGCTGATTTGGCCATCGACCTGTCGTCGATTGACCCCAACACCGGTATCGCTGCCATGCAGAGTGCCGATGCCAAGTTTGTCACGCTGCATGCCACCATGACCGATCTGGTCGAACGCCTGGATCGCGGGGTGGATACAGCCAACGACGAGAGTCAAGCCCGGTCGCGCCGCAGCAATTTGATGTTGGCCCTGATGGGTTTGTTGGCTTCAAGCGTGGTCGTATGGCTGTCTTGGGTGATGCAGCGCAAAATTGTCCATGAGTTGCAGCGTGCCGCCCGCATGGCCACCAGTGTGGCCGCTGGCAACTTAACGGTGGACACCCGCACCACGCGGCTGGATGAGCTGGGCGATCTGCTGCGGGCCATGGCGGCGATGCAGACCAGCCTGATCCACGTGGTGAGTCAGGTGAGAAAAGAGGCTGAAAGTGTGGCCACAGCCAGCGCCCAAATAGCCCAGGGCGACCAGGATTTGTCGGGCCGCACCGACAGCCAGGCCAGCGCACTGGAGCAAACCGCCGCCAGCATGGAAGAGCTGAGCGCCACCGTCCATCAAAATGCCGACAACGCACGTCTGGCCAGCCAACTGGCCGTCAGCGCCAGCGCCGTGGCGGTGCAGGGTGGTACGGTGGTCGCGCAGGTGGTCAATACCATGAAGGGCATCAATGAGGCCGGTCGCAAAATTGCCGACATCATCAGTGTGATCGACGGCATTGCCTTTCAGACCAATATTTTGGCTCTGAATGCTGCCGTTGAGGCCGCGCGTGCGGGCGAACAAGGACGGGGCTTTGCCGTGGTGGCCAGTGAGGTTCGGTCGCTGGCCGGTCGCAGTGCCGATGCCGCCCGCGAGATCAAGGCTCTGATCAACGCCAGCGTCACGCAGGTTGAGCAGGGCACCGCCCTGGTCGACAGGGCGGGTACCACCATGAACGAGGTCGTGGCCTCGATCAAACGTGTGACCGATATCGTGGGCGAGATCAGCGCTGCCAGTCAGGAACAAAGCCAGGGGGTCAGCCAGGTGGGTGAGGCCATCACGCAGATGGATCATGCGACGCAGCAAAACGCTGCGCTGGTTGAGGAAATGTCCGCCGCCGCCAGCAGCCTGAACGACCAGGCGCAAAGCCTGGCGCATACCGTCGCCATTTTTCAGACAGAACCTCAAGCTCAAGTGCTGGAGGGCTAGTCTGGAATTGGCCCACATGCCAAGAGCGGCAGTCCTTGCATTGGCGTTTCATGATGGCTTTTTTTCATTTTTGGAGTTTGCATGGATACTGCGTTGTTGCTAAAGGCCGCCATCATGGGCCTGGTAGAGGGCTTGACCGAGTTTTTGCCGATCTCATCGACAGGGCATTTGATCTTGGCCGGGGCGCTGCTGCGCTTTGATAACGATGTGGCCAAGGTGTTTGACATCGCCATCCAGACGGGGGCCATTTTTGCCGTCATTTTGGTTTATTGGCAAAAAATTCGCGCCACGGTGCTGGCCTTGCCCACCGATCAGCAAGCACGGCAGTTTGCGATGAATGTGGCGATCGCCTTTGTTCCGGCGGTCATCCTGGGCCTGTTATTTGGCAAGGCTATCAAAGCCCATTTGTTTACACCCACGGTAGTGGCCGCAGCCTTTATCGTAGGGGGTTTCATCATCTTATGGGCTGAACGCCGCCAGCTGCGCAATCCCACCACGGTGCGTTTGCAAGAGGTGGATGCCATGAGTGCCATGGATGCACTTAAAGTCGGCCTCGTACAGTGCCTGGCGATGATCCCGGGCACCAGCCGCAGCGGGGCCACGATCATCGGTGGTATGTTGCTGGGGTTGTCGCGCCGCTGCGCCACCGATTTTTCGTTTTATCTGGCCATCCCCACGCTGATCGGTGCTGGTGTCTACAGTTTGTACAAAGAACGCGCTTTGTTGTCATGGTCTGACGCGCCGATGTTTGGGGTTGGGTTGATCGTGTCTTTTGTCAGCGCCTGGCTGTGTATTCGCTGGCTGCTGCGCTACATTGCCAGTCACAGCTTTGCGGGGTTTGCCTATTACCGCATCGCTTTTGGTCTCTTGGTGCTGGTCACCGCCCAGACGGGCTGGGTCACGTGGGCGGCCTGAAGGTCTGGCCAGGGCGTGATGCGGTGGCTTGGTGCTTATCGGATGGCGCGTGCGGCAGCGCCCAATACGGTCTCTGCAAACAGGGCCAGGTCAGCAGGCAGCTTGGCCAGCAGTTCCATCCGTTCACGACTGACAGGGTGATCAAACTGTAATTTGTAGGCATGCAAAAACATCCGCCTGACCCCTACTCCGATCCCTCCACCCGCCGCCGGCAGGTGCATGATGGACTTGTTCCACTCAAAGTCGCCATACTTGTCATCACCCGCGATGGGGTGGCCTACATGGGCCAGATGCACCCGTATCTGATGGGTGCGACCGGTTTTGAGCGTGACCTGTAGCAGCGAATAGTCAGGCGACGATGCCACCCCCCTGACCAGGGTCACGGCGGCCATGCCGTCAGGGTTGTCACGCGCCACCACCCGCACACGGCGCTCGCCGTCAGGGGCATCAGGTGTGATGCAGAGGTATTTGTGCAGGGGCTGATCCAGCACGGTCAGCCCAGCAGGCCACTGACCGCGTACCAAAGCCAGGTAGGTTTTGCCAGTTTGACGCTGCCTGAACTGGTCTTGCAAATGTTTCAAGGCACTGCGTTTTTTGGCCAGCAGCAAAACCCCGCTGGTGTCGCGGTCCAGCCTGTGAACCAGCTCTAAAAACGGGGCCTGCGGACGTACCATGCGCATTTGCTCGATCACCCCAAACCGAACCCCCGAACCTCCATGAACCGCCACACCGGCGGGTTTGTCGATGGCGATCAGGTGGTCGTCTTCAAACAAAATGGCAAAGGCTCGCGCCGGTTTGCTGGTTTCTGTGGCTTGGGTTATTGCGTGGTTTTTGGCGCGGTCTTTGGCAGCCACGCGCTCTGAGACCCGCACCGGTGGCAATCGCACACAGTCCCCCGGGGTCAGCCGGGTGTCGGCCCGGGCCCTGCCTTTGTTGATGCGCACTTCTCCGCTGCGAATGATGCGGTAAACGTGGGTCTTGGGGACACCCTTGAGGTGTCGCATCAAAAAATTGTCCAGACGCTGGTCGGCAGCGTCAGCATCAACAGAAAGGGTGGTGACTTCAGGTGCTGTCGCCGGAGACCTGACTTGTGATTGAACCAGTAAATTGGCCCGTATAATGTGTTTCACTGGCAATGTGCTGTAAGTTGTTGATTTAACAAAAAAGATAATTTATTGTCCTGTTAAGTTTAGTTCGTTTAGTTCACATGGCAATTTTGGCCATCAGCCTTGCCAGTCAGTCGATACCCCCTGCCGCCCGATCTGCCGCTTTGTGACCCTCGTGTCCTCTGCTGCGCACAAGGTGAGCAGTCCAGACAACCCCTTGAAACCCTGACCCAAAATACCCCCTGTTTGTCGCCTGATGCGATAGACAAAAAGCGAGAGCACTGTGTTTTTTGTGGATGACAAACCTTTGCCGGCAGCGCATAGTTGCACCTGTCACGGGCCTTCACGGCCTGTTGATGCACGTTAATGTTCGTTCATGATCGTTCATGCCCGCCCATCTGGCGCAGCCCGCTGTTTACTTAAGAGTGCATTCCTTATGAGTGCGTTCCACCTTCGGTTCTGCCTTGCTTTTGTGTGCTTTTGTGTGCTTTTTTGTGTGCTCCTGCCTCGCTTTTTTGCCAGGCTTAGGCCGTTCCCCTGTATTTTTGGTTTTGTTTCAATGTGTTGGGTCAGGTATCCATGCCCAGTTTTGGGCACTTATGTTTAATCAAAGGAACGCTACCCATGAAACGGATGCTGATCAACGCCACGCAGGCCGAAGAACGCCGCTTGGCCATTGTCGATGGACAAAAGTTACTCGATTACGAGATCGAGATAGAAGGACGCGAACAGCGCAAAGGCAACATTTACAAGGCCCTGGTCACGCGGGTTGAACCTTCACTTGAGGCCTGTTTTGTCGATTACGGCGAAGACCGTCACGGTTTTTTGCCTTTTAAGGAAATTTCAAAACAGTACTTTCAACCAGGTACCACAGCCAGCCAGGCACGCATATCCGATGCCATCCGCGAGGGCCAAGAGCTTTTGGTGCAGGTCGAAAAAGAAGAACGTGGCAACAAAGGGGCTGCCCTGACCACGTTTGTGTCCTTGGCCGGACGCTACGTCGTGCTGATGCCCAACAACCCCCGGGGTGGCGGGGTTTCGCGCCGCGTTGAGGGCGAAGACCGGGCTGAGCTTAAAGAAGTGCTCGATCAACTGGAATACCCGGGCGGCATGAGCATCATCGCACGCACCGCAGGTATTGGTCGTAGCGCACCAGAGCTTCAATGGGATTTAAACTATCTGCTCAAACTGTGGGCAGCCATTGACAGCGCCGCGAAAGGCGGCAAGGGCGCATTTTTGATCTACCAAGAGTCCTCCTTGGTCATTCGGGCCATTCGCGATTATTTCAACCAGGACATTGGCGACATCTTGATCGACACCGACGATGTGTTTGACCAGGCGCGCCAATTTATGGCACACGTCATGCCTGAGCACGAAGATCGCGTCAAACGCTACCGCGACGATGCCCCGCTGTTCAGCCGTTTCCAGATCGAGCATCAGATCGAGTCGGCCTATGCTCGCACGGTCAGCCTGCCCAGCGGCGGCGCGATCGTGATCGACCACACCGAGGCCCTGGTGTCAGTGGATGTGAACTCTGCCCGCGCCATCAAAGGCGGCGACATTGAAGAAACCGCTACGCGTACCAACCTCGAGGCCGCCGAGGAAGTGGCTCGCCAGGCGCGGCTGCGTGACTTGGGCGGTCTGATCGTGATCGACTTTATCGACATGGAAGAAAGCCGCAATCGGCGCGATGTTGAAAACCGTCTGCGCGATGCCTTGCGCCAGGACCGCGCCCGTGTGCAGTTTGGCACGATCAGCAAATTTGGCCTGATGGAATTAAGCCGCCAGCGCTTGCGTCCTGCCCTGTCTGAGGGTGCCTCTATCCCGTGTCCACGATGTGGCGGGTCGGGTCACGTGCGAGACACCGAGTCCAGCGCCTTGCAAATTTTGCGCATCATCCAAGAAGAGTCTCTCAAGGACAACACGGCCTCGGTTTTGTGCCAGGTGCCTGTTGAGGTCGCGTCCTTTTTGCTCAATGAAAAGCGTACCGAGATCGCCAAAATTGAACTCAAACAGCGCATCAATGTGCTGATGGTGCCCAACAAATCGCTTGAAACCCCCAACTATCGGCTGGAGCGCCTGAAGCACGATGATCCTCGCCTAGACAGCATCAAGGCCAGTTACAAAATGGCCGACGAGATCGAGGACACCACTGCGGTCACGCGCCGGTCGTCTGAGCCTATCAACAAGCAAACCCCCGTGATCAAGGGCGTGCTGCCCGATGCCCCTGCGCCACAGGCACAGCAGACCCCCTTGCCTTTGGTGTCTGCTCAGACCGCGCCCGCTGTCGTACCCGTTGTTCCACAGGTCAAGCCCGCTGTTCCCACGGTGGTTGAGCCAGGACTCTTGGGCTGGATCAAAAACCTGTTTTTGCCCGGCACAACAGCGCCCCAGACACCGCCTGCGCCCATAGCCACTAACCTTGCCTCTCAGTCAGACGATAAACGTCGGCCCGGCAGCGACCGCGCCGCACGTGATGGCACACGTCCACCACGCGCCGAAGGTCGAGGCCCCAGGCCCGATGGACGGGGGGTCGCACGGACAGACGGTCGCCGCACCGGTGTCAAAAATGAACGCAGTTCGCGTGACCGATCGGACAACCCAAGTAGCGCAGCCCCTGCGATGACCGCCACCCCTGATCCTGTCACAGCGGCAACCTCTGATGCTGTTCTTCGCAATGAACCGCGCCGCAGTCCCGACCGCAGCGACCGTCCAGTGCGTACGCGTCCTGAGCGTTCAGTGCGTCCGGACGATGATCGCATCGCTGCGGGCCTGCCGCCACAAATGACGGATCAGCCTGATACCAACGTTTCGTCCGCAGGAACGGCAGCCGTTACCCCTGAGGCAGATGCCAGGCCGCGTGAAAAACGGTCACGTGATCGCTATGGTCGTGAACGCAGGCCACGGGGTGATCGCCCCGATCGTGCCCAGTCTGCTGATATGGCATCGCCCAACGGAGATGAAGGGGCCAGCGCGGTTGTCGCCAACACTGCTGATGCATCCAGCGATGCCCCTCGCAGGTCGTACTTCAATGTGCCAGACCCAACGGTTACGCCAGCAGCGATGTCTGCACCGGTGACGACCCCACAAGCTGCAAATGCCGAATCTACTGCGGTTCCCCCCCCCCGTCCTGCTGCCATGACCGTGATCACACCGCAGGCTCAGACGGATACGATGCCAGCAGCGCCTGTAGCAACCGCTGCGCCAAACATCGCGGCGATGCCTCCAACTCCGGGCTTTGCTTTGCCGGTGGACGAACTGGCCCGCGTTGCAAACGCATCGGGCCTGGTCTGGGTGAACTCTGACGCTGACAAGGTGGCCAGTCTGCGGTCCGCAATGGCCGCAGAGCCACAGCCTGTGCATCAGCCCCGCCCTGTGCCTGTTTTGCAGCCTCAAGACGACAGCCCTTTGGTGCTGGTTGAGACCAAACGTGACCTGCACAGCGTCACTTTGCCGTTTGAAGCCAACAAGTTGCCGTAATATCAGCGCCCTTTCATTCACCAAGGACCACCATGACTGCACGTTTGCACAACAAAATTGCCCTGATCACCGGTGCCGCACAGGGTATCGGGCTGGCCACCGCGCTTAAATTTGCCAAAGAGGGGGCCACTGTCGTCGTCTGTGACCTCAACCAAACGGGCGTTGACGAGGCGACAGCGCAATGTCGCACTCTGGGTGTCACCGCCGAGGGTTTTGTGATGAACGTCACCCAGCGCCCAAGGGTTGAAGAGGTGGTCAGCCTCGTTCGTGCCCAATTTGGCCGCATCGATGTGCTGGTCAATAACGCCGGCATTACCCAAGATGCCAGGCTTCAAAAGATGACGTTAGAACAGTTTGACCGCGTCATCGATGTCAATCTGCGCGGTGTGTTTCACTGCACACAGGCTGTCGCCGATGGCATGGTGGCGCAAGGCAGCGGCGTGATTTTGAACGCCAGTTCAGTGGTGGGCCTGTATGGCAACTTTGGTCAAACCAACTATGCGGCAACCAAATTTGGCGTGATCGGCTTTACCAAAACATGGAGCCGTGAGCTTGGCCCCAAAGGGGTTCGCGTCAATGCCGTAGCCCCCGGCTTTATCAGTACCCCCATGGTGGCCGCCATGCCCGAAAAAGTCCTGCAGGACTTGGCCGGAAAAGTCCATCTGCGACGTGTGGGCCAGCCCGAAGAGATCGCCAATGTGTATGCCTTTTTGGCCAGCGACGAAGCCAGTTACATCAACGGCGAGGTGATCGAGGTCTCAGGCGGTATTTCGCTTTGACCGGTCACTGACAATCTACAAGCATGAACCATGACAGTCCACGCTTTGCCAGATACCTTGCACAGTGACACCTTGGCCGTGCATGTCGGCATCGACCGCAGCCAATACGGTGAAAACTCCGAGGCCCTGTACCTGACCAGCGGTTTTGTGCAGCCAGATGCCGAGACTGCCCGCAGACGTTTTGCAATGGAGGAAGAGGGTTACACCTACACGCGGGTAGGCAACCCCACCGTGACCGGCATGGAGCAACGTTTGGCCGCGCTGGAGGGCACAGAAACAGCGGTAGCCACCGCCAGCGGCATGTCCGCCATTTTGTTGCTGAGCATGGGGCTGTTGCGCTGCGGCGACCATGTCGTGTGCTCGCAATCGGTGTTTGGTTCAACCCTGCGTTTGTTTGCGGGTGAACTGTCCAAGTTTGGCATTGAAACCACCTTTGTCTCGCAGACCGAAGTCGCCCAGTGGCGATCCGCCATGCGCCCCAACACAAAGCTGCTGTTTGCCGAAACCCCCAGCAATCCCCTGACAGATATTTGCGATATTGCCGCATTGGCCGATGTGGCACATGCCGGTGGTGCTTTGCTGGCCGTCGATAACTGTTTTTGCACACCGGCACTCCAACGGCCCGTCGCGTTGGGGGCTGACTTTGTGATCCATTCCGGCACCAAGTATTTGGACGGACAAGGACGGGTCGTTGCCGGTGCTATTTGCTGTTCGCACCAGTTTGCCAACGATGCCTTTTTGCCCGTCTTACGCACTGTAGGCATGGTGCTCTCACCCTTCAATGCTTGGGTGGTCACCAAGGGCCTTGAAACCTTGTCGTTGCGCATGAGAGCACAGTCCGACAGCGCCATGACCCTGGCCACATGGCTGCAAGCCCGCCCTGAGGTTGCGCGGGTCTATTACCCCGGTCTGCCGTCACACCCGCAACATCGTCTGGCCATGCACCAGCAGAGCGGGCTGGGCGGTGCCGTGGTGTCGTTTGATATCGCGGCCTCCGATGCCGTTCAGGCCCGCTTGCGGGCCTTTCATGTGATCGACAGTACGCAAGTCTGCCGAATCACCACCAACCTAGGCGACACCAAAACCACGATCGCCCACCCGGCCACGACCTCGCACGGTCGGCTGACAGATGAACAGCGCCAAGCAGCGGGTATTGGTCAGGGTTTGATTCGCATAGCCGTGGGGCTGGAGCACTGTGCAGACCTTCAGTCTGACCTGTTGCGCGGCCTGCAAACGCTGCAAACACGTTCGATGTCGCCAACAACGAGCACACTGTGATGACCACCACACCTCGCACCCGTACACGTTTTGCGCCGTCGCCCACCGGATTTATTCACCTGGGCAATATTCGATCCGCCCTGTATCCATGGGCGTTTGCCCGTGCCACAGGGGGTGACTTTATTTTGCGGATAGAAGACACGGACCTTGAGCGATCCACCCAGGCTGCCGTCGATCTCATCATGGACAGTATGCAGTGGCTGGGGCTTGATTACGATGAAGGCCCGTTCTACCAGATGCAGCGCATGGATCGCTACCGTGCTGTTCTGGCCGATCTGACAGCAGCCGGTCACGTCTATCCGTGTTACATGAGCCTAGCAGAGCTGGATGCCTTGCGTGAACGCCAGACTGCGGCCAAACAAAAACCGCGTTACGACGGCACTTGGCGACCTGCCTCGGGCAAAGTCTTGCCCCCTGTGCCTGATGGCGTGTCGCCTGTGCTGCGCTTTCAAAACCCACAGGGCGGCCAGGTGGTCTGGCACGACAAGGTGAAAGGCCGTATTGAGGTCGGCAACGACGAGCTGGATGACTTGATCATCGCCCGCCAGGACGGCACACCCACCTACAACTTTTGCGTGGTTGTCGACGACATGGACATGGGCATCACCCATGTCATCAGAGGGGATGATCACATCAACAACACCCCTCGCCAGATCAATATTTTCAAGGCACTGGGTCATCCGCCCCCCATCTATGCCCACCTGCCGACCGTGCTGGACGAAAACGGCCAAAAGATGAGCAAGCGTCACGGAGCCAAGCCCGTCACGCAGTTCCGTGACGAGGGCTATTTGCCCGATGCCTTGGTGAACTATCTGGCGCGTCTGGGTTTTAGCCACGGCGATGCCGAGATTTTTAGCCGGCCTCAGTTTGTGCAATGGTTCGATCTGGATCATTTGGGCAAAAGCGCGGCGCAGTTTGACGGCACCAAGCTTCGTTGGGTCAATGCCCAGCACCTCAAAATTATGCCGGATGATGCATTGGCTGCGTTGGTGCAGGCGCAGTTGCAAACACGCGGACTGTCTGCCGATGACCGGCTGCCGCGTATTTGTGCCTTGTTCAAAGACCGCTGCGACACCACCGTGGCACTGGCCGATTGGGCCGCGTTGTTTTATGGCGATGTCACACCTGGTGCGGACGATCTGGCGCAGCACGTCACTGATGCCATCCGACCGGCCTTGGCCCTGTTACAGCAAAAATTGTCCTTGTGTCTCTGGGACAGACCCGCGATCGCAGCAACTGTCAAGGAAGTACTGTCGACCTGTGGCCTGAAGATGCCTCAACTGGCAATGCCTGTCCGGGTATTGGTCTTTGGACGTGTGCATACGCCCTCGCTTGATGCCGTACTTGAACTGTGTGACCGCAAAAAAGTACTTGATAGACTGAAGTCAGGGCGTTGATTCGGGCTAGAATACTCCCTTACACAGTTCAGACTGTGTCGGTGTTTGGCGGTTTGAGGGGGTATAGCTCAGCTGGGAGAGCGCTTGCATGGCATGCAAGAGGTCAGCGGTTCGATCCCGCTTACCTCCACCAAATTGTCTGGACTTGACAGCAGGTCCATTTCAACCACCTTGTTGTTGGTTGGTTGGTTGGTTGGTTGGTATATTTGTTTTCGTTAGTTCCTTTATGACCCCATCGTCTAGAGGCCCAGGACATCACCCTTTCACGGTGAGTACCGGGGTTCTAATCCCCGTGGGGTCGCCAGTTGAATGGTAGCAATTGATGACAATTGTTACCATCGGACAAGAATCAGGTCACAGACGGTTTGCCTTTGTAGGGCAAATGACTTGGATCTCTTGGGTAAACATAATCTGCCAGGAGTGGTAGTTCAGTTGGTTAGAATACCGGCCTGTCACGCCGGGGGTCGCGGGTTCGAGTCCCGTCCGCTCCGCCAAAACCCCGTCCTACGGGGGTTTTTTTCGCCTTATGGATTCACACAGTCCCAAGAAAAACAGCCGTTTAACCCGTTTGTTCGATGTAAACCTGTATCATCCCGTTTGATTCAATCGCATTTTCTTTTGTGGGGGTGGATGACCGGTCAAAGCGCAGATATGCGAGGGCAGAGACCCACTGGCCGAGCGCAAAGACAACAGGGGACTGGCTTGGACATTCAACTGAACCAGTGCCGTCCTATTCGGTCGGTATGATGTCGGGCAGCAGGGCATCCAGACCTTCGATCAACGGGATGCACACCGGTATCAGGCAAACACCGTTTTGTGGGCCATGCACTCCGCGAACAAACCAATAGACCGCCCCCCCCAGGTGCTCGGCAATCCGGTAAGCACACCCCAGACGCTGCCGCAGTAGCCGGTGCAGCGCCAGCATGTAGAGCGTGGCTTGCACGTCATAGCGGTGTTGCAGCATGGCGCTCATCAAAGCATCCTGACCATAGTGCCCATCGGTATCGCCCAGGTGGTTGGACTTGTAGTCCAACACCCAATACCGATCCTGATGCTCAAACACCAGATCGGCAAAACCCATCAGCACGCCGTGCAGTGGGTGCTCTCCCAGACAGGGACGGGCCAGCCCAGGCCACAGGTGACGTTGGCACAAGGCATCGATCTGTCGGGCATCAAGGGTGTTGGGGGTGTTAGGGATGTTCATCGGCTTTAGTGGCAGCCAAAACTCCATCTCAGGCAAAACGTGGCCCGACAAGCCAGTCAGGGCCACCCCCAAACCAGGCAAGGGGGTTTGCACCAGATCAGTCAGCCAGGCCAGCACCTGTTCGGCCTGCACATGGTAGCCCGCACGGTCGGTGCGTTGTTGCAGTCGGGCCACCAACTGGGGTCGTGTGGGCAGGGCAAACCCCTGGGTAGCCAGCCACTGCATTTGCTCATGAACAAAGTTGCCAAAACGCGCCCCTTTAGCCAGCCCGTGTGGGGTGATGACTTCTGGGACTGTAGGCGCAGCCATCGCAGTTGACACAAAGGCATCAAGTACAGAGGCTTCATGGTGGCCGTGGTCCTCATCGTCTGCCGGTCTGGGCATCTGCTGATGCGCAATAGGCATGCTTTTGACCAAACTTGAAAAGCTGGCGATCGTCCACTGACGGTCAAAGCTGGCCTGATAAACGGGACGGTCCTGCAAAGGGGGCTGGGTCAGAGCATAGGTCAGCGGGGTGCAGGCAGATACAGCCGTGGCAGATTGCAGGCGTATGCCTTGGCAGTCCAATGCCAATTGCTCCATCAGGGGCAGCCAGCCTGCCGCAGCCACGGGACTTGGGCCACCCAGCAAATAACCGCAGCCGCTGCGGTGCGATGCACATTCTGCACCCTTGCCTATTTGGATGGCAGAAAACCCCAGCCACAGGGCATGGCGGGCACGGGTGAGTGCCACATAGAACAAACGCAAGTCCTCTCGCAGACGCGCCCGATCGGCCTGCACCAGATCATCGTCGTTGGGCTGGAGGCGCAGGACGCTCTGCCCCGTGTCATCCTTGAGTTGGACGAACGCGGTATTTTTGCGGGTTTTAGGCAAGCAACTGGCGGCAAATGGGATGCAGACCAGTGGGTATTCAAGGCCCTTGCTTTTGTGGATGGTGATGACTTTGACCAAGTCTGCGTCGCTCTCCAGGCGAACCACCTGAGCTTCGTCGGTACCGCGACTGTCATCGCAGGCGCTTGTGGTGTCGCATAGCCATCGGATCAACGCCTGTTCACCCTCCAAATCGGCGCTGGCGGATTGCAGCAGCTCGGCCAGATGCAGCACATTGGTCAGTTTGCGCTCACCGCCTGGGCCTGACAGCCACCTTGCAGGCAGGCCCAGTCGATGCAGGGTTTGACGCAGCATGGCCAAAACGCCCTGTGTGCGCCACACAGTCCCCAGTTGGCGCAGCAAGTTGGCGTACTGATCAAGCAGCTCGTCATCACGGGCCAAAGCAACCAGTTCGGCCAAACTTAAGCCCACTGTGGCGGTGGCCAGTCCGGTACGCAAGGCACGCATGTCCTGCGGTGCAGCCACCGCTTGCAGCCAATACACCAGGTCACGGGCCTCGGCACTTTGAAACACCGAGTCTTTGTCGGACAGATAGACCGACACCACGCCACGGCGTGTAAGTTCATGCTGCACGGCGGCAGCCTCTGTGCCGGTGCGTACCAAAATAGCGATGTCAGCAGGGCGGATCGGCACCAAGTCAGGCACAAAGTTGGGAGGTGAATCACCAAGGCCCTCAGTCGCAAAGCCTGCCTTGGGGTCATTCAGCCAGGCCACCACCTGCTCAGCGCAGTGTGCGGCAAAACGCTCTCGCATGGTGGCGGTATTGCAAAGTTCGGGGTCATGCAGCAGTGTCATGGCGGGCGCGGCTCCGGCTGAGGTGACGAATTGCTCAGGTCGGCCACAAGCCGCGACCGGCACAAACGGCAGGGGGCTGGCCACCCCCCGACCATAGCCAAAAGCACCCTCATCATGCAAACGGTCTGCTCTGGCAAACCAGTGATTGACCCCCTCAACCAGGGCATGGGTGGAACGGTAATTGGTCTGCAAAACGGCGTGTCGGCCTGAAGTGGCCATGCGTGCCTGCAAATAGCTGTCGATGTCAGCCCCACGAAAACCATAGATCGACTGTTTGGGGTCACCGATCAGCAGCAGAGCGTACTGGGGGTCACAGTCCCGAATGCGGTAAATCTGGTCAAAGATGCGGTATTGCAGAGGCGATGTGTCCTGAAACTCGTCGATCAGGGCCACGGGGTATTGCGCCAGCAAACTTTGGCGCAAGGTGGGGCCGCTGGGGCCGGACAAGGCCGCGTCCAGGCGCTGCTGCAGGTCCAAAAATCCAAAACTGCCGTTTTGCTGTTTCAGGTGCTGCAAGCGTTGTTCAATTTTGGCCACCGCATGCAGCCGAACGACCACATCCACCTGCGGTAAATCATCCAAAGCCCGCGACAGTTCTGCCAGCGCAGCAAAGTCAGCAGGCAGATCAATGGCCACCGTGGGGTCTTTGCGGGCCTCTTGCAGGCCATCGGGGGTCAATCGATGCCAGCCGGTTTTTAGATCGGGCCTGGCATCTGCTGCGGGGTCTTTGGCCCAGTCTGCCAGGGCATTCAGCCAACTGCCGTAAAACCTGCTTTGCAGCTTGCGGCCATCCCAGCCGTTTTTGGGGCGGGCGGTCTGCGCATCGAGCCAGTCTTGCATGTTTTGTGCACGTTCGGCCCAGTCTTGTTTCAGGTCTGCGACGGCCTGTTTACGCTGCATCATGGTTTGCGTCATCACCTGTTGCAGTGTGGCCAAGGCATGGTCGGTATGGGTTTTGGACAGGTCTTGCAAGCACGGCATGCCTTGCAACTGCTGCATGTCGCTGATCAGAGCATCGACACTGGCCCAGACATCCAACAAAACAGCCAGCAAGTCTGGGGGTAGCAAGTAAGCCTCTTGTCGCCAATAGTCCTGGGCGGCCATGATGCGCATGGCTGATTCATCGGCAATCAGCTCTTCGTCGCACAGCCTGCCGCTCTCAAAGGCGTGTTCTTTCAGGACACGCTGACACCAGCCGTCGATGGTATAGACCGAGGCATCGTCCATGCTCTCAGCCGCCATGGCCAACAGCCATGCAGCCCGCTGACGTGCCGGCCCCAAAGGATAGGCCTGCAAAAGTGCGGTCAAAAACACATCGTGGGCATCCACCCTTTTTTCGCCGCGAAAGCATTGCGCGGCATGGATCAGCCGCGCCCTGATGCGATCCGACAGTTCCCGCGTGGCAGCGCGGGTAAAGGTCATCACCAAAATTTGGGACGGCAGCAGGGGCTGCACAAAGCCGTGATCTCCCCCATGCCCCAGCACCAGTCGCACGTACAGGGCAGCGATGGTCCAGGTTTTGCCAGTACCGGCGCTGGCCTCGATCAAGCGGCTGCCCCACAGGTCAAAGGTGTCGGCCACCAAGGACTGCGCAGCCGACAGGCCCAATGCATCATCAGAAGGGGTTGAAGCAGACATCATGTAGAAATTTTGTAGAAAGCCTGGGCAGCTCAAGCCGGGTCGTGCAAACGGGCGGTCACATAGGTTTTAGCCCAGTCGATCAGTGGCTGATAAATCTCTGTGGCCAAACGTTCAAATCTGCCGCAGGCGCAGAGTGCGGCATAGTCCGGGTAAATGCGCGCCATGCACAGCTCGTCCACATCAGATGGATAGTTTTGGTCATAGCCACCCTGATAGGCCACCATGGGGTTGTTGCCGGTTACCCAAGCAAGACTCGTTTTGAGGGGCAACGGCAAGGGTGCAGCCATGCCGCCGTGCCATAGCCTCAGCAGCGTGGTCAGCGTTTGGGTGGCGGTGTCACAGGGCATGGGTGCCACCTCGATCACCCCGTCACGCCCCACCAAAACGCCCCGCACCGACAGACCGCTTGCTGCACAGACCAAGCTGCGCACCCAGACCGCCAACAGCTTGTCGTGACGAATCTGTGCCTTGGTATCCGACTTTTTGGCATTCAGCAAGTTGCTGGCCGACCAGTCAAGCCATGCCGTATCAGACGGGATGCCTGCCCCCGCCCGCAAACGATCCACCCAGTCCTCCAGCACAACGCTAATACCTTCATCCAAATGACCCGCATCACCCGCATCACCCACCTTGGCGCTCAAGCGGACAGCCAAGGGCTTGGACGGCACGGGGTATCGGGCCAGAGCATCGCGCCACGACTGCAAAATGGCGATCAGGTCTTGCGCCAGTGACCGCTCTGCCAGTTGGCCAAATCCGCCCAACGGCAAGACACCGGTTTTGCGCAAATGCTCCAAAGCCTGCTGCACACAACCCGACACATCGCCCTGATCATGAGCCTGAGCCTGGTCTTGGGCGGCGGTATCGGCAGCCAGCGGGGTCAGCAGCTGCAGGATCAGGCTGTATTTTTGCAAACCATCCAAGCCAAAACACTCCAGGTCTGAAACCTCTGTCGTATCCGACTCAAACGACACCTGCAACCGGTGTCTAAAAAAAGTCCGCACCGGATAACGCAAAAACTGCACCAACCGGGCCTGCGTGACCGGCACATCTGACCAAGAGGCCCAGGTCACGGGGACTGCATCGGTGCTGTTAGTGTCAGAGGTGGTGTCGGTGGTGACTGTGCCATCGCCGGTTCCCCCGTCCGAATGGGCGCTGCGCCACTCAGTCGCATGGGTGAATAGCAGGCTGCCAGCCTCAAAGTAGCGACGGCTAAAAGGCTGCAAAGGGTGATGTGTGGTGCGCCGGTCCACCTCGCCCTGGCCCCAGCCCGCCGCCAGATAGTCGCGCAACTGCGATACCAATACCGATGGCGGCAAAGCGCTGTTGTCCCGCACACTGTGACCGCACCAGCTCACGTACAACATGCGCCGCGCCGATAGCAAGGCCTCAAGCATCAGTTGCCGGTCATCGTCACGGCGGCTGCGGTCGCCTGCACGCCCCGCCCCGGGCAGCCCCATCAGGTCAAAGTCATTGGGGGTACTGCGCCTGGGGTAGTCGCCATCGTTCATGCCCAGCAGGCAGACCACGTCAAACGGAATGGCCCGCATGGGCATCAGGGTGCAGAAAGTGATGCCACCTGCCCTGAATCGCTGCCGCTGGGCAGGTATCTGCGTGGCCTCCATCCAGGCCAGGCGTACCACCGTCACTGGCACCAAGGCCACAAAACCAGCTTGTTCGCAGGCATCTTGCCATGCCATCAAGCCGTCGTCCAGCGCTTGCAAAGCCTGGCGGTCGGTATCCGAGCAGGCCTGTGCCACCGATGCCAGCAATTGCCGACAGCGATCGGCCCAAACGTCGGGCGTGGCCAGGGTGTTGGCCGTCTGTAACCAGTCGCTCAGTGCATCGATCAAATGCGCCAGACTGCCTGCCAGCTCGGCCTGTAGTCCGGCAACCTCGGCATAAGGGGCAATATCGGCCACCCCCCCCGTCGCACCGCAGGCATAACCCATCAGCATTCGGCGCAGCCCAAACAGAGCGGTGTTTTGCAAGCCGCAGGCGGCCAGGCCCAGCCCCGCACGGTGGGCTGTGTTAAGTCCCCAGCGAACGCCCGCCCCCGCCAGCCATTGGGTGATCGTGGGCAAATCGTCTGCATTCACGCCAAACCGTGCGGCCACCGCCGGGATTTCAAGCAGGCCCACCAGGTCGCTCATGCCACAACGCAGTGCGGGCAGTCGCAACAACCAGTCGGCCAAGCCGATCAGCGGACTGGTGGTTTTGGCGCTCATGTCGGCAATGTCAAACGGGATAAACCGTGCGTCGTGGCGGGGGTATTGACCAAAAACGGCCCTGATGGCGGGGGCCATCCGTTCAATGTCAGGCACCATGACGATCACATCGCGAGGCTGAACAGCTTGCGTGCCCCCCGCTACCGCTACCGCAGTCGTGGTGGCCAGCAGTTGCAACAACTGGTCTTGCAAAATCTCAAGCTCTCGCACCGCGCTGTGCGCCGTATGGAACACAAAGGACAGGTCGTCTGCGGCCAGCGTACCCGCAGGGGCATCGACGCGGAGAGGGTGTTCGGCCAAAGGTGACAAGTCGCGGATGCGGTTTTGCACCTGCTTTAGCCAAGGGGTACAGGCATCGTCGGCTGCTTCGTCAAACAAATCGATGCGCGGCAGGTCAAACGTTTGCAAGCTGCGCTGCGCATCGTCAAAATCATCCAGCAAACGCACAAAGTCGCGGCCCTGCCGGCCCCAGGCCGCCAAAAGTGGGTGGGCGTGCAAGTGCATGTCCTGAAGCGGCACAGCCGACAGATCCAGGCCGCAGCGCGACGGATGGCGACGGCGCGATGCCCGCAGCAGCTCTCGCCCATCCATGATGCCACCCCAGTCAAACCGGCACGGGTTAGGTATGGCCAAGATGATCTGGCTGTGAGCGGCCAGTGCAGCCAGTGTCTGCAAGGTGTCATACGGGATTTGGCTCATGCCAAAGACGATCACGCGCCGTGCCACCGGGCCGGCCAGGGGCGTGCCGGTGGCCAAATGCGCCAGCACACGCCGCTGTATGGCGGGCCGGGTGCAGTGTCTGTCCTGTTCGTCCAGCGTTTGCAGCACCGCCCGCCATAACTGCGGCTGCCACATCTGCTCAGGCGGCAAACTGGACTTGGCCCCGTTGCCCAATATCAAAATATCATCGCCACCCGCCCAGGCCAATAACCAGTCGGCGCGGTAGTTTTGGTATTGGTCAAATAAGTCGGCCAGTTGGGTGGCCAATTGCAGCATTCGGTCAGGCGCATCAGCGGCCAGCAAACTGGCTATCGGGGCAAAGTCAGGCAGGCCCAGCAAACCTGGCAGCAATTGCATCAAGCGCCAGGTCATGGGAGTTTTGTCCAGCGCAGAATCAACCGGAACGGCATCTGCTCCCAAAATTTGCCGATAGGTTCGCCACAAAAAACGCGACGGCAGCATGACATCGGTGGCTGCACAGACACCCCCCAGGCCAGCCAGGGTCATCTTGACCCACTCGGCCATGCCGTTGCTTTGCGTCAGGATAACCTCGGTCTCAAGCGGACCCAGGGGGTGGCGGCGGATAAAGCTGGCCATGACGCTGGCCAGGTCCTCGGTGCGGTTGCCATGCAAGGCCAACAGGCCAGGCTGTAAAGCGTTCGCCATAATACAATCAACAATAAGTTAAATACATCATAAAATTTGGCAAATTAAGCTTTACGCACGTCTTTATTGCATGGGCTGCTATCATTTTATACTTTATTAAGTATAAAATTTATGTAAATTCATGTAACGGTTCTTACCGGATGTGGCGCTTTTTGTCGCGGGCTTGGCGCTGGCGCGTCAAACTGTCAGCGCCAATGTAGCCCTGGGCTGTTTTGGCGGGGCGCACGGGCAGCGCCTGACCGGTGGCCCGTGGTGGGCGAACACCCTCGCCTGGTTGCAATGCAGCCCGAGTGGGAGCGGCCTTCTGCATTAGGCGCTGAATGTCGTTGGCATCAAGCTCTACCCAGGCACCGCGTTTCAAGCCACGTGGCAGCACCACAGCGCCATAGCGAATGCGGATCAGCCGACTGACGGCGTGTCCGATCGATTCCATCAGGCGGCGAACCTCGCGGTTGCGGCCCTCGGCAATCGTCACCCTGTACCAACAGTTGGCACCCTCGCCGCCGCCATCTTGCAAACTGCCAAACTGCGCCATGCCGTCGTCCAGTTTGATGCCGGTCAGCAGACGCTGTTTCTCGTCCTGGCTGAGTGCACCCAGCACTCGGACGGCATACTCACGCTCCAACCCAAAGCGGGGGTGCATCAGGTGGTTGGCCAATTCGCCGGAACTGGTGAATAAAAGCAGGCCCTCGGTGTTGATGTCAAGCCGCCCCACCGCTTGCCATTTGCCGTGCCACAGCCCGGGCAAATGACGAAACACCGTGGGACGATTTTGAGGGTCATCGCGGCTGACGATTTCGCCGGCGGGCTTGTGGTATGCGACAACCCGGGGCGGCGGTGCTGCAATTTTGATATTGGCAAGTTTGCCAAATACCCTGATGCGATCGCCCATCTGAACCCTTTGCCCAATGTGTGCTGGCGCATCATTGACGCTGATGTGTCCGGCCAAGATCATCTGCTCCACCTTGAGGCGTGACCCCACGCCCGCCTGGGCCAAAACCTTGTGAAGCTTGGGCGAATCTGCCTGGGGCTGCAGCACACGCTTGGTGGCGGAGGTGTCGGCAGGTGCATCGGCATCAACGCTGCCTGCAATGTCAGCCCTCTCAGCATCAACACAAACCGTGTCAAATTGGCCTGAGACCACGTCTTCAAAACGAAGGGCCTCAGACTGAACGGGTGCAACAACTTGTTTTTTCATCTGGGCAAATTGGGTGGGGTGTAGGGCAAGCCCCACTGGACCAGGGCGCTTGCAAAATCGTCTGGCAAATCGGCTGCAAAACTGAGCGGCTGTGATGTTACCGGATGAACAAACGCCAAGTGACAGGCGTGCAGGGCCTGCCGCTGCATACCGGCAGCAGGCTGACCCCCATAGAGGTGATCGGCGACCAGCGGGTGACCCATGCTGGCCATGTGAACCCTGATCTGGTGCGTTCTGCCGGTGTCCAGGCTGCACTGCACCAGGCAACCATGAATGGAACTTGCCACGTGCCTGAATGAAGTCCTGGCGGGCTTGCCCGGGTGCAGGGCCAAGTCAACGACGGCCATGCGCAGCCGGTGACGGGGGTCGCGCCCTATCGGCGCGTTGATGTCGCGGCATTGGGCACCCTGCCAGGCCCCGTGGGCCAGAGCCACATACTGGCGATTGACCGTCCGCGCTGCGATGGCCCTGACCAAGGCATCCATCACAACACGGCTGCGTGCCACCACCATCAAACCGCTGGTGTCCTTGTCCAGACGGTGTACGATGCCGGCCCTGGGCAGCCTTGTGGCGCGGCTGTCAAAGCCCAATAGCCCATTCATCAAAGTGCCACTCCAGTGGCCCGGAGCAGGGTGAACAACCAATCCGGCAGGCTTGTTGATCACCATCAGGTGGTCATCGATATAGACCACTACCAGCGCCATGCTCTCGGGCAAAAAAGCCAGGCTTTGTGGCGTTGGGCGCAGCACCACCACGCAAGGGTCTGCCGCTTTGACCCTGAAGGCAGGTTTGCGGATAACCTTGCCACAAACGGACACATCGCCCCCTCCGATCAACTGTTGTAAATACTGGCGCGAAAACCACGGGATGCACCCTGCCAGGGCCACATCGAGCCGAAGGCCGTGTTGCGGTGGGTCAAAGGTCAGACATCTTGTTTCGGGTTCGTCAGCACCGGGTTCTTCACCCAAGTCGGTATCGGTATCGGTATCGGTATCGGTGTCGTTCTCTGCCACGCCCGCCGCCAAAGGGGTGACCGATATAATCTTTTTTAAATTTTTCAAGAGAAAGCTGTCCTGGATGTCTGGAATGAAATTATCGTGTCGGTGCATACTGCGGTGGGTTTCGTTGTCGCTTGGTCTGTGGCTGGCCTTGTCACTGGGGGCCTGTTCCACCCCACCGGCTGACCGGGAGGCCGGTCAGAGCCCCGACCAGATGTACGCCGAAGCCAAGGACAACGTCGCGTCGGGTGTCTATGACAAGGCCATCATCCTGTACGACAAAATTGAAGGCCGCGCCGCCGGAACGCCCCTGGCCCAGCAAGTGCAGATCGACAAGGCCTACGCTCACTTCAAAGCTGGTGAGCCTGTTCTGGCGGTCGCTGCGATCGACCGTTTCCTTAAGCTTCACCCTGCCAGTCCGGTGCTGGACTATGCCCTCTACCTGAAGGGTATCGTCAATTTCAACGACGAGCTGGGTCTTTTCTCCAACATCACCCGTCAGGACTTGGCTGAACGCGACCAAAAAGCCGCCAAGGACTCTTTTGAGGCATTCAAAGAGTTGGTCACACGTTTTCCACAGTCCCGCTATGCGGACGATGCCAGTCACCGCATGAAATACATCGTCAGTCTGCTTGCAAAATCCGAGATTCACGTTGCCCGCTATTACTATGAGCGCAGCGCCTATCTGGCAGCCATCAACCGCGCCCAAACTGCCCTCACGGATTATGAGGGTGTTCCCGTCCTTGAAGATGCCCTGTTTGTGATGATCAAGTCCTACGATGCCCTGGGGCTGGCTCAATTGCGCGACGACACTTGGCGCGTCCTTCAAAAGAATTACCCCCAGACACGCTACACACCAGATGCCACGCTATCCCCGTCTGACCCCTGGTGGAAGGTTTGGTGATGGCATGATCGCCAAGGGCTACCGGCTCACTGCATCGACGGGCATTCACAAGGGAGATCGGGAATATCAGCAAGACCAGGTTGCCCTGCTTAGTCACTCCCGCATCAAGGGCTGCGTCATGGCTGTTCTGGCCGACGGCATGGGGGGGCGTAGCGGCGGTCGCAAGGCCTCAGACCAGGTCATGCTCACTGCTCGGCAGTTGTTTGAGCGCTTTGACCCCGATACGGATGACCCCGTGGCCTTTCTCAAGCAAATTGTCGATGAGGCCCATATTGTGATCAAACTGACGGCCATATCGTCTGAACAAGAGCCACACAGCACCATCGTGGTGTTTTTGATCAACGCCGGCGGTGACTGCTATTGGGTTCATGCCGGAGATTCCCGCATTTACCACTTTCATGGCAAAAAACTGGTCAAGCGTACCCTGGACCACTCTTACGTTCAAACCTTGGTCAATCGCGGTGAAATTACCGAAGAACAGGCCAACAACCACCCCAAGTCCAACATTTTGATGGGCTGTCTGGGTACCGAAAAAGACCCGCCGATGGGCACGCACTACATACCCAAACTGCGTACCGGCGACACCCTGATGGCGTGCAGCGACGGGGTTTGGCATTACTTCAGCCACGCCGAGCTGGGTTCTGTCCTGTCGTCTCTGTCACCCCGTGATGCCACCGAGTTTTTGATCGACAAAGCCAGATCACGCGCAAAAGGCAGTGGAGATAACCTGTCACTGGTCATCGTCAAGCTTGAGCCTTTGACCGACGATGTCCTTACCGGTCACTAAATAATGCTCAAACTTTCAGTACCAGCACCCAAATCCTGGCGTTTGCCACGCTGACTGTTGAGTTTGATTTGCAGTCGCAGATCATTGACAGAGTCGGCATTGCGCAGGGCATCCTCATAAGATATAAAGTTGGCTTCATAAGCGTCGAACAGTGCCTGATCAAAGGTTTGCATGCCGATGTTGCGGCTTTTTTTCATGATCTCTTTGATCTCCGAGATTTCGCCCTTAAAAATCATATCTGAGATCAACGGGGAATTCAGCATGATCTCAACCACGGCAACACGGCCCTTGGAATCTTGTTTGGGAACCAGGCGTTGCGACACCAGGGCGCGCAGATTCAGTGACAAATCCATCAACAATTGGGTGCGACGTTCTTCAGGAAAGAAATTGATCACACGGTCAAGCGCCTGGTTGGCGCTGTTGGCATGCAAGGTAGCAATACAAAGGTGACCGGTTTCTGCAAACGCAACGGCGTGTTCCATGGTTTCTCGGTCGCGGATTTCGCCCATCAAAATCACATCCGGAGCCTGGCGCAGGGTGTTTTTGAGGGCGGCATCCCAACTGTCGGTGTCTATCCCTACCTCGCGCTGCGTGACAACGCAGTTTTTGTGCGCATGGACAAATTCAATCGGGTCTTCAATGGTGATGATGTGGCCATAAGTGGACTCATTGCGCCAGTTCACCATGGCGGCCAGTGACGTAGATTTACCTGACCCTGTCGCACCCACCATGATGCACAGACCGCGCTTGCTGTTGATCACTTCTTTGAGGATGGGGGGGAGCTTCAAGCCGTCGATGGTGGGCAAGGTGGTGGGGATGGTTCTGAGCACCATGCCCACTTTGCCTTGCTGCATAAAGGTATTGACGCGAAAACGCCCCAGTTCTGGCGGCGAAATGGCAAAGTTGCACTCCTTGGTGCGCTCAAACTCGGCAACTTGTTTGTCATTCATGATCGACCTTGCCAACGCAATGGTGTGCGCCCCATTGAGTGGTTGGGGTGATACCTTGGTAACTTTGCCGTCCACCTTGATGGCGGGCGGAAACTCTGCTGTGATAAATAAGTCACTACCGCCACGACTGATCATCAGCTTGAGCAGATCGGTGATAAAAGTAGTCGCCTGATCGCGTTCCATAATAGCCTCTTCTTTGAATTGATTGAATTAATTAAATAATAAAAATGACTCCGATTGACCCCTCATCTGTTTAGCCAGGAAAGTTTTCAGGGATTTTGGCCTTGGAACGGGCCTCTGAAGGCGAAATAATATTTCGCTTGACCAAGTCTGTCAGATTTTGATCCAAGGTTTGCATCCCCACACCATTACCAGTTTGAATGCTGGAGTACATTTGCGCTACTTTGGCCTCGCGGATCAAATTTCGAATGGCGGGGGTCCCCAGCATGATCTCGTGCGCGGCCACCCGACCGTTGCCGTCTTTGGTTTTGCACAGCGTTTGTGAAATCACAGCCTGTAGGGATTCAGACAGCATGGCACGGATCATTTCCTTTTCTTCGGCCGGAAATACGTCGATAATCCGGTCGATGGTTTTGGCTGCGCTGGAGGTATGCAGTGTGCCAAAAACCAAATGGCCGGTTTCTGCGGCCGTCATGGCCAAGCGGATGGTTTCAAGGTCACGCATTTCGCCTACCAAAATCGCGTCGGGGTCTTCGCGCAGTGCAGATTTAAGGGCTGCAGCAAAGCTTTGGGTGTGTGGGCCAACTTCACGCTGGTTGATCAGGCATTTTTTGGAGTCATGGACAAACTCGATAGGGTCTTCAACTGTCAGAATATGGCCGAATTCGGTCTCATTTAAATAATTCACCATGGCCGCCAAGGTGGTCGATTTACCTGAACCCGTTGGACCGGTGACCAGCACCATGCCACGGGGTTTTAATGCAAGGTCGCCAAAAATTTTGGGGGCATTCAGCTGCTCAAGTGTCAAAATTTTGGTTGGAATGGTCCTAAATACAGACCCCGCCCCCCGATTTTGATTGAAGGCATTGACCCGAAACCGTGCCAGTCCTTCGATCTCAAATGAAAAGTCAATTTCCAAAAACTCTTCATAATGTTTACGCTGAGAATCGTTCATGATGTCATAGACCATCGCATGAACCTGCTTGTGGTCCAAAGGTTCCACATTCAGACGGCGCACATCGCCATGCACACGAATCATGGGCGGCAACCCTGCTGAAAGATGCAGGTCGGATGCTTTGTTTTTAACGCTGAAAGCCAGTAATTGGGTAATATCCATAAAGTTTCCGTAACGAAATTTAATTTTGCCTATGATGATGAACCACTTGACGGGTTCATGCGTGACCTGTTTTACGTATTTTATATTCCAACACTAACTATAGAAATAGCTAGATTTATAATATATCTGCAAAATAATATGCATATCGAAAACATATTATATTTGAGCATGCACCATGTTCTGAGTATCGTAACAGGATTGACGTAACCTGCCCCACGTTTCAATGCGATCACAGTGCCTGTGGACGCTCCGACATCTTAGCCACCTGTTTAGCCACCTGTTCCATTGGCGGGTGACGGTCCCGCTGGCAGGCGCTTACACTTCAAAAACACATTCCCTTCTACTTTCAAGGAAACAGCAATGAAGAAAACAGGCAATTTGGTAGGGCTGGTCGGCTGGCGCGGCATGGTTGGCTCGGTGTTGATGGATCGGATGCAGACCGAGGGGGATTTTGATCTGATCGATCCCGTGTTTTTCTCGACATCCAGCGTAGGTGGCAAAGCCCCCGCCCAGGCTAAAAACGAGACCACACTGCAAGATGCCAACGACATCTGCGCCCTGCAAAAGTGCGACATCATCCTGAGCGCCCAGGGCGGTGACTACACCACGTTGATTTTTCCGCAGTTGCGCTCAGCAGGCTGGCAGGGGCACTGGATAGACGCGGCATCTACCCTGCGTATGAACGATGACGCGGTGATCGTGCTGGACCCCGTCAACTTGCCCGTCATCCAAAAGGCACTGCACTCTGGCATACGCAACTGGATAGGCGGCAATTGCACTGTCAGTTGCATGTTGATGGGGGTGGGTGCCCTGTACAAAGCCGGTCTGGTGGAGTGGATGTGTACCCAAACCTACCAAGCCGCCAGCGGAGGTGGAGCGCAGCACATGCGTGAGCTTCTTACCCAGTTTGGCACACTTTACGCCGAGGTCCAACCTCTGCTTGACAACAGCCATTCATCCATCCTCGAAATTGACCAACGTGTGGTTGATAAGCAGCGCAATCTGAGCGACATAGAGACCGCTCATTTTGGGGTAGCGCTGGGCGGTTCTCTGATACCGTGGATAGACAAAGATCTCGGCGTAGGCCGGCATCCGGATCAGCCGGGTTTTGGCGTGTCGCGTGAGGAATGGAAGGGCATGGCCGAAACCAACAAAATTCTGGGTCTGGGCGCAGCCTTTGGTACACCCGAGATTCCGGTTGACGGTCTGTGTGTGCGTGTCGGTGCCATGCGCTGCCACAGCCAGGCCCTGACTTTCAAACTGAAGCAAAACGTGCCAACGCCAGACTTAGAGGCCATGATGGCCGCCGACAACCCCTGGGTCAAGGTCGTTCCCAATACCCGTGAGGCCAGCGTCCGTGACTTGACCCCCGTCGCGGTCAGTGGCACCATGACCATCGCAGTCGGGCGGGTTCGCAAGCTGGCCATGGGGCCGGAGTACGTCAGTGCCTTCACCATCGGGGACCAACTTCTGTGGGGAGCTGCCGAGCCTTTACGCCGGATGTTGCGGATACTGTTGGCGGCATAATCACAGACCGTTCTAAGCCAGTGTCAGGGCCTATCGTCACACTGCCGTATTCTGCACCTCGCACGGTAGGCCAGCCCTCCCGCCGCCGTTCGCGGGCACCACAACCGGAGTCCACAATTTGATAGCCACATCACACCGCCGGCCAGTCTCCACCTTCGTGGTGGCCTTGCTTTTGGCCTTATGGGGCACCAGCGTCTTTGCCTTGTCGCTCGGAAAGCTCTCCGTTCTGTCCGCCCTGGGTGAGCCTCTTCGGGCCGAGATCGACATCTCCAACATCAACGCCGAAGAAGCCGCCTCTCTCAAAGTCACGGTGGCGCAGCCTGATTCCTTTAAGGCTGCTGGCTTGGAATACAACGTCGCAATGGCCGGTCTGCAAATGATGCTTAAAAAGCGTCATAACGGGCAGTCTTATCTTCAATTGCGCAGTGACCGTGCCGTCAATGATCCTTTTGTAGATACGATCATCGAGGTTCAGTGGAACTCGGGCCGCATCGTTCGCGACTACACCATGCTGTTTGACCCCCCCAGCTTGAGGGCCAAAAACAGTTCAACGCCGCAGTTAGCCCAAACCCCGCCATCGTCCCAGGAACAGGCGCAAACAGGCAGAGACAGGCCACCACAGGAGGGCCGCCCCTTACCCTCGGCCCGCCCAACAGCAACGGCGGATCTTCTTGAGGATGCCGGCTTGCAGCCTACAGTCACGGTCCACAACGGTGACACCGCCGGTCGCATCGCCCTGGCCCACAAAACTACCGAGGTCTCGCTTGACCAAATGCTGGTCGCCCTGCTGCGCACCAACCCTGACGCTTTCATCGGCAGCAACGTGCATCGGATCAAGGCGGGTGCCGTGCTCAGTCTGCCTGCCGACGATCAGGTTCAGGCCACAGATCCCGAACAGGCTAGCCAGATCATCGCTGCCCAGAGCCAGGACTTCAATGACTTTCGCCGCAAACTAGCAGCCAGTGCGCCCAAAGCGCAGCTTAGCCCTGCTGACCGCAACATCAGCGGTCGTGTGCAGGCCAAAGTGACCGACCAAAAACCGACCGCCTTACCCGATAAGCTCACACTGTCCAAGAGTGCGGTGCAAGGCAAACCAGCAAATGGACAGTTGGGGCAATTGGCCGCCGCCCGCAGCGCTCAGGATGCCGCCAGCCTTGCCGCCGAGCTGACCAAGAACATCCGTGACTTGGGTCAATTGGCCAGCGCTTCAATTCCGGCCAGTGCTGCGGCCAGTTCCACCACCAGACTACCTGTCGTTGCGACAACCTCTCCGTCCGTTGCACCTCCGTCCGTTGCACCTGCATCCGTTGTACCTGCATCCGTTGTACCTCCAGCGTCTTCTGCCTCAAACGCAGCATCAGCCGCCAGCCAGCCGGTCTCTGTAGCCGCCGCTGATTCCGATGCCACCACCAGGCTGCTCGACACTCTGGCTGAAAACCCGATCTTGCCGCTGGCAGCTTTGGGCGTGGTCGTCCTGCTGGCGGGGCTGGTGTTTTATGAAATCCGATTGCGAAAAAAACCAGGCATCTCTGACAGTTCGTTTTTTGAAAGCCGCATGCACCCTGAGTCCTTTTTTGGTGTCAGCGGGGGACAAAAC
This sequence comes from uncultured beta proteobacterium, assembly GCA_903822205.1. GTDB lineage: Bacteria > Pseudomonadota > Gammaproteobacteria > Burkholderiales > Burkholderiaceae_C > Rhodoferax. The sequence goes on along the minus strand of CAIJOK010000106.1, from coordinate 61,442 downwards.
ATTGATACCAATGAGAGCTTGGCCTCAGGGTCGTCCATGGTTTATTCGCCCAGTCAGATGGATGCCGTCGATGACGTGGACCCCATTGCCGAGGCCGACGTTTATTTGGCCTATGGGCGCGACATGCAAGCCGAAGAGATACTGAAGGACGCTTTGCGCAAACATCCCGAACGCATCGCTATCCACCAAAAGCTGCTTGAGATTTACCGCAAGCGCGAAGACCCTAGGGCTTTTGAGTCCGTTGCTGCACTGGCCTACCACTTAACCAACGGCAAGGGTGAGCAATGGGCCACCATATGCGTGTCGGGTCGCGAGATCGATCCCAACAATGCCCTTTATGTGCTGGGCAGACAGCCGGAGGGTCCTGTCGCCGTAACACCACAGCCGGTCTTGCAGCCTGACATTCCGACATCCTTTGGCGAAGACCTTGCCATGAGTGCCTCTTATTCTCAGCCTCACACGCCGGTCGGCGTTGACTTTGACCTCGACTTTTCGCTTGACGAATCGATCACATCACCCGCCGATCTCGATACGAAGCCACTGAACCCGGACGATCTGCCCCAGGCCATGTCCCTGCCCGAGTTTGGCAGCAACCCCGCACAGCCTGCACCCGTTCCCGCAGCACCTTTGCCGTCACTCGCAACCGACACCTTTGATTTAGAGCTGCCTGACATCGTGGTATCGCCCCCCGCAACTGCACCCAATATGGATAACGCCTCAGACGCGCTGGCAAAGTCAGCCGTTCAGACTGCTCCTACACCTGCCGCCAGCTCTGGAATGCTTGAATTTGACCTGGGGTCGCTGTCGCTTGACTTGGACGATGCGCCAGCCACCGGTGACCTGGTCGGTCGTGATACACCCGCTACACCCGAAGACCCCCTGGCCACCAAGCTTGCCTTGGCTGAAGAGTTTCAGGCTATCGGCGACGATGACGGCGCACGTGCCCTGATCGAAGAAGTCATTGCCGAGGCTTCAGGTGATATGAAAGCAAAAGCACAGCGCACCCTGGCCAAGCTCAAGTAAGCGCCCACCCGACTGATGCCGATTGAGATCGATAGACGCACGTCATACCGTGAGGCTGGCTTTGGGTATTAGCTACAACGGACAGGCCTACTGCGGCTGGCAAAGTCAGCCTTCCGGTCGCACGGTGCAAGACTGCATCGAAAGTGCCTTAGGACGGTTTGCGAACCACAAAATTTCGACCTTGTGCGCCGGTCGCACAGACTCAGGTGTCCATGGTCTCATGCAGGTCATTCATTTTGATACCCCGCTGGACCGTCCTGCCCCGTCCTGGGTTCGTGGCCCCAATGCTTTGTTGCCCCGCGATATTGCCGTACATTGGGCCTGTATCGTGCCCCCCCAGTTTCACTGCCGCACCTGCGCCTTGTCTCGCCGCTACGCTTATGTTCTATTTCAGTCTGCCGTTCGGCCCAGCCTGGATACAGGGCGCGTTGGATGGGCCTATCGGTCGCTTGACCACACGCTGATGCAGCAGGCTGCGCAGCACTTGATCGGTACGCACGACTTCACATCGTTTAGGGCCAGCGCGTGTCAGGCCCACTCTCCAGTCAAACACCTGATGCGTCTGAACATTTCAAGGCGCGGTGCTTATTGGCGCTTTGACTTTGAGGCCAACGCCTTTTTGCACCACATGATTCGCAATATCATGGGCTGTTTGATCGCCGTGGGTGAGCAACGCCAGTCACCAGACTGGATCAAGGATGTCCTAGCGGCACGAACCCGCGATGCAGCAGCGCCCACTTTTGCGCCAGACGGACTGTATTTTTTGGGGCCGCGCTACGACCCAAGATGGGGTCTGCCTGATTCAACCCCGCTTTTTGATGGACTGCCATAACACTCGCTATGTCTCACAATGCTCACCTGACCTGCCGCACCCGTATCAAAGTCTGCGGCCTGACCCGCGAATCTGACGTGGATGCCGCCGTAGCCGCCGGCATCGACGCTGTCGGGTTTGTGCTGTACCACAACAGCCCGCGCTGCGTGACTCTGGCCCGCGCCGCCGAGCTGGCCCGCAGACTGCCGCCCTTTGTCACCCCCGTTTTGTTGTTTGTCAATCACAGCACCGATGAGGTAGCTGCTGCTTGCGCCACCGTGCAGGGTGCTGTGGCGCAGTTTCACGGCGACGAAACCGCTGCACACTGTGAACAGGCCTGCGCTTTAGGTCGGAACGCCTGGCTGCGTGCGGCCCATGTTCCGATGGACGACAACGACACAGACTTTGACCTGGCTGGGTTTGTCGCCGAATATGCGCAAGCGCAGGCTATTTTGCTGGACACACGCGTTGATGGCTATGGCTATGGCGGCAGCGGCAGGGCTTTTAACTGGTCTGTGATACCGCCCCGTGTGGATGCCCATTTGGTTTTGAGCGGTGGGCTGAACGCTGCCAACGTCACCCAGGCCATTGGGCAGGTCAGGCCTCGCTGCAAAACGCTCAGCGTTGATGTCAGCTCGGGCGTTGAGATCTCGGGTCAAAAAGGCATCAAATCTCCCCGCAAAATCAGCCAGTTTGTGGCCGCTGTGCGTGCGGCAGACCACCAGCTTTCGTCTCTTGATCACCATGTTTGACTAATGTTTAACTAATGTTTGACTATCAACAACCCGATGCCCATGGGCACTTTGGCATTTACGGCGGATGTTTTGCGTCCGAAACGCTCAGCTACGCCATCGATCAACTCACCAGCGCCTACACCCAGTACCGGTCTGACCCTGCCTTTATGGCTGAATTTGAATCTGAACTGGCGCATTTTGTAGGCCGTCCATCGCCGGTCTACCACGCCGCCCGCTTAAGCCGTGAACAGGGGGGTGCCCAAATTTTTCTCAAACGCGAAGACTTGAACCACACCGGCGCACACAAGATCAACAACACCATCGGCCAAGCGATGCTGGCGGTTCGCATGAACAAGCTCCGCGTCATCGCCGAGACCGGTGCCGGCCAGCACGGTGTGGCCACCGCCACCATCTGCGCACGCTACGGGCTTGAATGTGTGGTCTATATGGGCAGCGAAGATGTCAAACGCCAAAGCCCCAACGTTTATCGCATGAAACTATTGGGGGCCACTGTGGTGCCCGTTAATAGCGGCAGCCGTACCCTGAAAGACGCGCTCAATGAGGCCATGCGCGACTGGGTAGCCAACGTGGACAACACGTTCTACGTTATCGGCACCGTCTGTGGCCCGCACCCTTACCCCATGATGGTGCGGGACTTTCAAAGCGTGATCGGCAGGGAATGCCTGGTGCAAATGCCGTGGATACTGCAACACGTCGGTTGCACCAGTCTTCAGCCCGATGTGGTGGTGGCTTGTGTGGGCGGAGGCAGCAACGCCATGGGCATCTTTTACCCTTACGTGTCACATCAGGCCACTCAACTGGTAGGGGTTGAGGCTGCAGGCCATGGACTGGATAGCGGACACCACGCCGCCTCTATTCTGCGTGGCAGCCCGGGGGTTTTGCACGGCAACCGCACCTATATCCTGCAAGACGACGACGGCCAGATCATCCCCACCCACAGCGTCAGTGCCGGTCTGGACTACCCCGGGGTGGGTCCTGAGCACGCCTATTTGCACGACATGGGTCGTGTGCAATATGTGGGTATTACCGACACTGAGGCACTACAAGCCTTTCACTATCTTTGCCGCACCGAGGGCATTATTCCTGCCCTTGAATCCAGCCACGCCGTGGCCTACGCTATGAAGCTGGCCTCAACGATGCGCAAGGACCAATCCATTTTGGTCAACCTGTCTGGTCGGGGCGACAAGGACATCGGCACCGTAGCAGACTTGTCCCACGCTGATTTTTATTGCCGCCCCAGTTGCCAAGGGCAATCCGTCAAGGGCAGTCCCAAGGTCACCCCATGAGCCGCATCGCCACCACTTTTGCCCGTCTGCAAGCACAAGGCCGCAAAGCGCTGATTCCCTTTGTGACGGCGGGTTTTCCGTTTGCCGACATCACCCCTGAGTTGATGCATGCCATGGTGGCCGGCGGGGCGGATGTGATCGAGCTGGGTGTGCCTTTTTCGGACCCAAGTGCCGACGGCCCTGTCATTCAGCAGGCCGGTGACAGGGCCTTGGCCTGCGGCATTGGGCTGGCGCGGGTTCTGGACATGGTGCGGGTGTTTCGCTCTCAAAATAACAGTACACCGGTCGTCCTGATGGGCTACGCCAACCCGGTGGAGCGCTACAACCAGAAGCACAGCGCAAATCAAGGTGGCAACGCTTTTGTTCAGGATGCCGCAGCAGTCGGTGTGGACGGTGTGTTGATTGTGGATTACCCGCCCAAAGAATGCGAAGACCTGGCCGCCGAGCTAAGAGCTTATGGTTTGGATATGATTTATTTACTGGCCCCCACCAGCACCGAAACCCGCGTCCGGCAAGTGGCTGCATTGGCCAGCGGTTATGTTTATTACGTGTCACTCAAAGGTGTGACCGGCACAGGCACACCAGACATCGATGCCATCAATTCCATGCTGAACCGCATTCGCCTGTACGTTCGGATACCCTTGGCTGTGGGCTTTGGCATTCGCGATGCCACCACCGCCCGTGCCATCAGCCAGGTGGCTGATGCCGTGGTCATTGGCAGCCAGATCATCCGGTTGGTGGGTGACCTGCCACGCGACCGTGTCGCAAGTGTGGCAGAGGCTTTTATTCGTGAGATTCGCACGGCACTGGATGTGCCGATGCCTCCCCCTTTATTCTCATCTTCCTTCCTCTAGGTGTCCTTATGAGCTGGCTTGAAAAACTTCTCCCCCCCAAAATTCAACAAACCAACCCTGCCAACCGCCGCACCGTTCCCGAGGGCTTATGGGTCAAATGCGCAGGCTGCGACAACGTTCTCTATAAAACAGACCTCGATCAAAACCAGAATGTTTGTCCTGGTTGTAACCACCACCACCGCATCGGTGCACGGTTGCGACTGGATCATTTTTTGGACAACGAGGGCCGCTTTGAGATCGGACAAGAGGTTCTACCCGTTGACGTTCTCAAGTTCAAAGACAGCCGCAAATACGCAGAACGCCTGAAAGATGCCCTTGAAAACACCGGCGAAACCGACGCGCTGGTGGTAATGGGGGGAACGGTGTGTGGTATTGGCGCGGTGGTGGCGTGCTTTGAGTTTGAATTTATGGGCGGCAGCATGGGGTCTGTGGTCGGCGAGCGCTTTGTACGGGGTGTTCACACCGCCATCGAGCAAAAAGTGCCCTTCATCTGCTTTACAGCAACCGGCGGTGCCAGGATGCAGGAGGGCCTTTTTAGCCTGATGCAAATGTGCAAGACCAATGCCGCCCTCACCCATCTGGCCCAAAAAAATCTGCCCTTCATCAGCGTGCTGACGGACCCCACCATGGGTGGGGTCAGCGCGGGGTTTGCCTTCGTGGGCGACGTGGTCATTGCCGAGCCGAGAGCACTGATTGGCTTTGCCGGCCCACGTGTCATTGAGTCCACTGTGCGCGTCACGCTGCCAGAGGGCTTTCAACGTTCCGAGTTTTTGCAAACCAAGGGCGCGATTGATCTGATCTGCGACCGGAGAGAGCTGAGAAAAACCATCGCCAATACTTTGGCCATCCTCACTCGCCAAAGCGCCGATGCCGTGGTGTGAGGCCCGCTGTGCCTGTGAGCATCAAGAGTGACTTTCCCCACAACCCGATCAAAACCCACAAGCGTTGCGCCGATAGTGGGCATCTGCAACAATGAACGCGCCTTGCCTTGGGCCCCGCCCACCACACCATGAACACGCCGTCATTAGCCCAAAACCCGCAGGCCCTTGAAACGATCACCCTACCCGCTACGGTGGCAAGGCTGCTCAAACGGGAAGCCCATCGCAGCCGACTCTCCGTTGCAGAGTACCTGACGCAATGGCTGGAAGACCAAGTCGATGGCCGAGATGCGGCAAAAGTTTCCACGCGCATCCATGACGGTCAAGAAAAAGTGTATCCAGCCGCAGAGGTATGGGCCAGGCATGACATCTGATGGCTTGGGAACTCTTGATCTCTGACAGCGCGGACAAGCAGCTTGGCAAACTGGACAAGGACATTTTGCGCAAGGTACGCAGTTTTCTTGACGATGTATGTCAATTACAAAACCCTGCCGACAGAGGCCACCCGTTGACCGGGCCGTGGGCGGGTTTTCACCGTTACCGTGTCGGGCAAATCCGCATCATTGTCGAGATCGATCGCAGCGTCATCACCGTGACCGTGGTCAAAATCAGCCGACGAGATTCTGTGTATTAAATCGTGCCCAGAATCGACATTCATGTTTTTGTTCGTTATTTGTTTTTTGGTACAAGACGATGACCGTCAATCAAGCATTGCAAACTGATTGACGCAGTAAACAACTTGCTTGTGAGCGCTTTTGTCACATGATGGTCACATCATTGTCCTATTCTGGAGTCAAACTTTGATGGATTTCCTTGCAAAACCCCGTCGCCCCCCGTATGCCCATGAACGCAAAATCTGAGAACAACATTCCCATCGCGGTGGACTGGATCGACCGCGACATGAGCTTGCTGGCCTTTAATGCGCGGGTGCTGCACTGGGCCGCACGACCTGACGTGCCGCTGCTGGAGCGGCTCCGCTATCTTTGCATTGTGTCTTCTAACCTGGATGAGTTTTTTGAGGTCAGGGCCGCCCTTTACACCAGTCTGGCCCAGCCCAAAGCAGCGCTCGATGCCATTGATGCCAAGGCCCAAGAGGCCTTGAGCCGCGTGGCCCACAGTCTGGTTGAAGACCAATACGCCTTGTACAACGATGTCTTGCTGCCGGCTTTTGCCCAAGAGGGCATTCGCATCGTGTCGCACAGCGAGCGCAGCCTGGCCCAGCAACGCTGGGTTAAATCTTTTTTTGAAGCCGAGGTTCGCCCTCTGCTGCTGCCCGTGGGGCTTGACCCCGCCCACCCTTTTCCGCAGGTGGCCAACAAGTCGCTTAACTTTATCGTCCAGTTGTCCGGTGTCGATGCCTTTGGTCGCAACAACGAGATCGCGATCGTTAAAGTGCCACGCAGCCTGCCGCGCTTTATCCGCCTACCTGACCGTCTGTCTGGCAAACGCACCCTGTTTGTATCGATCTCCAGCGTCATCCGCACCCACCTGAAAGACCTTTTTCCGGGGCGCACTGTGGGGCAGTTTTCACAGTTTCGCGTCACACGCCACTCTGACTTGTCGGTGGATGAGGAGGATGTCAAAAACCTGCGCACCGCGCTGCGCCAAGGCCTGGAGCACCGCAATTACGGCCAGTCGGTACGGCTGGAGGTCTCAGCCAGTTGTGCTGCGCACTTGTCTGACCTGCTGCTGCGGCAATTTGAGCTTCCGCCATCAGCGCTGTACCGTGTTCGCGGGCCAGTCAATCTGGTGCGGCTGACCCAATTGATCGCTCTGGTCGATCAGCCCAAATGGTTGTTTGCCCACTACCAGGCAGGCTACCCGCAGCAATTGGCAGGCCACATCTCGATCATCGAACGGCTGCAAGCAGGCGACGTGCTGATCCACCAACCGTATGAAAGTTTTGACGGGGTGATAGCGTTCTTGCGCGAGGCCGTGCAAGACCCTGCTGTCCTGGCCATCAAACAAACCATTTACCGCACAGGCTCAGACAAGGTGTTGATGGACTTGTTGCGTCAAGCCGTTCAACGTGGCAAAGAGGTCACGGTGGTCGTTGAGCTAAAAGCCCGCTTTGATGAAGAAGCCAATATCGACTGGGCCGAAAAACTGGAATACATCGGTGCCCAGGTGGTCTATGGCATCGTGGGCCTGAAAACCCATGCCAAGATGCTGCTGGTGTCACGCCGCGAAGGCCGCGCCATTCGCCATTACGCCCACCTGTCCACCGGCAACTACAACCCCAACACCGCACGTCTTTACACCGACCTGAGCTACCTGACCTGCAACCCCAAGATCACCCAGGACATTGAAAACGTCTTTGGGTTGCTGGCCAATCAAAGCCGCATTCCAAGATTGAACAAGCTGATCTTGGCACCGTTTCATTTGCAGCACAAACTGCTGGAGTGGATCGACACCATAGCCCACGCGGCCAGGGCTGGCACGACAGGGCGCATCATCCTGAAAATGAACAGCCTGACCGACGAACGGCTGATGGAGGCTCTGGTGCGCGCAGGTCAGGCCGGTGTCGTGATCGATTTGATCATCAGGGGGGCCTGCATGTTGCCGGCACAGCGCCCGGGGGTGACAGACAACATCCGTGTGCGATCGATCATCGGGCGGTTTTTGGAGCACTCACGGGTGTATTACTTTGCCACGGGCCGTGACGAGTGGCTGTACTTGGCCAGCGCCGACTGGATGAACCGCAACATGCTGCGCCGCGTTGAGCTGGCCTGGCCGGTTGAAGACTTTGCCCTGCGCCAGCGCATCGTCAAAGAGTGTTTGCAGACTTACCTGGACGACACAGTGGATGCCTGGATACAGGATGTCAGTGGTCATTACACCCTGGCACAGCCCACCAAGGCACGTACGTCAGGCAAGGCCAAAACTCCGATCAGTGCGCAGTCTCAATTGATGGCGCAATACTCGGCCACCAGGGCCTGAATACCACTGCTGTGCCGATCCGATTTAGGATGTGCGCATCGCAGCCTTGATTTCACGTTCTCTGCGCAACTGAGTACGGACCGTGTGGATGCTATAGGCGATGATGCCGGTTGAAATGGTCAAGATCAGCAGGGTTGCTGCGGCGTAGATGGCGGGGTTGATGCCACGGCGAGCATAGCCAAAAATGACTTGCGGCAGCGTGGTCACCCCTGGCCCAGACAAAAATTCTGAAATCACCACATCGTCAAACGACAGCGTAAAAGTCAGCATCCAGGCCGCAATCAGTGATGGCAGGATATTTGGCAGCGTCACCAAAAAAAACACCTGCACCGGACGACAACCCAGGTCGATGGCAGCCTCTTCGATGGTGCGATCCATGTCACGCAATCGTGTACTGATAACCACTGTGGCGTAAGCCATGCCCAGCAGGGTATGTCCAATCACGATGGTGGTCATTCCCCGCTCTGGCCAGCCAATGGCATGCTGGATGGAGACCATCAGCAACAGCAGCGACAGGCCAATGATGACCTCTGGCATGACCAGTGGCGCACTGACCAGCCCTGAGAACCACGATCGCCCGATGAACCTGGGATAACGCACCAACACATAGGCAGAAAACGTCCCCAGGATGGTTGACAGTGTGGCTGCAATCACCGCCACGTTCAGGGACAGAAAAAAACCGCCAACCAGACGCGAATCACCCAGCAAGGCCTGGTACCAGCGCATCGAAAAGCCCGTAAACACCCCATCCTGGCGGGTGCTGTTGAACGAAAACAAAATCAAGAAAAACAGCGGCGCATAAAGAAACAGAAAAACCCCTGTCAGCCAGAGACGACCCAAGTTGTCTTGCAAAAATCTTGTTACCCGTTGCATTTCTAGTCCGTGCGTCTTTGATTGCTTTAGTCTTCTTGAGTCTTCTTTAGTCTTCTACTGCATCGCGCTCGGCACTGTACCGGGTGTAAAGCGCCATGGGCACAAGGATGACGAGGATCATCACAATGGCCAGTGCAGCGGCCCGTGGCCAGTTGTTGCTGCTAAACATTTCGTCCCAAACCACACGGCCCATCATGATGTTTTCAGCCCCGCCCAAAAGAGACGGAATGACAAATTCACCCAGACATGGAATGAACACCAGCATGGAACCCGCGATGATGCCGGCCTTGCTGAGCGGTACGGTAATGAGCCAAAAGGCCTTCCAGGGGCTGGCCCCCAGGTCATAAGCCGCTTCCAGCAGTCTGAAATCCATTTTGACCAGCGTGGCGTACAGCGGCAAGATCATGAAAGGACAATAGACATAGGTCATGCCGACCAGCATCGACACGTCCGAATACAGCAGTTGGATAGGCTCTTGAATCAGGCCACTCCAGATCAGGGCGTTATTGACCACACCCTGATCGGCCAGAATGCCCTTCCACGCATAAACCCGCAGCAAAAACGAAGTCCAAAACGGCAGCATGACCATCATCAACAAGGCGGGCTGAAGGGTACTTTTGGTACGCGCAAGAAAATAGGCAAAAGGATAACCCATGACCAAACAAAGCAGACTGGTCCAAAATGCATAGTTGACCGAAGTGATAAAGGCCTCAAGATAAATCGTCTGGCCAAAGGCAAGCGATCCGCTCGGGTTGGCATCTTCAAAAATTGAACTGTAATTTTGGTATTTGAGCGCGATGTGCAAAATACCGTCTGCCGTTTGAATGATCGGGGCAAATGGATCAACACCATTGCCCATGTCAGTCACACTGATGCGCAACAAAATCAGGAAGGGCACCACAAAGAAAATCAACAGCCAAATAAATGGCACACCGATCACAAAACGTTTACCCAGACGCAGCCTGGCCAGGCTTTCGAGATTCATGTGATATATGCGCTATATGCGATATACGCTTTACTGCGTCAAAACCACGGGGTCTGTTTGATCCCACCAAAAGAACACGTGATCTTCCCAGGTAATGTCAATATTTTCGAGACGGCTGCCATTCAACTCGGTCACCACAACGGTACGTCCGCCGGCGGTTTCAACGATAAATGACGTGTAGCTGCCAAAGTAGGCGATCTCACGCACCCTGCCGTCAAACAAATTGACGCTGACATCCGGTCGTTGCTTTGAAATGGAGATGTTCTCAGGCCGCACGGCAACGGCCAAAGGCATACCGATGGCCCCTCCAATGCCGTGGGCAATGTGCATGGTACCGTGGTCGGTTTTGATTTCACAGCGATCGTGTTCATCCACACTGAGCTGTCCGTCAAACAGATTGACGTTGCCAATGAAGTCCGCCACAAAACGGTTGATCGGGCATTCGTAGATTTCTTTGGGCGACCCCACCTGCAACACCCGACCATGGTGCATGACGGCAATGCGCGATGCCATCGTCATCGCCTCTTCTTGGTCGTGCGTGACCATCACCACCGTCACGCCGACCGATTCAATGATATTGACCAGCTCAAACTGGGTGCGCTGACGCAGCTTTTTGTCCAGTGCCCCCAGCGGTTCATCCAGCAACAGCAACTGGGGCTTTTTGGCCAGACTGCGAGCGAGTGCCACGCGCTGCTGCTGTCCGCCTGACAGTTGGTGAGGCCACCGTTTGGCGTAGGCCGTCAGTTGCACTAGGTTAAGCATCTCGTCCACACGCGTCCTGATCTGCGGCATGGGCATGCCTTCGCGCTTCAAGCCAAAGGCGATGTTTTCCCAAATATTCAGGTGCGGAAACAAAGCATACGACTGAAACATCATGTTGATCGGTCGCTCGTAGGGGTGAAAAGATGCGACATCGGCACCATTCAAAAACACCCGCCCAGAGCTTGGTTTTTCAAACCCCGCCATGATTCTCAGCAAGGTAGATTTGCCGCAACCTGAGCTACCCAGCAGCGCGAATATCTCGCCTTTTTGAATGGAGATCGACACATCATCAACCGCCACAACATCATCAAAGCGCTTGACGAGGTTTTCAGTGCGTAAAAAGCCGTGAATTTGAGTACTCAACTGATTTATTTATCACAAAAGATTTCTTTGGTCAAAAAAAAGCCGTGAGCCACCCGAATAGGGGCAACTCACAGCCTAATCAAACTCGTGTATTCAAAAAATTGGGGGGTTACTTTCCTTTTTTAAACTGGGTATAGACGTTACTCATGGACTCACGCGCTTCATTGCTAAAACTGGAGGGTGATACCATTTTTTTCATGTTTTCTTCATCGACAAACACGGTTTTATTGGCAACAATTTCGGGTTTAACCTTGGTTAAGCTGGCTTTGTTGGCCGTGGCGTAGGTCAGTTCATTGGTCAGCGATGCCGAAACCTCTGGTCGCAAATAGTAGTTGATGAAAGCTGCCGCATTTTGGGGATGTTGAGCATCCTTAGGGATGGCCAGCGAATCAAAAAAGATCAGACCGCCGCTGCTGGGCAACAAAACCTCAACCACGTTGGTGCTCTTGTTTTCGATGGCACGGTTGCGGGCAATGTTCATGTCACCGGCCCAGCCCAGCGCAACGCAGGCCTTGCCACCGGCCAGATCGTCGATCATGGTGCTTGTAAAGATGCGGATGTGCGGGCGAACCTTGGCCAGCATGTCACCAGCAGCTTTGTGGTCGGCAGGGTCATTGGAATAGGGGTTTTTACCCAGATGGTGCATCGCAGGCGGAATGACCTCTGTCGGTGAATCAAGGTAGGCGATGCCGCAGGATTTCAATTTTGCGGTGTAGGCTGGGTTAAAGACAAGCTCCCAGGTGTTGTCCGGCAGCGGCATTGAACCCAGCGCTCTTTTAACTTTGTCCCTTTGGATGCCCACTGTGGTGTAGCTCCAGGCCCACGGCACCAGGTAATCGTTGCCAGGATCGACGCTGGCAAGCTTGCCCATGATGGCGGGGTCAAGGTTGGCAAGGTTGGGAATGCGGGACTTGTCGAGCTTCATCAATAGGCCCCCTTCGATCTGCGATTTGGCAAACACCGCGCCTGGCACCACCAAGTCAAAACCGCTGTTGCCAGCGACAAGCTTGGCGTGCAAACCTTCGTTGTTTTCAAAGGTCTGGTAGTTCACCTTGATGCCGGTTTCTTTCTCAAAATTGGCGATCAGATCGGCAGAAACATAGTCTGGCCAGTTGTAGATGTTGAGTACCTTTTCCTCATGATGGACCGCTGCCTGCGCTGAAGCGGCCAATGCTGCCGATGCTGCCGATGCCCCTGATGCAGTCGCACTGGCTGCGCGAGCCGCCACCGGTGTCGGGGTATTGGCGGCAGGCAGCTCTTTTTCTCCACAGGCTGCCAAAGCCAGAACGGACAGCGAAAGAATCAAAATATTGTGTTTCATCTTGGGGGTAACTCCTTGAATGGACAGACAGAAAAAGGGAAATAAGACCCGCCAAATTCTAGCCCGATTTTGTATTGCGTCCGCCCATGGCATCACCCGTAAAATCCTGTTGGCAACAGCCCAAATGTTTGATTTACATCGTACTTTACGTAGAACGGCACCGGGGGTGCTAAGCGTTTACCCCGCAACCGCTTGCGACAACCATTTCCAATTCAAATCAGCCATCCATTGATGAATACCCTGAGCGTTGATAGACCTCCACTCCCCGCGTCAGACGATAGCCCGGACGACATGGACTTGGCCGACTATGCACGGTCTGCCTATCTTGAATATGCCCTCAGCGTGGTTAAAGGCCGCGCCCTGCCCGATGTATGCGACGGCCAAAAACCCGTGCAGCGGCGCATTTTGTACGCCATGAGCCGCATGGGGCTGGGCTTTGGCGGGGCCAATGGCAACACCGCCGCTAAGCCCGTCAAGTGTGCCCGTGTGGTGGGCGACGTGCTGGGGCGCTTTCATCCGCACGGCGACCAGGCGGCCTACGATGCCTTGGTGCGCATGGCGCAGGGGTTTAGCCAGCGCTACCCCTTGATCGACGGGCAGGGCAACTTTGGCAGCCGCGACGGCGACGGTGCCGCCGCCATGCGCTATACCGAGGCCCGCCTGGCTCGGATCACCTGTTTGTTGACCGATGAGATCGACGAAGGCACGGTCGATTTCACGCCCAACTACGACGGATCAACCACCGAGCCCAAACTGCTTCCGGCACGACTGCCCTTTAGTCTGCTGAACGGGGCCAGCGGCATTGCCGTGGGACTGGCCACCGAGATACCCAGCCACAACCTGCGCGAGGTAGCCGATGCCTGCGTGGCACTGATCAAATCGCCCGATATGTCTGACGATGATCTGTGGGCCATCTTGCCAGGCCCCGACTATGCCGGTGGCGGGCAAATCATCAGCAGTGCCGACGCGATTGCTCAGGCGTACCGCACCGGACGGGGTTCCATTCAATGCCGCGCCCGCTGGAAGGTTGAAGACCTAGCTCGCGGCCAATGGCAACTGGTGGTGACCGAGTTGCCGCCTGGCGTGAGTACCCAGCGCGTACTGGAGGAGATTGAAGACCTGGTCAATCCCAAAATCAAGACCGGCAAAAAAGCCCTGTCACCCGAGCAAACACTGCTGAAAGCCACCGTGCTGTCTGCACTGGACTGTGTGCGCGACGAGTCCGGCAAAGAGGCCGCCGTGCGTCTGGTGTGCGAGCCAAAAACCTGCAAGGCCGGCCCACAGGCGCTGATCAACATTCTGCTGGCCCACACCAGTCTGGAGACCTCGTGTCCCATCAACTTGACATTGATCGGACTGGACGGCAGGCCGGTGCAAAAGTCGCTGCGGCAGATGCTGACCGAGTGGATCACGTTCAGGCAAACCACGGTTGAGCGGCGGTCGCGGCATCGTTTGAACAAGGTGGTGGATCGCATCCATATTCTGGAAGGCCGGGCGCTGGTGCTGCTCAACATTGACGAGGTCATCGCCATTATTCGGCAAGCGGATGACCCTAAGGCCGCCCTGATGGCACGTTTCAATCTATCGCAAACGCAGGCTGATGACATTTTGGACATTCGGCTGCGCCAATTGGCACGGCTTGAGGCCATCAAAATTGAACAGGAATTGTCTTCACTGCGCGACGAACAACGCAAGCTGTCCGAGATTTTGGACAGTCCGACAGCGCTGCGCCGTTTGATGGTCAAAGAGATTGAGTCCGATGCCAAATTGTTTGCGGATGCCCGTCGCACCTTGATTTTTGCTGACAACAAAGCTACGCCGTCGGTCAGTGTGGCGGATGAACCCGTCACGGTGGTGGTCAGTCAAAAGGGCTGGGTGCGTGTGCAAAAAGGCTGGGCCGGTCCCACAACAACGTTGCCAGAATACAGCTTTAAGGCCGGTGATGCCTTGTATGGCGCTTATGAATGCCGCACGACGGACACCCTGCTGGCCTTTGGCGGCAATGGGCGGGTGTATTCGGTGGCGGTGGCGGCTCTGCCGGGCGGGCGCGGTGACGGTCAGCCGGTCACCAGTCTGATCGAGCTGGAGGCTGGCACCCAACTGGTGCACTATTTTGCCGGCCCGCCTGAGGCTTGCTTGCTGCTGTGCGGCTCAGGGGGCTATGGGTTTATGGCCACCGTTTTGCAGATGACATCGCGCCACAAAGCCGGCAAAGCCTTTGTCAGTCTGAATGACGATGAGACCCTGTGCCAGCCATCGCTGGTCAGCAGTGCCGCTGGATCAACCCCTGTGCCCGCTGCCACCCACGTGGCCTGTGCCTCGACGGGCGGACGGATATTGACCTTTGCCATCGACGAGATCAAAACCATGGGCAACGGCGGCAGGGGTTTGTCGTTGATCGATCTGGAGGCCAAAGATACTCTGGCCGGAGCGGCGGCCTATACCCGCAGTGTGCGGCTGGAGGGCCTGGGCCGTGGCGGCAAATGGCGCGATGAAACGCTGGAGATTCGCAGCCTGAACAATGCCAAATCAGCCCGGGCACGCAAGGGCAAGCAGGCTGATTTGGGGTTTAAGCCCGTGACGATCGTGCGGGTTTTATAACCTTCAAACCGATGCCAGTCGTAGCCGGTGTCTGGCAATCTGGGCGCGTACCTGATCGGGGGCTGTGCCACCCAAGGTGTTGCGGGCATTCAAAGCGCCTGACAGAGACAACACCTCAAACACGTCACCCTGGATCAGCGGACTGAACTCTTGCAACCGGGCCAGTGGCAGGTCAGCCAGATCAAGCTGCAAGGCCTGTGCAGCCTTGACGGCATGGGCGACAGTCTCATGGGCATCTCTAAACGGCAGGCCTTTTTTGACCAAGTAGTCAGCCAGGTCAGTGGCGGTGGCGTAACCTCGCCTGGCGGCCTGTGCCATCGCACCTGGGTTGACGGTCAGGCCACCGTCTTTGTGGCCCGTGGCAGGGTTGGTCTGCCCACCGATCATCTCGGCAAAGATGCGCAGCGTATCCTTCAGGGTATCCACCGTATCAAACAAAGGCTCTTTGTCTTCTTGGTTGTCCTTGTTATAGGCCAGCGGCTGACCTTTCATCAAGGTCAAAAGCCCCATTAAATGGCCCACGACACGACCCGTTTTGCCGCGCGCAAGCTCTGGCACATCGGGGTTCTTTTTTTGCGGCATGATGGAGCTACCGGTGGTAAAGCGGTCAGACAGGCGTATATAACCCAAGCTCTGGCACGTCCACAAGATCAGCTCTTCGCTCAATCGGCTGATATGCACCATGCACAGCGCAGCGGCTGCGCTAAATTCAATCGCAAAATCTCGATCGCTCACGGCATCCAAAGAGTTTTGGCACAGGCAGGCTTGTCCACTGTCATCCACCATGTCCAGGGCACAAGCCACGTGGCTGCGGTCGAGAGGAAAACTGGTTCCCGCCAGCGCAGCCGCCCCCAGCGGCAGGCAATTGGTGCGACGGCGAACCTCAGCCATGCGTTCAGCATCGCGGTACAGCATCTCGACATAGGCCAACAGATGGTGGCCAAAACTGACGGGCTGCGCCACTTGCAAGTGGGTTAGGCCAGGCAGGATGACCGAGACGTTTTGCTCTGCCACGTCGACCAAAGCGGTTTGCAGGCCGGTCAGTAGACCGATGATCTGGTCGATCTCACCCCGCAGCCACAGCCGCACGTCAGTGGCCACCTGGTCATTGCGGGATCGGCCCGTGTGCAGGCGCTTGCCGGCATCGCCAACCAACTGGATCAAACGGGCCTCGATGTTGAGGTGGACATCCTCCAGATCGGCATTCCATTCAAATCGGCCCGATTCAATTTCGGCGCGGATCAGACCCATACCGCGTTCAATCGCCTCAAAGTCCTGGGGGCTGATGATGTTTTGGGTACACAGCATGGCGGCGTGAGCCAGACTGGCGCGGATGTCAGCCTGCCACAGCCGCTGGTCAAAAGACACGCTGGCGGTGTAACGCTTGACCAGGTCGCTCATAGGCTCAGAGAAAAGGGCCGACCAAGCGGTGGGCTTGGTGTCAAATTGGTTGGATATCATAAAGGGGAATGTTGGGCGAATGTGGACGCGGGTAATGAGTAATGAGTATTAAATATTGGATATTGGATATTGGATATTGGATATTGAAGACAACGATGATGTTTACAAAATAACTGCCCCATCGTCCATAATGATCCAATTCACCCATCCAACCGACCGCTATGCAGGATTCTCAAATTTTATCGACCTTTCATGACTTTTCTACCCAGCCCGCCGACAGGGATACCATGCACAAACTGCCGCAAGTGTTGCTGTTTGATGCCTGCCATGTCGGGGTGGTCTTGCGTTCGGTTTTGTTTGTTGAAACAGTCACAGCAGTGGCGGTCATGTTCGGCGCGGCATCCTGGATGGACTGGATGGCTCGCGTGTCTCTGGTCACGGCAGGCGTTTTGCCGGGTACCTTGCTGTGGTTGCTGGTAGGGTGCAGCTTCAAAAAACTCTTGGGCCGTCTGGGCAACATGGCCCAGCAAACTGCGGGGGTGTTGCTGGGGGCGGTGGCCGGCCTGTATAGCTGCGGCGTGCTGGCCATGGCCGGACTGCTGACACCTGCCCCCTGGCTGGCCAGTGCATTCAGCGGTGCCCTGCTGTCTTCCATGCTGGTAGCAGCATTGGTACTGCGTGCCAGGGCACGGATGCCGGCTGCAACCACCGCCCGCTTGAGTGAATTGCAAGCACGCATTCGTCCGCACTTTTTGTTCAACACCTTGAACAGTGCGATCGCCTTGGTGCGGGCTGATCCTGTGCAGGCAGAGCGGGTCCTTGAAGACCTGAGCGATCTGTTTCGCCACGCCCTGATCGATCAAGGCGAGTCCGTCACCCTGGCTTGCGAAATAGCCCTGGCACAGCGCTATCTGGCCATTGAACACGTGCGTTTTGGTGACAGGATCGTGGTGCACTGGGCGCTGGACAGCGCTGCACATTCGGCCAGACTGCCGCCTCTGTTGTTGCAGCCCTTGATTGAAAACGCCGTCAAACATGGAATAGAACCCAGCGCTGCGGGGGGCACAATCAGAATGAAGACCGAGCGCCGTGGGACGTTTGCCATCATCAAGATCAGCAACACCGTGTCGGGTGACTGCGGACCAGCAGGGTTTGGCCTGGCACTGGCCAATGTACAAGAACGTCTAAGCTTGTTGCACGATGTGCAGGGCAAGTTTCAGTACGGCCTGAAGGACGGCCTCTTTCAGGTTCGCATCGAGGTGCCGCTATAAGCAGGTTGCCCCATTGAATGGCTTAGCATAGCCACAACCCCAAGCAAGCACGCTTGTGTGGGGTGACAATACCGCCGCTGAGCGCGGGTTTTCACGCTGCCAAGTGGTGAATGTCAGGTGCGATATTTGATCTCATGAGGTTGAATTTCTAGTACGTCAGTAGCCCATCCGCCTTGCAGGCACACCCTCTACTCGAAAGCGTTGTTACCGTGAATATCAAACATCAGTCTCTCAGAACCCGAATTGCACTGGCCACCTTAGCGGTCTTTCTGGTCAGTATTTGGTCTATCGCGTTCTTTGTCATCAGGATGCTGCGCGACGATATGCAGCGCAATCTGGGCGAGCAACAGTTTTCGGTTGTTTCACTCATCGCAACGGGCATCAACGAGCAAATGCAAACCCGACTTGATGCGCTCAAAACCATCGCCGACGAAATGACACCTGAAGTCGTGGGCGACAGGGCCGCTTTGCAAACACGTATGCAACAGCGTCCGCTTCTGCAAAATCTGTTCAATGGGGGAACCTTCGTGACAGATATTCAAGGCACGGCCATTGCCGACGTTCCGTTGTCAGCAGGACGGATCGGTGTCAATTACATGGACAGGGAATCTGTTTCCATTCCGCTCAAAACAAATCAATCGATCATTGGCAAGCCGGCGATGGGCAAAAAGCTGAATGCGCCCATTTTCAGCATGGTGGTACCCCTTCGCGACAGGCAAGGCAACGTTATCGGTGCCTTAGTGGGCACGGTCAATCTGGGCAAACCCAGTTTTTTTGACAAAATTGCGGCCGGACATTACGGAAAATCCGGTGGCTATTTGCTCATGGCCCCCCAGCACAATATCTTTGTTACCGCATCAAACAAGCGTCTTACCATGCAGCCGCTTCCTGCCCAAGGTTTGAATCAGATGCACGACAAGTACGTGCAGGGGTATGAGGGGCATGGCGTGACCATCAGTTCACGTGGCGTAGAAGAACTCACCGCCGCCAAGGGTATTCCCGTGGCGGGCTGGGTGTTGGCCGTCGTCCTGCCAACAGATGAGGCTTTTGCACCGATGCGGGCTATGCAACGCAACATGCTGTTGTCCATGGTATTTTTGACTCTGCTGGCAGGCCCCCTGACCTGGTGGATCGTCTCGCTCATTTTGAGGCACCAGTTGTCCCCCATGCTGGTGGCATCGAGAATGCTGGCCACCCAGGCGGGTTCAAAACAAACGCCGCAACCCTTGCCCGTCGTGCGTGAAGATGAAATTGGCGAGATGATCCACAGCTTTAATCGCTTGTTGATGGTATTGGGGCAAAACGAGATCGAGCTGATAGGGGCCAAGATCACCGCCGACGCGGCCAACATCACCAAGAGCCGCTTTTTGGCCACCATGTCGCACGAGATTCGCACCCCCATGAACGGCATTCTGGGCATGGCACAGCTTTTGTTGATGCCCAATTTGACAGATGAGGAGCGTTGCGAATACGCCAGAACCATTTTTTCGTCCGGGCAGACCTTGCTGACACTGCTCAACGACATTTTGGACCTGTCAAAAATCGAGGCCGGAAAATTGCAGCTTGAAAGCATCGTGTTTGATCCTGTGTCTGTCATCCGTGAAACGCGAGAACTGTTTGCCGGCGCAGCACATGCCAAGAGTTTGCAACTTGAGTACCAATGGCTCAGTCCGCCTGATCGACGTTACCAGGCCGATGCGCACCGGGTGCGTCAGATGCTCTGCAACCTGGTTGGGAATGCCATCAAATTCACCAAGAAAGGCAGCGTTCGTCTGGAAGGATTCGAGCTTTTGCGTGAGGGCGAATCAGCCATGCTGGAGTTTTCCGTCAGCGATACAGGCATGGGCATACCCCTTGACAAAATTGATTTGCTCTTTAAACCCTTCTCTCAAACGGACAGCTCCACCACGCGCGAGTTTGGAGGCTCAGGCTTGGGTCTGTCCATTGTGCAAACTCTGGCAAAACTCATGGGCGGTGAAGTGGGTGTTGAAAGCACGGCGGGCAAGGGTTCCAGATTCTGGTTTCGTCTGCAAGCCAAACCTGTCACCAAAGATGAAGAAAGCCGCAGTTCCGAACGCCTGACATCCTCCAACGCTGCGACAACACCGTCGCTGTTGGACGGGCGAGTGCTGGTGGTTGAGGACAACGCCATCAATTGCATGGTGATTGAGTCATTCCTTGCCAAACTAGGGGTATGTGTGATACCAGCCTACAACGGTCAGCAAGCACTGGATGCCATCACTCGGGGGGACAGGTTTGACCTCATTCTGATGGATTTGCACATGCCCATCATGGATGGCTACATTGCGACCGAGCAGATACGCCAGTGGGAAATCAGCAACAACCAGACACGTCTGCCGATCATTGCCTTGACCGCCGATGCGTACGAAGAAGACCACCAGCATTGCCTGACGGTGGGTATGGATGACTTTTTAACCAAACCCATCGCGCTTGAGAGCCTGAAATCGGCATTAAGCAAGTGGCTACCGGCACGTGGGTGAGATTGGGACTAAAAACAGCATGACGACCCTCATGATCAGTCTATTTGATCGATACTGGCTGCATTCCGACCAAGTTTCTGTTGATGCCGACCGAAATTTGGGTGGTGTCTCACGTTGACATACAGCGCCAGAACGAAGGCTGTGGCAATGTTTTGGATTTAATTGGATTTCATACCCAGCACGGCCTTGTATGTCAACGTGAGACACCACCGACTATCGCAGCAGGCAGCCTTGCCGCCGTTGTTCTTGTATGTGCATCTGCCCTGGTGTCTGGCCAAATGCCCCTATTGCGATTTCAATTCTCACGCTTTACGCCTTGCTGATTTGCATGAGCTACCTGAACAGCGTTATCTGGCGGCGTTGCAGGCAGACTTGGATGCGGCCTTGCCGTTGATCTGGGGTCGCACCGTGCAGGGCATCTTTATCGGAGGCGGCACCCCCAGTTTATTTTCGGCATCGGCCATTGACCTGTTGCTGGGCCACGTCCGATCCTGTGTGCGCTTGCTGCCTGGCTGCGAGATCACGCTTGAAGCCAACCCCAGTACGGTGTTGCCAGAGCGCTTGAAGGCCTATCGCCACAGCGGTGTCACGCGGCTGTCGCTGGGCGTGCAAAGTTTTGACGATGATTTCTTAAAGTCGTTGGGCCGAGTGCATGACCGCGATCAGGCGCTGGCGGCGGTTACAGCAACTGCCAAAACTTTTGACACCTTTAACCTGGACCTGATGTACGCTCTGCCAGGCCAAACCCTGGACCACCTGCAACAGGACCTGGCCGTGGCGCTGTCGTTTGTTCCTGCACATTTGTCGGTGTATCAGCTCACCATTGAAGCCAACACCCGGTTTGCCATACATCCACCGTCATTGCCAGACGATGACACGACTGCTGAGATGTTGGATCTGATCACCCTCATGACGCAATCAGCAGGGCTGGATCGCTACGAAGTTTCGGCCTTTGCCAGGCCAGGGCATCGCTGTTGTCATAACCTTAATTATTGGCAGTTTGGCGACTATCTGGGCATTGGAGCCGGTGCCCACAGCAAAATCAGCTTGGGTGATCGGATTACCCGTCAGGTCAGGCTGAGTGACCCCGACCGGTACATGACGCAAGCCCTAGCCGGTTGCGCCGTGGCGAAGGACGACGTGGTCTGTGCCGTTGATCTGCCGTTTGAGTTTATGCTGGGTGCCCTGCGCTTAAAGGAGGGTTTTGCACTGGCGTTGTTGTCTGAACGCACGGGGCTTGCTGTGGGCAAGGTTCAGAATGCGTTGGACAAGGCCGTGCGGCAGGGCTTACTGGTATGCGACGGTGTGATGGTGACACCCACCGTACGGGGTTTTGATATGCTGAATGACCTTGTGAGCTTGTTTTTGCCGAATGCAGCGGGATAGGTGTTGCCGAGGTCAGTGCAGCAAAATGCCGCCGGCTGTCGCACCCTTGCCGGCACGGGCTGGAGGGTTGCACAGACCGCATTCAAAATAGCGAGCGTTCTCATAGGGTTCGGTCACAAAGTGCCCCCCACATTTGCTGCATTTGGTCATGGCCAGCATGTTGTTATCGGCAAACCTGACCAGCCGCCAGGCGCGGGTGATGGTCAGCAGGGCCTCAACACCGCAGGCGGCTATCTGTTCGCAATACAGCTTATAGGCTTTCATGATGGCATCGATGTCGTCCAGTGCAGCAGCCTTGTTGAGGTAGTGGTAAGTGTTCAAAAACAGCGACGCATGGATATTGGGCTGCCAGGTTAAAAACCACTCAGTTGAAAAAGGCAGTTGACCTTTGGATGGAGATTTACCGGCAACCTCTTTGTACAGGCGCAGCAGCCGTTCGTACGATAGGCTGGTTTCGCTCTCTAGGACTTGCAGTCTGGCGCCCAACTGAATCAGGGCAACCGCACGGTCCACCTGTTTGGAATCATTCAAGACGCTTTTGGTTGATACGGTGGCCATGGTGATGCTCCTTGGTGTCAGTGTTTTTTGTGTGCGTGTTTTCAGAGTGTTTCGACAAAACGGCCAGCCATCAAAATGCTGGCGTGCAGCCGTGTGGTGGCATCGTTGTCTACGCGGGTGGGTGTGTGGTTGGTCAAGAGGCCCCACACCACATCATCGTCCATCCTGAATCGGCACAGCAGCATCGGACTGGTGGCAATTTTCAAAATCTGGGCGGGTGACAAGGCCACCAGCATGTCGGCAGATTCTTCAGAGATACCCAGCCTGAACAAAGCATCAGCTTTGTCGCGGCGGATCACATTTTGGGCAAGCATCAGGTACGTGAGATTGGCTTCGCGGATGTCGTTGGTCAGTTGGTCGTCGTTCATGTGGGGCTCCAGGGGTCAAAAAGGATGGGGTTGCAATGGCATGAATTTTGGCGACATCGTCCAAAAACTTAAATCAGTGTTCCGCTAATCAGCCTGTCAGAAAAACAACAAGGCCTGTCAGAAAAAATCTGACAGGCCTTGCAGTGACTGCGGTGGAGAGAACGCCGCAGACGAGGCTAGGGGTGGTGCTTAGGTCCTCCTTTACTTGAGTAATTGCAGCACTTGCTGCGGTAACTGGTTGGCCTGCGACACCATCGCAGTACCAGCCTGTTGCAGGATTTGGGTGCGTGACAGATTGGCGGTTTCCATCGCAAAGTCAGCATCTTGGATGCGTGACCTGGAAGCACTCATGTTCTCCGAGCTGATGCTCAGGTTGGAGATGGTCGTCTCCAGGCGTGATTGCAGCGCACCAAACTTAGAGCGCTGGTTGGAGATGACCGAAATGGACGCATCCACTGTCGAGAGTGTGCGGGTGGCAGCATCCACGGTGGACACATCCAGCGTACTGGCGCTTTGCAATTCACTGGCAGCCGAGACACCACTGAAATAGCTGGTACCCGTGCCTGAGGCCCCTTGTGCACTGGCAATGCTGAAAGACTTGTCCGAATCCAGCGTCACAGACCCTGTGACATACGCTGTAGATGCCGGCACTGCACCACCTGCAGCCAGTGTGACAGGAGGGGGGGTCACCGGTATCGTACCGGCTGCCGTACCCACATTGAATGCCCCGCCGGTGGCAGCCGGACTGTTGTTGGTGATGGCAATGTCTTCGCCGCTGTCATTGGTCAACGTGACCCCCGTGCCCACCGTATTGAGTTTGGCGGTAATCCCTGTCTGAGAGGTCTTGTCATTGAAGGCCGTGACCACGGCGGCCAGACCGTCTGGCGTGTTCAGTGCCGCCCCAATGTTGAATGCCACGGTAACAGGTGGGGCCGGCACCTTGTTGTTGGAGACCACCGACAGCGAATAACCGCCCGCCTGAGTAAAGGCATCAAGGTCGATACTGGTGTGGGCCGAAGCCGTCACCCCCGTGCTGCCCGATTGCGCATTGATGGTGGCGGCCACCGTCCTGGCACTGTCCCCGGCATTGACGGTGACCGGAACCATCACATTGGACCCCGTGATATTGAGAGTGTCCCCCACAATGGTGCTGGTGGATGACTGGACGGCAGTCGATGTATTGGTACCGGCTGACACGGTTCCCAGCACCAGGTCACCCGAACCTCCTGTCGATTGGGCGATCACCGCCCCAATGCGATTGTTCCCATATTTGCTGGTGGTGAAATTGCTGGTGGTGGCCGTGATGGTCTGGCCGGCATTGGCTCCAACCTGAAAGTTAGCTGCTGTAAAGCTGCCGTCCAAAATGTTTTGGCCATTGAACTGGGTTGTTCTGGCGATGCGGTCCAGTTCTTGGGTCAGTTGGCCTACCTCGGCATTCAGCGCGGCACGGTCACTGGTTGAATTGGTGGCGTTGGCCGATTGCACGGCCAATTCACGCACCCTTTGCAAAATACCGGACGCACTGTTCAAGGCACCCTCAGCCACCTGCGACAGCGAAATGCCGTCATTGGCGTTGCGTGAGGCCTGGTTGATCCCGCGAATCTGGGAGCTAAACCGCTCTGTGATCGCCAGGCCGGCCGCATCGTCTTTGGCCGTGTTGATGCGCAGACCTGATGACAGGCGTTGCATGGATGTGCTGAGAGA
Source organism: uncultured beta proteobacterium (assembly GCA_903822205.1). Taxonomy (GTDB): domain Bacteria; phylum Pseudomonadota; class Gammaproteobacteria; order Burkholderiales; family Burkholderiaceae_C; genus Rhodoferax. The sequence goes on along the minus strand of CAIJOK010000106.1, from coordinate 36,801 downwards.
CATCTGGGACGATGCCAGGTTACGTTGTGCGGTCAGCGACTGGACGTTGGTGTTAATAGTGGATGCCATTGCGAAACTCCTAAATCAATTTAATCGACACCGTCGCCAATTGCATCGCTTGTTATGAGCTTTGAACAATCAGTAACGATGGGCAAATTGTGAATAATCGGCCGCGTGACATAGGGTGAATAAACGGCAATTCAACCCTTCATTTCGGTCTTTAGTCATCGGCTGGCTCTCACGCTGAGGTCGCCGGTGTTGCCGTTTGCACGATGGGGGACAACCGATCGACATGCCCACTTGCCATCCTACTGCTGCACATCAGTTAAATGGGTACGCTTGATTTTTTAAGTTGTTGATTTGCAATGATTAATTAACCTTCAAAATGTGTCTGATTTCATTGCAACGATTCGCGATTCACATCATCACAAACAACATCATCGCCACCCTCCCATTCACTGACAGTCCATCGATCAAAGGATGCTGTGAAATTATTAAAGTATTGAGCAATAACTTCAAATGAAAAAAATAACTATACCCATCAATGGCGTTTGTGCAAAGGAGATATCTGACTGATTTGACCGATTTGACGGATCTGACGGATCTGACCGTATGGTTTGACGAAGCATGTGTACCCCATCACAGGTGTCTTGGCCAGACTGGCTGGCGGGAAAATCCCATGAATTATTTCGATATGGCCGTACGGGTTCATTAGAGAGCGGTCCGTCTGTAGTTTTTGGCTGGCAAGGCAAAATCACAGGATTAGAATTCAACGCCTGTTCAATTGACACCTGACACCTGACACCTGACATGTTGTGTTGTGTCTGACACTGGCAGGCGTGGATTTATCCGCCGCTGAGACACCCCCACAAGACACCCCCATGAGACCCCTGCTGACCCAATTTTTTTTATGGCTGCTGACCCTACAGGGTTTGAATGCTTACGCCCAGTTTCGCGTCGAGGTGACCGGCGTGGGTCTGACACAGCTTCCGGTCAGTATTGCGACCTTTCGCGGACAAGACAGTGCAGGGCAAAAAATTTCAGACATCATTCAGGCTGACCTTGAGCGCACGGGCCAGTTCAAGGTGGTGGCTGTGCAGATGGGGCTTGTGGACGAAACATCCAGACCCGATCTGCCGGTTTTGCGTCGGGCCGGAGCCGACGCTTTTGTGTCTGGCAGTGTCAGCAAACTGGTGGATGGCCGGTTTGATGTTCGCTTTAGGCTGTGGGATGTCGTCAAGGGCCAAGAGTTAGGCGGCCAAAGTTTTGCCGTAGCGGCCTCCGACCAGCGGCTGGCGGCGCACCGTGCTGCTGACTATGTGTATGAAACTTTGACCGGTGAAAAAGGGGCGTTTTCAACCCGAATCGCCTACATCACCAAGGTGGCCAAGCGCTACCAGTTGTGGGTGGCCGACGCTGACGGTGAAAACGCTCAGTCGGCGCTGGCCAGCCCTGAGCCTATTATTTCGCCCGCCTGGTCGCCTGACGGCGATCAACTGGCGTATGTTTCGTTTGAAGCACGCAAGCCCGTGGTCTATGTGCATCACGTGGGCAATGGCAAGCGCCGTTTGATCGCCAATTTCAAGGGGTCCAACAGTGCGCCAGCCTGGTCACCTGATGGCAAATTTGTGGCGCTTACCTTGAGCAGGGACGGGGGGTCGCAGTTGTTTGTTCTGGGTTCATCAGGCGGTGAGCCTCGCCGCCTGACCAAAACCACCAGCATTGACACTGAACCTGTCTATTCGCCTGACGGCCAGACGATTTATTTTGTAAGCGACCGGGGCGGTTCTCCCCAAATTTACAAGATGCCGGTGGCCGGACAGAGCGCAGAAAGGGTGACATTTGCGGGCGCGTACAACATTTCTCCTGCGATCAGTCCAGATGGTCGTTCCATGGCTTATATTTCAAGGGTAGGGGGGGCGTTTAAGCTGCACCTGATGGAGCTGGCAACAGGGGCCGTCAGAGCGCTGACCGACACCTTATCCGACGAGAGTCCCAGCTTTGCCCCAAACGGCAAATTGGTCGTTTATGCCACGGTGCAAAACGGTCGAGAGGTTTTGATGACATCCACCTTGGACGGCAAAGTCAAAGCCAGTCTCAAAGGCCAGGGCGGCGATGTACGTGAGCCTGACTGGGGCCCGTTTGTCAAATATTAGTTTTTTAGGAGTGTTCAAATGAAGCGTTTATGGATGATGGCCTGTACTGCGGCCTTGCTGGCGGGGTGTGGATCGACCGTGCCACTGAACGAGGTACCGGTGGCCGATGCCAAGCCCACAGCCGTCGTACCTGTCCCAGACCCCAACGGGGCAGGTGTTCGCAGTGGGGGTGTGGCACCGGTTGACCTGGGTAACACGCAGGCCGTCTCACCGTCTGACTCTCGCATCGTCTATTTTGACTTTGACAGTTATGTGATCAAGCCCGAATACCAGTCCGTGATCGCCTCACATGCCCGCTTTATCAAAAATCAATCGGAACGCAGAGTCTCGATCGATGGACACACCGATGAGATCGGTGGGCGCGAATACAACTTGGCGCTGGGCCAAAAACGCGCCGATGCCGTTCGTGATGCGCTGTCCATTCTGGGGGTTGCTCAGTCCCAGATGGAGTCCGTCAGCTTTGGCAAAGAAAAACCCCAAACGGCAGGCAATGATGAGTCTGCCCATTCCAAAAACCGGCGTGCCGAGATCAGATACCAATGAGTTGGGTCACCAGGATGGCTCTGCTGACGGTCAGGGTACACAAGGTCCACAAAGTACACAAGGTTCATAAAGCAGCACTGTGCTTGGCTGTGCTGCTGACGGCAACGGGACTGCACGCAGCTTTGTTTGAGGACGAAGAGGCGCGCAAGGCCATCCTGGAATTGCGTCAGCGTGTCGAGGCCATGCGCGTTGAGGCTGATCAATTCAAGGGCAACACCCTCGCTGAAAACGCCGGCATGGGCAAAAGCCTGTTGGACATGCAGCGGCAAGTGGAGCTTTTGCGTGCAGAAATATCGGCCCTGCGCGGTGCCCATGAGCAGCTTAAAAAAGATCTGGCCGATGTCCAGCGCTCGCAAAAAGACCAGTCGCAGATGTTGCAGGACCGCATTGGCAAACTTGAACCTGTCAAAGAAAAAATTGACGGTGTTGATGCGGTGGTTGAGCCTGCCGAAAAGCGTGACTTTGAGGCTGCCATGACCGCCTTTAGAAAGGGTGACTTTGCAGCGGCACAGTCACTTTTGGCCGGATTTTTAGGACGCTATCCGGCCAGCGGGTATGCCGTGCCTGCCTTGTTTTGGTTGGGTAATGCCCAGTATGCAACGCGTGACTACAAAGAGGCGGTGATCAATTTCAGGGCGCTTGTGGCCAAAAAGCCTGACCATCTGCGTGCGCCTGAGTCCGTGCTGTCGATCGCCAATTGTCTGCTGGAGCTGAAAGACACTCGCGGAGCGCGTAAAACTCTGGCTGACCTGATCAAGGTCTATCCCCAGTCTGAAGCAGCCATCGCCGCCAAAGAAAGATTGCAAACGCTCAAATGACCGATCTGCTTGAGACCGATCTGCTTGAGACCGATCTGCATGGACGATCCCAGTGACCAGTGATCGCCGATTTGGAGGTATTGACCGGCTGTATGGTCTGGATGGTGCGCATCAAATCCGTCAGGCGCATGTGGTGGTGGTTGGCATTGGCGGCGTGGGGTCTTGGGCGGTTGAGGCCTTGGCCCGCAGCGGGGTGGGCCGCTTGACGCTTGTCGATCTGGACCATCTGGCAGAGTCCAATATCAACCGACAAATTCATGCCGTGCAGGCCACCCTGGGTCAATCCAAGGTATTGGCCATGCAAGACCGCGTTCACGCCTTTTTTGAGCAGTGCCAAGTCACCTGTATGGATGCCTTTGTCGATGCCGGCAATTGGCCCTGTCTGTTGCAGGGTGGAACCCATCAGGTGGATACGGTGGATGCTGTGATCGATGCTTGTGACGACATCAACGCCAAACTGGCCATGGCCGTATGGGCCAGACAGGTGACGACCGTCTTTGTGACAGTCGGTGCCGCGGGGGGCAAGCGCATGGCCCATGGGACCGACTTGGCCGATCTGGCCCACGTCACGCATGACCCCTTGTTGTCCAAACTGCGTTATCGGCTCAGAAAAGAACACGCAGCACCCAATGCCACCCCCCATGGCTCCACCCGCAGTCCCAAAACCATCGGCATCCAGTGTGTATTTAGCCGTGAGCCTGTCGCGACACCTCATGCCTCGTGCGGCTTGGTGGAGCACGACCAAAGCCTGAACTGCCACGGCCTTGGGTCACAGGTGGGGGTGACGGCCAGCTTTGGACTGTGTGCCGCCAGCTATGTATTGAACCGTCTGGCCGCCTGACCGGCAGCCTTGCGCTGTCAGATGTTTGTCAAGGCCCGGGCATCCACCCATAAACGCTGCCGTGGCGCGTGACCACCACGATGGTCTGGCCCGCTTGGACAGGCGCAGATGCAAGGGCTGATCCGTCTGTGGCTGTTCGTGTCAATGGTTTGCCATCCATGCGCGCCAGCCAATGCACCAGGCCGGTCTCATCGCCCACCACCACGGCCTGCCCTGTGATCAGGGGGGCTGTCAGATCGCGGTAACGCAGCAGGTCTGAGGTCCAAGCAGGCTCACCGTCGCTGCGCCGCCAGGCCAGCAGTTGGCCGTCACCCTCTGCGCCGTACAGGGTGTTGTCGTCGCCGTGCAAGCCCACGGCCCCTGAGGCAGAACGCTTCCAGACCAGACGGCCACGGGCAGCATCCACGCAGCCCAGCGCCGACTGATAGGCGCGAACACAGACGATGTTGCCGTCACGGCTGATGCCGCCCACCAGATCAACCATGCGCTCGATGTCATTGGTACCGCGAGAATTGGCGATGGCGATGTCCCAGACTACGTCACCGTTGTCGGGGTTCATGCCCACCAAGTGGCCCGACAGCCCGACGACCAGGGTATTGCCCACTGCCGTCAGCACACCAGACTGGCGCAGCACCAGGGCCTCGCCAGTACGGGTGTTGCGCCACAGGCGACGGCCCGAGAGACCGTCATATGCCGCCACGCTGCGGTCAGCGCCCAGCACAAACACCCGGCCACCGGCCACCAGGGGGGCCGTAAAGACCTGCGATGTCAGGCGAACACGCCACAGTTCTTGCCCTGCATCCAGCGTGACCAGTTCGTTGTCGGCAGTGACTACACTGGCGTAACGGCCATCGCTGCCCACACCCGCAGAAATCCTGGCATGGACGCGACTGCGCCAAATATCGGTCCCTGTCCGGGCATCAAGAGCCGCTACTTCGCCGTCAGAGCTTGCTAGCCACACGGTATTGCCGATACTGCCGTTATTGCCCGACACTTTGATGTCCAGGGGAAAGTCAATGCGGCCCACCCTGGCGGTCCAGGCCGTTTGCACGTGCAGCAAGGCAGGATCAGCCCCCAGCTCGGCGGGGCGGGGCCTGTCAGAACTGGCGCAAGAGGTCAACACCAGCACGAGGCCCGCCAGCAAAAAATGGATCCATCCGCGTTGCTTGTTCATAAGGACACCCTCACCTGATGTAGCTGCGGCTTCCAGCCGCAGTTCAAGCGGCAAGATGCCGCTGCTACATGTTGTGTGAGTTTAATCATGCAAGTCCACCCCCAAAGCGTTGAGCTTGGCCACGATAAATCGACGGTAATCGGCGTGGGCATCCAGCAGTCGGTATGCCTTGCGGTATTGGTCGATCGCACCGGCCTTGTCACCCTGTAGGAACATCACGTCGGCCCGGCGGTCAGACACCAGCGCCCCAAAACTGGCTGGAAAAGTGCCGGACAATTGGTTTAAGGCCCCCGCATAGTCTTTTTTGTCAGCCAACACAGCGGCCAGCCTAAGTTTGGCGATGGCCTGGTAGCCGGGGTCTGAGGACTGACCGGCCACCCAGGTCAGTGCCGCCTGGGCAGCCTCTGGCTTGCCAGCCAAAAAGTAGTGTTTGGCCACCATCAGTCCCGTTTGCCAGGCGTAGGTGGTGGATGGAAAACGGTCTTTCATGTCGGCAAAGACGCGATCCACTTGGGCTGTGTTCCCCCTGTCCCCCTGATTGTTTTTGTCGTTTTTGTCGCCTTGGTTGCCTTTGTCGTCAGAAGGCACGGTGCGCAAGACCTCATCAAACAAGGCTGCAGCCTGCGTGGCCTGGCGACGTTGCCAGTCATGGTAAAGAGTCCATCCTGCCCAGATGGCCAACGCCCCCAGCATCACCCAGGTGATGGTGTTGCCGTATTGCTTCCAAAAATGCTTGATCTGCGCAAGCTGTTCTTGTTCTTCAAGGTCTAATTGATTTGCCATGGTGTCTCAGTCTGATGGGGCGCGGATTGTAGGGTTTTGGCCCAGATTTCAATCGCGGACAAAGGCAGCGTGGTCTGTGGGACACCGGCCTGACGCAAAGGTTTGACCGTTACCTGCTGATGCGCCATCTCGTCCGATCCAAACACCAGGGCGTAGCACGCGCCGCTGGCATCGGCCCGTTTGAACTGGCTTTTGATGCTGCTCATGCATCCTTTCGTACTGCACTGCATCTGAACGCTGAGTCCCCGGCGACGCAGGGTTTGCAGCACAGCCAAGACCGTTGGCAAAAATGCGGCATCAGACACCACGGCGTAGGCATCAGGCACTGTGGCCATCTGTGCCGGCCTGACTGACTGAATGAGATCAAGCATCCGGTCAACCCCCAATGCCCAGCCCACTGCGGGTGTGGGCTGGCCGCCCAGTTGTTCAAACAGGTAATCGTAGCGGCCACCGGCGCAGACGGTGCCCTGGGCACCCAGCCGGTCGGTGGTGAACTCAAACACCGTCAGGTTGTAGTAATCCAGTCCCCGCACCAAGCGGGGGTTGAGCGTGTAGGGCACATGGCAGGCTTCCAACATGGTGGTCACTGCCCCAAAATGCGATTTGGATGCATCGCCCAAAAAGTCCATCAGCACGGGGGCTGCCTGCACCAGCGCCTGCATGTCGGGGTTTTTGGTGTCAAGAATGCGCAAGGGATTGCTATGCAGCCGCCTGAGGGCATCTTCGTCCAATGCAGACTGGTGGTGTTCCAGGTAATCGATCAGCGCTTGCCGATGGGCCAAGCGCTCGGGTGGCTGGCCCAGACAATTCAGCTCAAGGCGAACATCCTCCAGACCCAGCTCGGTCATCAGGGCGTTGGCCATCAAGATCAACTCGGCATCGGCATCGGCACCTGCAAAACCCAGGGCTTCGGCACCGATCTGGTCAAACTGGCGGTAGCGACCCTTTTGAGGGCGCTCGTGACGAAACATCGGGCCCATGTAGTAGAGCCGTTTGCCGCCGTCGTACAACAGGTTGTGCTCAATGGCCGCACGCACCACACCGGCGGTGGCCTCAGGGCGCAGCGTGAGGGGGTCGTCGTTCAAACGATCAACAAAGCAGTACATCTCTTTTTCAACGATGTCGGTGACCTGGCCCAGGCCCCGGACAAACAAAGGGGTGCGTTCAACGATGGGTGTACGGATGTTGCGGTAGGCGTAACGCGCCATCAGACCACGCACCACGGCCTCAAACCATTCCACCGTGGACGACTGCGGCGGCAGCACATCGTTCATGCCCTTGACGGCAGTGAGCACAGGGGGGCGGGTGGTCGATACCGAGGAAGGGGGTGAGGAAGGGTTTGAGGGAGGGTTTGAGGAAGTGTTTGAGGAAGGAATAGAAGCGGTCATCAATGAAAAATTAAACTAAAAATAAATTATGTACATCATTTGAGATGATCAAATGCCTGCAATGCACGATTGACGTGCTATAGAGCAGAATAAGAAAGCGACTATGACGTATGTTATTTATTGAAAATCGCAGGCAGCACCTTACCCGTGGATGGCTGTGGATGGGGGGCCAAAGCGACTGGCCACGTAGCGCTCGATGATGGCCATCAATTCGCTGGCGATGGTATCGCCGCGCAGGGTGGTGTGTTTTTGACCATCCACAAACACGGGGGCGGACAAAGCCTCGCCGGTGCCTGGCAGACTGATCCCGATGTCGGCGTGTTTGCTCTCACCCGGACCGTTCACGATGCAGCCCATGACGGCCACTGTGAGCGTCTCAACCCCCGGGTATTGACCACGCCACTGCGGCATCCGGTCGCGCAGAAACTGGTCCACCCGCTCTGTCAGTTCTTGAAATGTGGTGCTGGTGGTGCGCCCGCAACCCGGGCAGGACGTGACACTCGGCGTAAAAGTACGCAGGCCCAGCACCTGCAAAATCTCACGGGCCACGGTCACCTCTTGCGTTCGGGACTCCGCAGGGCGGGGGGTCAAGGACACGCGGATGGTGTCGCCAATGCCTTGCTGCAACAAAATGGCCAGCGCAGCCGTTGATGCCACGGTTCCCTTTAAGCCCATGCCGGCCTCGGTCAGGCCTAGGTGCAGGGCATAGTCACAGCGATTGGACAGTTCACGATAGACGGTGATCAAGTCTGGAACCGCGCTAACCTTGCACGACAAGATGATCTGATCGGGGTTCAAGCCAATCGCCACAGCCCGCGCAGCAGAGTCGAGCGCCGAGCCGATGAGTGCCTCGCAAGTCACAGACCGGATGTCGCGGGGGCTGGCAAGGCGGCGGTTTTGATCCATCAGGCGGGCCAACAGTTCTTGGTCCAAACTGCCCCAGTTCACGCCGATCCGAACGGCCTTGTCGTAACGAATGGCTGCCTCGATCATCCAACTGAATTGCCGATCGTGCTTGTCGCCTTTGCCCACATTGCCAGGATTGATCCGGTATTTGGACAGCGCCTGTGCGCATTGTGGATAGTCGGCCAACAGCCGGTGACCGTTGTAATGAAAGTCGCCCACCAGGGGCACATCAATGCCCATGCCGTCGAGTTGGTCGCGTATCACCGCCACGGCCTGTGCGGCCTCAGGCGTATTGACCGTCAGGCGCACCAGCTCAGAACCGGCCTGCGCCAGCGCTGCCACCTGTGCCACCGTGCTGTTCACGTCTGCCGTATCGGTGTTGGTCATGGACTGAACGCTGACGGGGGCAGATCCCCCGATCAAGACACTGCGCCCTTGCCAGGTGACGCTGGCCTGACGTGTTTGGCGCGGCACGGCAGAATCAACAGGCGCAGAATCAATCGGCACGTCAGTCAATTACTTCACCTGAAAGCGTGCCACGCTGCCATTGGACCAGGCTGCAACGTCCAAAGGCCGGCCCCTGACGGTGACGGACACGGCATCAGAGCGGCCCACCACCACGGACAGAGGCAAAGTGCCTGATACCGCGATCTGTTCACCTTCGGCCAGAATGCGGCTAAGCAACACAGCACCCGCTGCATCGGTCACTTCCACCCAGGAAGGCCCCTGGGCGTGTAGCCCCAAAATGCCCGCAGCCATCGACGAGGTCGGCAACGGCACCGAGGCTGCCCGAACGGGTGACAGGACTTTGGGTGGTGCAGAAACCGGCGCAGAAACGAAGGCAACGCTGGCCGATAACATAGGGGCGCTCGCTGGCAAAACGGCCTGTGGTGCCAGGATCTGTGCTGAATCACCCTCTGCCTCATGGGGGGTGTCCCCGATCGACCCGGTCACCCCGGTGTTGTTCACGTCTGCTGCATTGGGAACATCGTCGGTAGCAACGCGATCGGGTTCAACGGCTTCAACGGCATCCATGCCATCAGGGTGATGGGGCCACAGCAGCATGACCACAATGCCCACAACCAAAACCAGCAAGCCCGCCAAAATGGACTTAGGTAATTGCGTGGTCAATGCATACCACGCGCCGTCACCGGTGTGGTCTGTGGCAGCATCGTGCTCCACGGTGTCACTTGTCGGGATCACCGGATGCCCACTGAGTGCCGGTAACTGGGCCAAAACAAGCGCGGGGTCGATCTTCAAGATGCGACAAACACTGGCGGCCAGTGCCCTGGCAAACACCACATCGGGCAAGAGGTCCGGGCGGTTGGCCTCAAGCGCCTCCAGTTTTTTGACAGAGACTTTGAGCATGCCAGACAGGTCATCCAGGGTCAGGCCAGCGGCCATGCGAGCAGCTTGCAGTTGGGCACCTGCAGAGACATCTGTGCCGGCAGGACCCGACGTGACGTTGAAATCGGTCTGTGTCTGATCATTCATCGAAAGCACCTTGATGGAGGGCGGTGGCCTCACGCGATTGCGAAAAGCGTTTTTCAAGCTGGTTGGCCAGTTGTAGCAGAGCCTCGTTATTGGTTAATTTGTGCTCGATCTTGATGCCCAGCCACAGGGACTCGGCGTTGGCAAATTCGCTGTTGTTCAGTCGCCGGATGTAAAACCGAGCGCGCAGATAGTCAGCGTTCTGAAACAAAACATGGGCCAGGTTGTAGCCGGTCACGGGGTTGGCGGCATCGTATTCATAGGCTTTGAGCAGGCTTTGCTCGGCATCTGCTCGTAAACCGGCCCGCACCTGACACAGCCCTTGCGCCATCCAGGTTTTTGCGCGTTCGCCATACAGCGGCATGGCTATGGCCTGCGAGAACAATTGAAAGGCCTCTGGGTAAAGTGCCTGCTGGCATTTGAGCCAACCCAGGTTATGCATCACATTGGGGTCATCCGGGCTGATGGACAAGGCCTTGTGAAAGCTGGCCTCGGCGATACCAAAATCATGCAGCCGCATGTAGATCAGTCCACGCAAGCTGTAAGCATCTGCAAAATTGGGGTCCGCGATGATGGCTTGTTTGATCTCGTCCAGGGCAATCGTGGTCTTGTCCTGCTCAAGGTAGCCTAGGGCAAGCTCAAGCCGGATGCGGGCACGTTTCCTCACACCGGACTCGTCAGAGTCGGTTATCCGGTCACCGGAATCGGGGGCATCAGGAGAACTGGCGCACCCAAAAAGTGCTGACAAGCCAAGAGCGGACAGCCAAAGAGCCAACAGCCACGCCGCCACGACCTGTCCGGTGCGGCCCGGGTTTATCCATGCGCGTTGTGTCATGTTGCAGACTCCTGGTGTAAAAACCTGGGCCGATGCAGACGCTCCATGCGCTGCTGCACACGGGTTCGGTCCCTGATGTCGCCAGCCAGTTGGCCGCAGGCCGCGTCGATGTCGCCGCCGCGTGTTTTGCGCACGGTGGTGGTGATGCCAGCAGCATTCAGAATACGGGCAAACGACTGTGTTCGTTCGGGGCTGGAGGGCCGCAGACCAGAGTCTGGAAAGGGGTTAAACGGGATCAAATTGAACTTGCACCCTACCCCTGCACGGCTATGGGTGCGCACTGTTTGCATCAGTTGAATCAGTTGGCGCGCATGTTCGTCCCCGTCATTGACCCCGTCCAACAGGCAGTAAGCAAAGGTAATGAAATCGCGAGGGGCATGGGCCAGGTAGCGCAGGCAGGCCGACAGCAGGTCGTGCAGCGAATATTTAAGATTCAAAGGCACCAGTTGGTCACGCAAAACATCGTTGGGCGCGTGCAGCGACACGGCGAGCGCCACCGGACAATCCTGCGCCAGCCTGTCCATCATGGGAACGATGCCGGACGTAGATACCGTGACGCGCCGCCTGGACAGGCCATAGCCGTGGTCGCAGGTCATCACCCGCAAGGCCGGCAGCAGCGCGTCATAGTTTTGCAAAGGCTCACCCATGCCCATCAGTACCACGTTGGTCACGACGCGATCGCTGCGATCGTCGCTGTGTCCATGTGACTGTGAATGCTGCCGCAAAAACCCCTCTGCAAACCACAACTGGGCAATGATCTCGCCGGTTGAGAGGTTGCGGCTGAACCCCTGGTGGCCCGTGGCACAAAATCGACAGCCCATCGCACAACCGGCCTGGGACGATACACACAAAGTGCCACGGCCAAGCTCGGGGATAAAGACGGTTTCGATGGCATTGGCATCGCCCACATCAAACAGCCATTTGATGGTTCCGTCGGTTGAGATGTGCTGAGACACCACCGGCAGGGGGGACACCGTGGCAACGGCCTGAAGCTTGACCCGTAAGCTTTTTGCCAGGTCACTCATCTGGTCAAACTGACAAGCTCCCGGATCGCCCCTTTGGTGAATCCATCGAAACAACTGCACCGCCCTGAAGCGTTTTTCACCCAGGTGCTCGCAAAAGTCCGCCAGACCGTCCAAGTCAAAATTGAGCAAATTGACCCGAGTGGGCGTGACGGAGTCGGGGGACATCAGGGTCATGGAGGGGTACGTGCTGCTCTTGATGATCGGGCCAGACCGCTCTAGCAACGTGAATCAATGTGAATCAACGTCAATAAATGTTCATGTGGGGGAAGAAAAAGGCCACTTCAGCGGCGGCGTTGGCCGCGCTGTCAGAGCCATGGACGGCGTTGGCATCAATGCTGTCGGCAAAATCAGCGCGAATGGTGCCGGGTCTGGCTTGTTTGGGGTTGGTGGCTCCCATCAGATCACGGTTTTTAAGGATGGCGTTGTTGCCTTCCAAAACCAGCACCATGACCGGCCCTGAAACCATGAAATCAACCAGCGCCCCAAAAAAAGGCCGGTCTTTGTGGACGGCATAAAAAGCCTGGGCTTCCTGGCGGGACAGGTGCAGCATCCGTGCGGCAACAATTTGGAGACCGGCGGTCTCAAAACGGGCAGCAATCTGGCCGATGACGTTTTTGGCAACTGCGTCAGGTTTGATGATGGAGAGGGTACGTTCTAGGGTCATCGTGAATCCGAAAAAAAGAATAAAAACAAAATTGGGTGAAAAATTGGGTGAAAAACGGAGCAACCCATGACGTAACCGTTGGGGGCTGGGGTTGGCAATAATAACGTCTGACTGAGGTCAGTCTGCCTTGCCCCCTACAATTTGCGCCCAAATAGCCCGATGATGAAAATTTTGATCTCCAATGACGATGGTTACCAGGCCCCCGGCATCGTGGCCCTGTATGAAGCCCTGAGGGCGGTGGCCGACGTTGAAGTCGTCGCCCCTGAACAAAACAACAGTGCGAAGTCCAACGCCCTGACACTTCAGGCCCCGCTGTATGTTCGCCGCGCCGTCAATGGCTTTAGGTTCGTCAATGGCACGCCGGCTGATTGCGTACACATTGCCTTGACCGGCTTGATCGACTATCGCCCTGATTTGGTCGTGTCAGGCATCAACAACGGTGCCAACATGGGCGACGACACCCTTTACTCGGGCACGGTGGGTGCAGCCATGGAAGGCTATCTGTTTGGCGTACCCGCCATTGCGTTTTCGCAGGTGGACAGAGACTGGCTGCACCTGGATGCAGCGGCCTCGTTTGCGCGTGACTTTGTGCAGGGCCTGTCGGCCCAGGGCCAGATCGCCCGCACACCGTGGCTGCTCAATGTCAATATTCCCAATTTGCCTCGATCGCAATTGGGGCCTTGCAGCCTGTGCCGTCTGGGTCGTCGTCACGCCGCAGAGTCTGTTGTGACCCAACAAAACCCCCACGGTGACACGATGTACTGGATCGGGTCTGCTGGCCCTGCCATGGACAACGCCCCCGGCACTGATTTTTATGCCACGGCGCACCACCAGGTGTCGGTCACCCCGCTACAGATCGACCTGACCGATCACGACCGCTTGGCAGACTGGACGCAAACAGTCGCCAAACTCTGTGTTGTGGCGGGTGTTTGATGGCGAACAAGCGCCCCGCCGATGCCGCCAGACGGCCCGTTTTTCCGGTGCGTCTGGACATGATCAGGCCTGCTGCGCCCCCCATCAAACCCGTGCTTTCAGCCAGTCGTTTTGCAGGATCAGCCCATCGAACCGTCCAGCCTGCCCACGGACTGGGCCTGGACTCTGCCGCCGTACGTCAGCATATGGTTCGCCGATTGTCGCAACAGGGGGTGACTGACCCCCGTGTACTTCATGCCATGGGCATCGTTGAACGCCACCGGTTTGTCGATACGGCGTTGGCCAGTCAGGCTTACGAAGACACCTGCTTGCCCATTGGTTTGGGTCAAACCATTTCAAAACCTGGCGTGGTTGCGCACATGCTTGAGCTTCTGTGCCAGGGGTTAGACCGTCCTTTGGGGCGAGTGCTTGAGATCGGAACCGGTTGCGGTTACCAGGCCGCCCTGCTGGGCCTGCTGGCCTCTGAGGTTTACACCATTGAGCGTTTGCGCGGCTTGCACGCCAAGGCTCGCAACAACCTGCGCCCCATGCGCCTGCCACATGTTCATCTTGTATTTGGCGACGGCATGGCCGGTTACGCCGCAGGTGCACCTTACGCAGGCATCATTGCGGCTGCAGGCGGTGATGCCGTGCCTGCGGCTTGGATCGACCAATTGGCTGTGGGTGCCCGCCTGGTGGCACCGGTATCGCAAGGGGCCGACAAACAGGCCGGACAGGCCTTGGTGGTGATCGACAAAACCGCACGGGGCTGTCACCAAACCGTGATGGATGCAGTCCAATTTGTCCCCCTAAAATCTGGCATTGCATGATGGGGTGTGTTGTATGGGATTGAATCGACTAGTATTTTGGGTCCGTTGTGGTCTTGTTGTGCTGGTTGTGCTAGAACTGGCGGCTTGCAGTTCAACCCGTCTTAACCATGCACCGGTTGAAGACCGGTCACCTCGCGTCAATCCTGTCCTGCTTGCACCGGTCAAAGCCCCTGCCGTCCGGCAGCCCCCGGGTGCAGAGAACGCGGGCAAGCCCGGGTATTACACCGTCAAGCCCGGCGACACCCTCATCCGCGTTGCCCTTGAAAATGGGCAAACCTACCAAGACATCGCCCGATGGAACCACCTGGACAATCCCAATCGCCTGGAGGTTGGACAGGTGCTGCGGGTTGCGCCGCCTGCTACACCACCTGCGTCGCCCACTGCGCCCGCAGAGGTATTTATTCGCCCCGTGACCCGTCCTGTCGCCACAGCCAGTGCTCTGGCTGCGTCAGGTGCTGCGTCGTCTGCCGGCATCGCTGCCCCATCCAGTCTTCGCGTCGCACCTGTTACACCTGAGGCCGACATCGTCTGGGCATGGCCCGCAGGCGGTGTCATTCTGGCAGGTTTTGACGAAGTGAAAAACAAAGGATTGGACATCTCTGGCACAACCGGCGACCCCGTCTTGGCTGCAGCCGAAGGGCGGGTGGTTTACGTAGGGGCCGGCCTGCGTGGCTACGGCAATCTGATCATCCTCAAACACAACAATGTCTTTTTGACGGCCTACGCCCACAACCATACTTTGCTGGTCAAAGAAGATCAGGCTGTGCAAAAAGGCCAACAAATCGCCACCATGGGCAACAGCGATTCCGACCGTGTCAAGTTGCACTTTGAGCTTCGTCGCCAGGGCAAGCCGGTTGACCCTGCCAAGTTTTTGCCCGCCCGCTGACCGTTTGACCGATGAATGACCCCACGGTTGTTTGCGTCACGTCGGCTGATCGCTCTGCCAACGGGGCCTGCGGTGCTTGCACCCCGTGGCTGCAAGTGGAGTCGCTTGACCAAGATGCCCAGGGCGTGGCCCGCACCGAAGGTGGCAAGGTTGTCTTTATTGAAGGTGCCTTGCCGTTTGAACACGTCAGCGCCCGCATCCACCGTTGCAAAAACAACTGGGAGCAGGGCATCCTGACGGCCCTGCATCGCGCATCGTCGCAAAGGGTAGCGCCTCACTGTCCGCATTTTGGTCTGCACCCGGGGGCCTGTGGCGGCTGCAAATTGCAACATCTTCACCCGAGCGCTCAAGTGGCCATGAAGCAAAGGTTGCTTGAAGATACCTTGTGGCATTTGGGCAAAGTTCGCCCCTGCTTGATTTTCAGACCCGTCGAGGGCACCGCCTGGGGCTATCGTTACCGGGCCAGGCTGTCTGTGCGCCATGTTCCCAAAAAAAACACCGTGCTGGTAGGGTTTCATGAGCGCAAAAGCAGCTATGTGGCCGACATGACGGTCTGCCCCGTCTTGCCGCCGCACGTCAGCGCCATGCTATTGCCTTTGCGCAGCCTGATCTTGTCACTGGATGCGGTACGCACCTGTCCCCAAATTGAACTGGCCTGTGGGGATACAGTCACAGCCTTGGTATTGCGCCATCTTGAGCCTTTGAGCACCACCGACCAGAATAAGCTGCGCCTGTTTGCAAGCCTGCACCCCGGTGTGCAGTGGTGGCTACAGCCTGGTGGGCCTGAGACGGTGCATCTGCAAGAGGCCGATGCCGATGGTGATGGTGATGGTGATGGTGATGGTGATGGTGATCACGATGCAAAAGCCGCCACATTGCGCTACACATTGCCAGAGTTTGGCGTGGTCGTGCCCTTCAGACCGACAGATTTCACGCAGGTTAATCCGTTGATCAACCAAGTGCTGGTGTCCCTGGCGATACGTCAGTTGGACATTCAGCCGACCGACAGGGTGATCGACTGGTTTTGCGGCCTGGGCAACTTCACTTTGCCCATGGCCACCCGTGCGCACGAGGTCTTGGGCGTTGAGGGTAGCGCTGCACTGGTGGGCAGAGCGCGCACCAACTACCAGACCAACCAAGCCAACAGGGCGATGATGCCTATGAACAGGGCATTGTGCGCTACTGTTTTTGAGTCTCGCAATTTGTTTGCGATGACACCAGAGCGATTGGTCCAAGACGGTGTGGCTGACAAATGGCTGCTTGACCCCCCTCGTGAGGGCGCTTTTGCCCTGGTCAAAGCCTTGGCACAACTGCACCAGCCGCCGCAGGGAGACGGTGACTGGCGACCGCCCGATCGGATCGTCTATGTCAGTTGCAACCCCGCAACGCTGGCCCGGGATGCCGGTCTGCTGGTACACCAGGCTGGCTATCGGTGTGCGGGGGCGGGTGTGGTCAATATGTTTGCTCACACAGCCCACGTTGAGAGTGTGGCGGTTTTTGACCGTATGGATTGTCAGTGAGCAGCTTTGCGCGGAGCCTCGGTGATGATCTCTTCGACTGCGTCCGATGCAGGTACAGCCGGGGGCTTGGGCGGCGTTGGGGGTGGTGGCGCAATTTGGGCCTTGATGCCTTCTATTTTGTTCTCGCGCATATAGACATCCATCTCGCGCCAGCCGTCAAAAATAGCGGCTTTGTTGATGCCTTTGTTCAGCGTGTAGCAGTCCTCAATGCCGCGCATTCCGTAACGGCAAGCCCCACCGATGGCCTTGGCCTCGGCTTCGCGCTGGATAATTTTGGGGTCTGGACCCAGCCCCAGCATATCGCAAGCCGACAGCCACAGGACGGTCATCACAGTCATCACAGATATCAGGGTTTTTCGCATGGGGTGTGAGGATGGAGGGGCAGGGGGGTCAAAGGTTAAGGATCAAAGGGGGCAAACAGCACGCAGGCCCAGAGTGTGGCCGGGTTAGCCATGCGGCAGTCCGCAGACAAGCGATGCAAAAAGCCCTTAAAAAGTCTCATCACTTTATTATGGAAGGGTCAAACGCATCCCCGCAGCCAGTGGGCCGATGCTGTCGTACATCATTTGGAGGTCACTGCCCGCAGGCCCCGTCACGTTCCAGGTGTCTTGCGTTCACATCGGGGACCATTCTGTGGCCCACACCACAGCCAGCCACAGCAGCACGAGCACAGGCAGCACGCCCAAAACCCTTTGCCAAGCGGGCCAGCAAAGCACCGTCGTGGTGGCCGGTTGGGGAGTGGGTGGGGGTGATGGGGGTGCGTGTTGGGTGTCGTGCAAGTGCAAATGCGAAGAATGTGTCATCCTGAGATCCGCGCCAAGTGATCCTGATCCGTAAAAACAACACAGGACTTGGCCGACGTGGCAAATAATCGAGACCGATTTTAGAGAGACCTCTGCATCATGATGATTCAAAGCGCATCCTTGACCTACCAGTACCCTGATGGCCCGGCCCTGGCCTTTGCCGATGTGCAGGTGGCACGGGGTTCGGTGTTGCTCATCAGCGGCCCCTCCGGTTGCGGCAAATCCACCTGGCTGGCCTTGGTGGCGGCCCTGGTCAAGCCCACCTCGGGCGTTTTGACTGTGGCCGGCCAAGCCATGAACACGCTCAGCCATGCAGCGTCTGATGCCTGGCGGGCGCAAACCATAGGCTTTTTGCCACAGCACCTGCATTTGAGCGCATCCTTGTCCGTTCAGCAAAACCTGGCGCTGGTCTATTGGGCGGTTGGCCAGCCTTGCGACACCGCACGCATCCAAAACTGCCTGCATTGGCTGGGTGTTGATCACCTGTGTGAGCGTCTGCCGGCCCGGTTGTCGGGCGGTCAGGCCCAGCGTGTGGCCTTGGCGCGTGCCGTACTGTTGCGCCCCCTGTTGATCCTGGCTGATGAGCCTACCGCCAGTCTGGATGACGATGCTGCCCGCGATGCCATGCAGATGCTGCTACAAGCGGCGCAAGCGTCAGAGGCCACGCTGGTCATTGCCAGCCACGATGCCCGTGTGGGACCGCTGCTCACCGGTGGGCCAGCTCCTTGTCCGTTGGTTCAAAAGTTGGCCCTGGTGCGTCAGACTTGATCCGTCAATCAACACGCCACAGATGACCCCAATATTCGGGGCCAAATTGCCACACCGGTGGTGTCTGCTGCACCAACCCGGGCAACTGCCCCACAAAGCTGGCACGTGACACCTCACAGGCACCCATCGACTGCAAGTGACGGGTGTTTTGCTGGCAATCCACCCGTAAAACGTGACATTGACGGCACAGACAGATCAGCGCCGCCAGCGCAATTTTGGACCCATCGGTCACGTGGTGAAACATCGACTCACCAAACACGGCCCTTCCTATGCCAACGCAATACAGTCCGCCCGCCAGTTGGCCGTCGATCCAGGTCTCTACGCTGTGGGCATAACCCGCACGGTGCAGGGCGATGTAGGCCTCGATCATCTCGGGCAATATCCAGGTGTCAAACTGTCCCTGTCTGGGGCTGTTGGCACACGCCGTCATCACCTCAGCAAAAGCCGTGTCCACCCTGATCTGACAGGTTGGCAACCGGCTGAATTTTTTCAGGGTTTTCAGCAGCGACGGGTGCAGCCTGAACTGAGCCACGTCCAGCACCATGCGGGGGTCAGGACTCCACCACAAAATAGGCTGCCCGCGTCCATACCACGGAAAGATGCCGTGCCGATAGGCGCGCAGCAGGGTATCAACCCCCAGGTCTGCGCCCGCACACAGCAGTCCGGGGGCATCGGTGTCCTGGCCCCTGGCCCGTGTCACCGGCGGAAAGGCCTGACCTGACACCAGCCAGGCCAAGGGCCGTTGGCGCAAGACCGATGACACAAAGGGCCTAGACGGTACCTGTCACACCACCAGTGCCAGCGCACCCAGGTCACCCACACGTTCACCCAGTCCGGCACTGACCAGTTCACACCCATCGGTTAGCGCACGCAACTTGCCGTGAATGACCGAACGCAGGCGCATCAGCAGGTAGTCGCGATGATGCCAATACACGCTGCCGCCCAGGCTGATGCGGGTCAAGTCCAGGGTCACGATCAGGTTGTAGAGCATCCGCCCCAGCACCTCGCACAGGCCGTCGACGATGGCAATGGCGTGGGTGTCGCCCGCATAGACTGCGTCAAAAAGCATCGCAGCATCCGCGTAGCCCTGCGCCGCAAAGCGCCTTGCGATGGCATTGCCGCCCGTCAGACCCTCCACGTCGCCCAAGTTGCCGCAGCCACACAGCGCGTCGCTATGGGTGCTGACAAACAAATGCCCTGCGTGGCCGGCATTGCCGTTTTTGCCACGCAAAACCCGCCCATCCACGCACAGGCCGGTGCCGATGCCGGTGCTCCACGTCACATAAGCGCAGTTGGCCAGGGGCTGGCCGTCTGTTTGCAGGGCACCCCAGCGGCGCTCGGCCTCCAGCGCACCGATGCCGTCGTTTTCGACCCTGACGCAGGCAAATTGGTCGCGTAGTGGGGCCTCAAGCAGGGCAGTTTGCCAATGGTTGGGCAGGCCCCGAGCGACACCCGCCAGGCCACCGCACAAGTTGGGAGCGGCCAGTTCAACCAAGCCGTCTCGCAGCACAAACGGTCCGCAAGACGACACCCCCACCTGCGCGATGTCTGACAGCGCCACACCTGCACGATCACAGCTTTGGCCAATCAACCGGATGATCTGATCGGCCAGGGCGCGGTTTTCACCCGAAGTGGCGGTAGGCTCGACCACAGTGCCGCGAATGCCACGGTCATCGGCCACATTCACGGCCACTTTGGACCCCCCCACATCCACACAGGCTACGGGCGAACTGCCTTCTGGCAAACAAAAAGTATCGAATATAGCTTGAACGGTCATAATAATCAAAGTCAATAACAATAACAATGAGAAGATGTCTATAAAAACCCACCTATCGGCGACGCAATCAGCGACACAGTTACTTTTAGATGCAAGCCATTGATTTACTCTGCTTACATAAATAATAAACAAACAAACAAACAATAACAAATAACTACGACAAAGTATCTAAGGGTTAATTCCCAACCATTTTGGACAAGAATTCTTTGCTGCGTTTGTTTTTGGGATGGTCAAAAAAGTCATGCGGGTTGTTTTGTTCGACGATCTGTCCTTGATCCATCAAAACCACGCGGTCGGCGACAGCCTTGGCAAATCCCATCTCGTGGGTGACACACAGCAGGGTCAAGCCATCGCTGGCCAGACCGATCATCACATCCAGCACCTCTTTGACCATGTCAGGGGCCAGTGCGCCGGTGGGGTCGTCCAGCAGCAAAACCTGGGGGTTTAGACACAGGGCGCGGGCAATGGCGGCACGCTGCTGTTCGCCGCCCGAAAGCTGCCCCGGGTAGCAGTGAGCCACATCCGTCAGGTGAACGCGATCGAGCTGTTGCATCGCCCGTTCCTCAGCCTCTTTTTTGGGCATTTTGCGAACCCAGGCCGGTGCCAGTGTCAGGTTTTCAAGCACACGCAAGTGCCCAAACAAGTTGATCTGTCTAAACACCATGCCAACCTGCTGGCGCACCAGTCGGGTCATTTTGGCATCGTTGCCCAGTTCAATGCCACAGACGGTCAGTTGGCCCTGCTGGTGCTCTGCCAGACGGTTGATGCAGCGGATCAGGGTGGATTTGCCAGACCCTGCTGGCCCGAGGATCACGATGCGCTCACCCTTGGCTACCACAAGGTCGATGTCGCGCAGCACATGCCCGTGGGTGTCAGACCAGAGATTGACCTGCCTGAAAGCGATGATGGGAGAAACGCTGCCGTCAGTCATAAGGGTGTCCAGAAAAGAGGGTCAGAAAACGTGGGGTCAGAAAGGATACAAAGCAATGATAGAAAGATGCAATGATGGGCCGCAGACACAAGGCCACGGCAGACAGGGTTAGTCTTCCTCATCTTGAGGGTTGCCCGCGCCTGTGCGGTGAGCGTTTTGTTGAACGATGTCTTCTAGCGTGATGTTGCCGGTCACATACACCCCGTCAAAGCACGATGCGTCAAAACGCGTGATCTGGCTGTTAAGTACCCCAATGGCTTTTTTCATGCCCTCGATATCCTGGTAGATCAGCGCATCGCAGCCAATGACGGAGGCAATCTGCGCTAAGGTGCGATCGTGCGCCACCAGCTCTTGGCGGGTGGGCATGTCAATGCCATAGACGTTGGGGTAGCGCACCGGCGGGGCAGCGCTGGCCATATAGACCCTGTGGGCACCGGCATCACGCGCCATCTGGACGATCTCGCGGCTGGTGGTACCGCGAACGATCGAGTCATCGACCAGCAGCACATTGCGGCCCTTGAACTCGCTGGGAATGACATTGAGTTTTTGCCGCACCGACTGCTTGCGAACCGACTGCCCGGGCATGATAAAGGTGCGACCCACGTAGCGGTTTTTGACGAAACCTTCACGGTAGGGCAGCCCCAGCAACTGCGCCACCTGTGCCGCGCTGGGGCGGCTGGACTCAGGGATGGGTATGACCACATCGATTTCGTTGGGTGGAATGGTCGAAACGACGCGCTTGGCCAGGGCCTCACCCAGGTTAAGGCGTGCTTGATAGACCGAAATGCCGTCCATCACGGAATCAGGGCGGGCCAGATAGACAAACTCAAAAATGCAGGGGCACAGCACAGGATGAGCGGCGCATTGCTGGCTATGGATGTGGCCCGACAGGTCGATCCAGACGGCCTCGCCGGGGGCGATGTTGCGCTCCAATCGGTGGCCGGTACCCTCAAGTGCGACGGATTCGCTGGCCAACATCCAGGTATTGTCGGCATACCCTAGGCACAAAGGCCTGATCCCGAAGGGGTCACGAAAGGCCAAAACCCCGTGGCCAGAGATCATCGCGATCACGGCATAAGACCCTTGAATACGCCGGTGTACCTGTTGCACTGCCGTAAACACATGCTGGGGCGTGAGGGGCTGACCACGGGTGGTGGCTTCGATCTCGTGGGCCAGGACGTTGAGAAGAACCTCAGAGTCACTGCCGGTGTTGATGTGGCGATGGTCCGCACTGAACAACTGTGATCGCAGAGCCGGTGTGTTGGTCAGGTTGCCGTTGTGAACCAGCACGATGCCAAACGGCGCGTTCACATAAAAAGGCTGGGCTTCGTCGTCGCTAAAAGCACTGCCCGCCGTGGGGTAGCGCACCTGACCCAACCCGCACGAGCCTAGCAATGACCGCATGTTGCGGGTGCGAAAAACATCGCGCACCATGCCACGGGCCTTGTGCATAAAAAACTTGCAGTCTTTCTGTGTCACGATGCCGGCGGCATCTTGGCCGCGATGCTGCAAAAGCAGCAAGGCATCGTAAAGCAACTGATTGACCGAGGCATGACTGACCACGCCGACGATTCCACACATCGTTATCTCATCCTTGTTGGAGCTGTTGGGGGTAACACAGCGGGGATTGAATCAGGCTGGCATCAACCTGTCCAAGTCGCGGGGCAACATGGGGCGAATGCTTTTAAGCAGGGCAAAAGAAAGGCGCACACCATGGGAATGCTGCCATTGGGGGTCGGACTTGAAAGGTGTCATGGCCGCCAGCACGGTGGCTAACAAGAGCAAAAAAACCCCGCGCAGCAGTCCAAATGCCCCCCCAAGGGCACGGTCAACGGGCCGCAATCCGACCGATTGGATCATGTTTTTAAGCCAAACGGCCATCAGCCCACCCAGTACCAGAGTGGCCACAAACACCAGTGCAAAACCAACTGCGTAGCGCAGCACATCGCTGGCTCCGTTCATGGGCAAATGCTGTGCCGCAACCGGTGCTAACCACCTGGCCAGTACAAAAGCCGCTACCCACCCCATCAGGGAAAAAGTCTCATAGACAAGTCCCCGCCACATACCCAATAGCAGTGACCCCAGCAACACCGCCAAAAATAGCCAGTCCAGAGCAGAGATCATCGGGTGCGATGCCAGGGATGCCACATGTTCAAGATCACAAAGTCAGCACGATCGCAGGCAGATTGAGCGCCTTGATCTTGTGGGCAGCTTGGGCTGCATCAGCCCGGTCTGCAAACGGCCCCACGCGCACCCGCGTGCGCCTGCCGTCTTTGGTGTCCGCCACGTGAATATAGGTCTTGAAGCCTGCGCGTTCGAGCTTGAGGCGAAGATCACGCACTTGGACATCCCCCTCAAAAGCGCCCATTTGAACGATAAAGCGGGGCGTTCCCGCAGTCGTGGTGGGAACGGGCGGCAACGTGGGCGGTTGTTCATGCGACAGGGCGGCTTCTTTGGTGTCACCATGGCGCAAAACGGAAGGCCGAATCTCCTCAGTCTCATTGATGATGAGGGCCTCTGGGGTGGTGGTGACCGATGTGGATGTGGACGCAGCCAACGCGGGCGGAGTAACCGTTGTGGACGACACCTTGGGTGCGGCCAACGGCAACACGCGGTCTTTGTCCGGAATGTCGATAGGCATATCCATCAGGATCGGGCGCGGTTGCCGGTCAAACAACAGAGGAAAGCCAAAAATACCCAGCAACACCAATAAAGACGCACCGATCAGGCGATGGATGGCGCGCTGGCGCATTCGCTCCACACTTTCCGCCGGGGCTGTGCTCTTGGGGGCATCGCTGGACTGGCGAAACTTGAAAAATGCCATGCTGGGGTAAGTGTGGACGAACCAAGAAGGAATGAATGGACAAGGCAGCCAGAAAGGGGCCCGTGGTATGCAAAAACGTGTAGAACTGCCCGAAACTTCCTAAAAACAGCCCTGCAAGAGAGCGCCTACAGTATAAAACGACCCAAACGCAAGGATTCTATCAGTGGGTTTTGCTGAATTTTTAGCCGATTGCAAGGCCAAACTGGGGCTGGCAAAGGCCTGGGCCTTGGCATCGTGTCGCTGGTTTTGTGATTGCCATACCGTCATCAGGTGCGCTGCCTGCGCCGCTCGGGGGGTGGGCAGATCGGTCAAGTACCACCGGTCGATCAGGGGGCTTAAAAAGCGTAGCATCCCGTCAAAGTCTTTGTCGGCCATCACCCCCACCACGGCATGGGTTCTTGCAAAATAACCCATCGCATCCAGGTTGGCCGCCAGCGCCGCCGCCGCATGGGGGTTGTGCGCCACATCCAGCACCAGTGTGGGCTGACCCGGGATGATCTGAAAACGCCCCTGTAGTTGGACAGATGCCAAGCCGCTGCGCACGGCCTGCGCCGACACAGGCAGACGGTCACGCAAAGCCGTGAGAGCCGCCAGCACGCCTGCGGCATTCACCAATTGGTTGGCCCCGCGCAAAGCGGGATACGCCAGGCCGCCGTAACGCCGTCCTCGTCCCGTCCAACGCCACTGCTGCACGTCACCATCGCTTACAAAGTCCACCCCTGCTTGCCACAAATCGGCCCCTAACTGCCGTGCGTGCTCGGTCACACTGTGGGGCGGCAGGGGGTCGCTGACCACCACGGGCCGGCCACCGCGCATGATGCCGGCCTTTTCAAGTCCGATGGCCTCACGGCTATCGCCCAGCAGCGCCGTGTGGTCGATGTCGATACTGGTCAAAATGGCACAGTCGGCATCCACCACGTTGACGGCATCGAGTCGCCCACCCAGGCCCACCTCCAAAATCACGACATCGGGACAATGCCGCTGCATCACGTCCAGGATGGCCAGGGTTGAAAACTCAAAAAAAGTGAGCGACACATCTCCACCCCCCCCCCCATGCCCATCAGGCATTTGTCTGGCCTGGTTGACGCGTGAAAAAGCCGCCGCCAGGGCATCGGCATCAACCGCCACGCCGTCTAGGCGCAAGCGCTCTTCAAAATGCACCAGGTGGGGCGATGTATAGACACCGGTACGGTAACCCGCCTGCAGGTAGATGGACTCGAGCATGGCGCAGCTTGAGCCTTTGCCATTGGTGCCTGCGACGGTGAACACAGGGCAGTCAAACGCAAGCCCCATGCGCTGAGCCACTTGCCTGACACGGTCAAGCCCCATGTCGATGGTCTGTGGATGCAGGCGCTCACAAAACAAGAGCCATTCGGCCAAAGATCGGATAGGGACGTTCATGGGGGGCGGATTGTCCGGCAAAATCGGTCACATTCAGCCCCCCGTCTGCGGGGGGTATTCACACAACAAACACAATTAACACAATAAATTTTTAACTTAATTTATATTGGATAATTATGCTCTATAGCGCAATGATACTGCATGTTAGGCGATCTTGGATGTTAATATCGAGTATAAAACTTATTTTTTCAATCAAGCGCTTGCGTTCATGGCCCGCAGTCAAGGGCAGGTGGAATGGGCAACGTGATAACCGATGAAGAGGCCATGCAGCGTGCGCTGGACCAGGCCGAGTTGGCTGCCTTAGCCGGCGAGGTTCCGGTAGGCGCGGTGGTGACGAGGGGCGGCTGCATCATCGCGGTGGCGCGCAACGCCCCCATCACCCACCATGACCCCAGTGCCCACGCCGAAATTTTGGCCTTGCGTGCAGCGGGCCAGTTGCTGGGAAACTACCGCCTGCCTGACTGTGAACTGTTTGTCACGCTAGAGCCTTGCGCCATGTGCGCCGGAGCCATGCTGAACGCCCGCCTGCAACGCGTCGTTTTTGCGGCCTTTGACCCCAAAACCGGTGCTGCGGGGTCGGTGGTCAATCTGTTTGCGTCCAGGCAATTGAACCATCACACTTGCGTGCAAGGGGGCTTGTTGGCATCCAGCAGCACGGTCCTGTTGCAAAGCTTCTTTGGCCAAAGACGGAGCCAAAAACGTGAACAGTCCCAAGGATTGTGTTCAAGAAATGAGGAGCAAGACAAACCAGACAAACCAGACAAACCAGACAAACCAGACACAATTGTGGCGTTGCGCCCAACAAATTGGCGGTAGAAAACCGGTATGAACAGATGCAGGGGATAATGATTGACTACAAACTGAAAAACCTGAAGTTTTGATATCAAAATCAGAAATTTTAGGTGAAAAATGCGATGCAAAAAATGCAATAAATTCGTTTGATTAGAGAGCCAGTGAATTTGATTCGTTTAACTGGGGTGTTCTGTCAAATACTACATAATCAATCTGCAAAAACAGGATGATTATTGTGGCTGTCCACGCTCTAATCCGCCACATTCTGCTCATCGCAAGATATCCCCAATACACAGATACTTGATCTCCACATAGTCATCCATGCCAAAATGCGATCCCTCGCGGCCCAGACCGGACTGCTTGACACCGCCAAACGGCACATGCTCGGTGGCCAAAATGCCCACGTTGATGCCCACCATGCCATACTCAAGGGCCTCAGCCACGCGGTAAATACGGCCCATGTCGCGGCTATAGAAATAGCTGGCAAGACCAAACTCGGTGTTGTTGGCGGCATCAATGGCCTCTTGCTCGGTCGTGAACTTGAACACCGGCGCAAATGGGCCAAACGTTTCTTCACGGGCGCATAGCATGTCAGATGTGGCATCAACCACGACGGTAGGCTCAAAGAATTGGCCCGAGCCTATGGATCTCAGACGCTTGCCTCCGACCAATACGCGACCGCCCTTGGCCAACGCGTCGTCAACGTGGCATTGCACTTTGGCCAGTGCTGCCTCGTCGATCAATGGGCCTTGGTTAATGCCTTCTGAAAAACCGTTGCCCACCTTGGCTGTGCGCACCTTGGCGGCAAACTTCTCAACGAATAGGTCGTAGATGCCGGCTTGCACATAGAAGCGGTTAGAACACACGCAGGTCTGTCCCGTGTTGCGGTATTTACTGGCAAATGCACCTTCAACCGCGCTGTCGATGTCGGCATCGTCAAACACAATGAAGGGCGCGTTGCCACCCAACTCCAGCGACAGCTTCTTGACCGTCGGTGCGCTTTGCGCCATCAGCATGCGGCCCACTTCGGTCGATCCGGTAAAGCTGAGATGGCGCACCACGTTGCTGGCGCACAGCACCCTGCCAATGGCTACCGAGTTGGCGTTGTCGGCGCAGAGCATGTTCAGCACACCCGCAGGCATGCCGGCGCGTATCGCCAGCTCAGCAGCCGCCAAGGCGGTCAGCGGTGTCTGTTCGGACGGTTTGACGATGACCGTGCAACCAGCAGCCAGTGCGGGTGCCACCTTGCGGGTGATCATGGCCAAAGGAAAGTTCCAGGGCGTGATGGCAGCGCACACCCCGATGGGCTGCTTCAGTACCATCAGGCGGCGGTTGTTGTCGAATTGGGGTAAGGTCAAACCGTTGATGCGTTTGGCCTCTTCTGCAAACCATTCGACAAAGCTGGCACCATAAGCCACTTCGCCCTTGGCCTCAGCAAAAGGCTTGCCTTGTTCAGCGGTCATCAACCGGCCCAAATCTTCCTGGTGGGCCATCAGCAAGTCAAACCATTTGCGCAAAATGTGGGAGCGATCTTTGGCGGTCTTGGTGCGCCAGGCCGGCCAGGCCGCGTTGGCAGCGGCGATGGCCGCTTGTGCATCCGCAGGGCCCAGGTTGGCCACATCGGCAAGCTTGATGCCCGTGGCAGGGTCCTGCACGTCAAACCGGCTGCTGCCTGCAAGCCACTGGCCGTTGATCAGGCCGTGGGTCTTGAGCAGGCTTGGGTCATGCAGAGCGGATAAGGGGTTCATGTTGATCGTCGCGCTGTGCACCAGAATGTTCACCAGTTAGGATCTATTCCAATCCGCCCCAGTGGAAGTGGTCAGCCGACATGCTACCGTTATTTCAACTTTTTTACCGGTTTTGCTACAGATTTGTGACTTTCAAAACAGTCTAAAAATCTAACAAAATCAATGACTTTAACTGGAGGCGCGACCCAGAGTCGAACTGGGCTGAACGGATTTGCAATCCGCTGCATAACCGATTTGCTATCGCGCCATGATGGAGTGAAACGGTCTCAAAAAAAAGGGAAGCGATGGCTTCCCGAGACGAAAACTGGAGCGGGAAAAGAGTCTCGAACTCTCGACCTCAACCTTGGCAAGGTTGCGCTCTACCAACTGAGCTATTCCCGCTAACGACCAAATGACCGACGCTGAAAATTGTAATCCAAAATTCTGACCCTTCGCACCATCACCCTGCAAAACCGTCTCATTTTCTCACCCCCAAGAACCCGTCTTAGTGGCCCCTGGCTTGCCTTGGATCGCGTGGAGCACAGACAGTTTTGTCACAATCATGGACACCCCCCCCACAGACCCAGTATCATGATCTGTCGCCCTCCATTCAAAGCTTGCCCATGTTGAATCTTCCGACCCCACCCAAGTCCAGTGGCGATGCGACCGTGGCGCGGTCGCTGACCTGGCGCTACGCGACTGCATTGGCTTTGGTAGCCAGTTTGTCCACAGCGGCTTGGCTTAGCCTGCATTTGGTGATCTCCGAGCAAAGAAGCACCGCAGCCGTGGTCAATGTCAGTGGCCGCCAGCGCATGCTCAGTCAGCGCACCGCCTTGTTTTCAAACCTTTTGGTCATGGCCGCGCCTGCTGACCGCCCGCCGATCCAGGCCAAGCTGCAACAAGCCCTTGATCTGATGACAAAGTCACACCATGGGCTGACGCAGGGTGATGCTGCAATGGGGCTTCCCACACAGATGTCTCCTGCGGCCCACAAAATGTATTTTGACGGCGTACAGTCTTTGGATACGCAGGTCAGAACCTACATCAGCGCCGTGTTGCGCCTGTTGGCCAGTCACGATGACGAATGGACCCCCAACAACCCTGACCTGCAATTGATCACCCGCACGGCATCAGGGCCGCTGGTCAAAGCGCTGGACGAGATGGTGCAGTTGTATCAGCAAGAGGGTGAAACAAAAGTGGCGAACCTTGAAAAGGCTGAGACCTTGTTTTGGTTGGTCACCCTGCTGCTTTTGCTGCTGGAGGCGGTGCTGATTTTTCACCCCTTTGCCAAACACGTCCACAGTGTGATCGGCAAACTGCAAGACACCACGCAAGAATTGCAACGGCGCACCGAGGCCCTGACCCAAAGCGAAGAAAAATTCAGGCTGATCAGCACAGCGGCCCAGGATGCCATCCTGATCGTAGGGCCGGATGACCAGATCGTTTATTGGAACCCCGCTGCCCAGCGCATGTTTGGCTACACCCAAGAGGACTTGCAAGAGGTCCAATTTCAGACTGTGCTGGTGCCTGAGCGTCTGCGCCAACTCGCAAAAACCAGTCTGCGCTACCGTCAGGCCCACGTCAGCGGTGATGACCTGGGTCAGCGTTTTGAAACCCTGGCGCTGCGCCGCAACGGCGAAGAATTTCCGATCGATCTTTCGGTAACAGTCGTTGATTTGGGGCAAGTGCGGCACGGCGTTGCCGTGATCCGTGACATCACCCAGCAAAAACGTCTGGAGTCAGAACTGCGCATTGCGGCTTCGGCCTTCAACACCCAAGTGGGCATGATCATCACCGATGCCCACAAAGTCATTTTGCGTGTCAATCAGGCTTTTGCCCAGATCACAGGTTACTCCGAACAGGATGTGATCGGCAAAACGCCACAAATATTCAGCTCTGGACGGCACGATGCGCTGTTTTACCAAGCCTTGTACCAGTCGATCTCCATACGTGGGGTCTGGTCTGGTGAAATTTGGGATCGGCACAAAAATGGCACGGTTTTTCCGGAGTGGTTAACGATCACTGCAGTTAAAAATTCCGACGGCGAGATCACGCACTATGTGGCGGCCTTCAGCGACATCAGCGAACGCAAAGCCACCGAAAACCAAATTCACAACCTGGCGTTTTATGACCCCTTGACCCATTTACCCAACCGTCGGTTGTTGATGGACAGGCTCAAGCGGGCGATGACTGAAGGCTGGCGCAACAAGCACCTCGGTGCCTTGCTGTTCATTGATTTGGACCACTTCAAGATCATCAACAACACCTTGGGACACCACATGGGCGATTTGTTGCTTGAGCAAGTTGCCCAACGTTTGGGCAAGGGGGTTCGCCACGCCGATACGGTTGCACGTTTAAGTGGAGATGAATTTGTGGTAATGCTTGAAGACCTGGGTAACACCACGTCTGAGGCCATCGCGCAGGCGGACCTCATCGGCAACAAGCTCATGACGCTTCTGAGAGAGCCTTATCTGATAGGCAATAAGCACTGCCACGTCACGGCCAGCATTGGCATTGCCCTGTTTGCCGACCACCGCGAGAGCATGGACGATGTGCTTAAACGCGCCGACATGTCGATGTACCAGGCCAAGGCCAGTGGACGCAACACCTTGCGGTTTTGTGACCCCCAAGGCCACTCGCCTGGTGAATAGCCCTCGTCAAAGCACACGGGCAATGCTGGCACAAACGTAGTCGATGTTTTTGCTGTTGAGCGCAGCCACGCAGATGCGACCCGTGTCGGTGCCATAGATGCCAAACTCTTGACGCAGCCGCACCATTTGGTCTTTGGACAGGCCCGAATAGCTGAACATCCCCACTTGGCGCGTGATAAAGCTCATGTCTTGCGTGATGCCAGCAGCCTGTAGGCCGTCAGCCAAACGCTGGCGCATGGTCTTGATGCGAACGCGCATGTCGCCAAGCTCGGCCTCCCACTGGGTACGCAGCGCAGGGCTGGAGAGTACCGCCGCCACAATGGCCGCGCCGTGGGTAGGGGGGTTGCTGTAGTTGGCGCGGACCACGCTTTTAAGCTGACTCAAGACCCGTGTGGCCTCATCCGCTGTGCGGCACAACACACTGAGCGCGCCGACACGCTCGCCATACAGGCTAAAGCTCTTGCTAAAGCTATTGGCCACACAAAACACCAGGCCAGATGCTGCAAACTTACGAATCACCTCGCTGTCTTCAACCAGACCCGCGCTAAACCCCTGGTAGGCCATGTCCAGAAAAGGCAGCAAATTGCGGGTCTTCAGGGTGATGATCACCTGATCCCACTGGGCGGGCGACAGGTCGTAACCGGTGGGGTTATGGCAGCAGGCATGCAGCAAAACCACGGTGCCCGGGCCAGCGGCGTTCAGGTCGGACAACATCCCGTCAAAGTCTATGCTGCGGGTAGCGGCATCGTAATAGCGGTAGGTCCCGATCGAAAAGTCAGCCCCTCCAAAAAGCGCACGGTGGTTTTCCCAACTTGGGTCGCTGATCAACACCTTGGCACCGGTTTTGAGGCTCTTCAAAAAATCAGCCCCCACCTTGAGGCCGCCCGTACCGCCCAGGGTCTGCACGGTGGCCAAACGACCTGATAGCACAGGCTCACTGTCCGCACCAAACACCAGCGACTTGACGGCAGATACATAAGCAGCCATTCCGTCGATGGGCAGATAGCCGCGAGGCTTAGGTGCGCTTAGCATGGTTTGCTCGGCGGCCAACACGCATGACAGCAGCGGCAATTTGCCGCTGTCGTCGGAATAAACCCCCACGCCCAAGTTGACTTTTGACGGGTTGGTATCGGAATTAAATTGCTCGTTCAGCCCCAAAATGGGGTCACGGGGGGCCAGTGCAACGGCTGAGAAGATGGACATAAAAGCTTTCTAGGGTGATGTAAAACAGGGACATTCTAACTTTTGGCCTGTTTTTGGCCTGTTTTCGTCCTATTTTGGGCTGTTCAAATTCCAATGTTCGCGCATCAGCGCCAGCATGGCCCTGGCCGCCCGGCTGCGGTGGCTGTAAGCATTTTTGACATCCACAGGCAATTGGGCAAAGGTCTGCCCCAGCTCGGGCACCACCATCACGGGGTCAAACCCAAAACCCTGCTGGCCTATAGGTGCATGGGCAATATGACCGACCACACGACCTGTGGCCACCAAAGGCTCGGGGTCATCGGCAGACCGAACGGCCACCAGCGTACACACCATGGCGGCGCGCCGGTTGGTCACTCCCTGCAATTGCTCAAGCAGCGCACGCACATTGTTGGCATCACTTTTGGAATAGCCAAATTGCGTGGCATAAAAAGCCGTCTGAACACCCGGCAGGCCTCCAAACGCGTCCACACACAGCCCTGCATCGTCAGCCAGTGCAGGCAGTTGGCCCAGCATGGCAGCGTGACGGGCCTTGGCCAGTGCGTTTTCAATAAAGGTGTGAAAAGGTTCACAAGTCTCTGGGATGTTCAGTGCCCCCTGTGCCACCAGACTGCACCCTAGGGGAGCCAGCATGGCAGAAAGTTCGGACAATTTACCCTGATTGTTGGAGGCCAAAATGAGTTGCATACTTTGTCTTTGCACTTAAATGTCAATATTACCGGCTTGCAGTGCGTTGGTCTCGATGAATTCTCGGTGGGGTTCAACCTCGTCGCCCATCAGCATCGTAAACACCCGGTCAGCCTCGATCGTGTCGTCAATTTGAACCCGCAACAAGGTGCGAACGGCCGGGTCCATGGTGGTTTCCCACAGTTGCTCGGGGTTCATTTCGCCCAGACCTTTGTAGCGCTGGCGGCTGGTGCTGGCCTCAGCCTGGGAGATCAACCAGGCCATGGCCTCGCGAAAGTCACCCACTTTTTGCTCTTTTTGACGCTCACCCTCGCCGTGTGTCACCCTGGCCCCAGCGCCCAGAGCAGTCCACGAAAAGTCTGGGCAGATTCGCACAAGGTGGCGTAATCAGCCCCATGAACAAAATCCTGGGTGATTACGCTGCATTTGAGGTTGCCGTGCAAATGCCTGCTGACACGCAACAGGGGCTTGTCGGTGCGCACATCAAACTCACTGGATACCAAGGCATCTGGCAAACCGGCCTGTACCCCCGTCACGCTGCGGGATGTTGTTGATAAAGCACAGCACCTGCTCGTTGTAGCCACTGTTAATGTATTGCAATGTAATTCAATCACTCCACTTTAGACTCTCGAAGATTTATTGAACAAAATCAATGACTTGACGGAATCAGAACTTTTTCTACATTGTTATTAGAAATCAACAAGTTAGCTCTTCATGATGTGCTGAATGTCTAAAGTGGAGTTCAATCATAAAGGATGCTATGGCTGCAAACGCACTGATTCAGACGAGGATTGATCGAGCTATCAAAGATGAAGCGACCGCTGTACTCGCGGCTATGGGTCTTACTGTGTTCGATGCGGTTCGATTGCTACTCACGCAGGTGTCCCAAGAAAAGGCCTTGCCTTTTGAGCCGTAGATACCCAACGCCACCACCATTGCAGCCATGCGTGAAGCCAGGGCCGGCAACTTGCATCGTGCCAACACAATCGAAGAACTGATGGTTGCTTTGCATGAGGACGATTGAATGGACGACCCAGTTCAAACGTGACTACAAACGAGAAAGCAAAGGTCAGCACCAAGCCACACTGGATACAGATTTACTTCCTGTCTTCAATGCTCTGGCAAACAACCAACCGCTTGAACAACGTCATCATGACCACGCCCTCACTGGCAACTGGAAGGATCACCGCGACTGCCACGTCAAACCTGATCTGCTCCTGATCTACAACACATCCTCTCCTGACACCTTGCAGCTCGTCCGTCTTGGTTCACACTCAGAGCTTGGTCTATGAAACGCTCATACCCAATTTGCTTACTCAAGCGTTTTGCTAACATTGATTGATTAGACATTATTGGAAACCTACCTGCGGTTGTTGGAAAATCAACAAGTTAGCAGAATCAAAGAATACGTTTCCAATAATGTCTATTGATTTATTTATTTATTGATTGATTGATTGATTGATTGATTGATTGATTGATTGATTGATTGATTGATTGATTGATTGATTGATGAATGAGTTAGTTTGCACGGAAACAGCAATAAAAAAAGCTTGTTAGGCTCCTTTGGGATGTGTCAAGAAAACATTCGTTTTGTTGACAGAGATTTCAGGTGGAAATTTTGCTTTTGTCGGTCGGCAATAGGCTGGTTGGAGTCAATCAACATTCGAATCTGCTTTCTCAAAACCGGCCATTCAGTCCTGTGTTTTGACGCTCAGCCATTGACTTAATGTCAACTTTAAGGCGTTCAATTGAATTGGCTTGGTCAAAAAATCATCCATTCCAATAGCCAAACATTTTTGACGATCTTCTTCAAAAGCATCTGCAGTGAGCGCAATGATGGGCAGACAATCCCGATGTTGATCGGCTTCCCATCGTCGAATTAGCGTAACAGCGGTGTAACCATCCATCACAGGCATGTTCAGGTCCATCAAAATAAGGTCGGGATGTTGATCGCCACGGGTGATGGCATCAACGGCCTGCTGTCCGTCAGTTAACAAAGTCACCGTTACCCCAATCTCGTCCAGCAGTGACTCAATCACCATGCGATTGACCATATTGTCTTCAACCACCAGAACTCGTCCACTCAATTGTTCTGTATGTGCGGACGCATTGCTTTCATCTTGCGTAGCACGTTCTTGCCTGCTGGCCTCCTCACCTTCGGTGAAACACTTGACCCATACACGAAACCAGAATCGTGAACCTTGTCCTACTACGCTTTCAACACCGACATCCCCCCCCATAAGCTTGGCAAGTTGGCTCACGATTGAAAGACCCAATCCAGAGCCGCCAAATTCACGCGTGGTTGAATTCTCGGTTTGAGAAAAGGGCTTGAAAAGCAAATCCCGTTTGTCCTCTGGTATCCCAATTCCGGTATCTATGACAGAAAATTCCAGTAAAGCTGTCTCGCAGTTGCGTTCGATCTCCATTGCTTCCAAACGAACACTGCCTTTGGCGCTAAATTTGATGGCGTTACCCACCATGTTGGATATCATCTGGATAATTCGATGGACATCAGCATGGTAGCGTTGATTTTTTGGACCCAGCCACTGATTCATAAGTTGCAGATTCTTGGCTTGGGCTGAGCCCAAAAACAGTGTCTCTATCTCACTGAGTATGTTAGCCGGATCCAGGATTACCGAGTCAAGTTGAATTTTTCCGGCCTCTATTTTTGAGAAGTCAAGAATATCATTGAGCAAACTCAACAGTGCATTACCACTCGAGTGAATGGTGCGAACATAGTCGCGACGATCATCTTCCTTCAAGTTGGGCATCAACAACAACTGCGCTATACCAAGAATACCGTTCATGGGGGTGCGGATTTCATGGCTCATGGTGGCCAGGAAGCGGCTCTTGGCCATGTTGGCTTGCTCGGCGTGCGTCTTCGCCACTTCAAGGTCAAGCCTGAGCTTATTTGCGCTAATAAGTGAACGCAGTAATAAATAAAACAGGAAGATAGTCAAAGCGCTGACGCTACAGGAAGCGACGATAACCGACTTGCGATTTGATTTATAGGGTGAAAGTATCTCCTGCATGGATTCGCCAACCACATAATTCAAGCCAAACTCAGTATCACGGAAGTATCCATACATCCGTTCAATACCGTCTGTGGTTGCCACTCTGAAGAATATACCAGAGGTGGGGGCATCATGGGCGGAATATGGAACGTCCTTGATCACCAACCCCAGTAACGCCTCATTGTGCGGAAACCTTGACATGATTTCCCCAGAGTCACGAACAAGAGTCACCGAACCGCTAGCATGCACCCCAAGGGTTTGCGAAAAGTTGGCAATGAGGTCAGGGCTAATGGATACCACCAGAACACCATCAAATTGTCCCTGGTTCAAAATAGGCCTGGTGAACTGAATGGACCATTTGCCTGACACCTTGCCTTTGACAGGCTTACTGATAAACAGGTGGTCTAATGTTGGAGACTGCCGGTGAACCTTGAAATGTTCACGATTGCTAAGATCCGTCCTGTCTGATGATTTGGCAAGATTTGAGAAGGCCAAGATACCATTCTTGTCAATGATAGCAACCTGAAACGCAATGTCCTTAATATTGTTCTGGCATTGCTGAATAACCTGTGAAAAATCCTCCCAATTTTCCTTCCATTGGGGACGTATAACAAGCAGTATTTGATCAATGCGTTTAATGGTTGAACGCATGTTTTCGTCAAATACCCGTGCCTGAACTGTGTTGCGTATTTCTGCTTCATGAATGTAACTTGAGTGGCTTCTGTCAAGTTCGAAATAGGCTGTCGC
The DNA here is from genome assembly GCA_903822205.1 of uncultured beta proteobacterium. Lineage (GTDB taxonomy): Bacteria > Pseudomonadota > Gammaproteobacteria > Burkholderiales > Burkholderiaceae_C > Rhodoferax. The sequence continues at coordinate 707 of CAIJOK010000106.1, read as the reverse complement.
CCAGACCAAAGCGAGACTCAGCAGGACGACAAGCCCGACTCGCAGACGCAACATGGACATATCAGAACTCACATCAACTCCTGTCGGATTTACAACACCCTGGCTTACCTGGGGTCGTCTAAAAAAACGTACGCTAAGGAAGCGATGAGGCTGGAATCCAACGATAGAACGTTGGTACAGACACTCAAACGTTCTTTTCTACATCGCGTGGCGACACACCGCTGGCCGATAGTACATGAGCTATTGTTCCGATCAAGAACAAGTTGGTGTATTCTGATATTTTTTGCCATATTTACGTTTTAAACGTATCATTAAGTCAAAAATGATGATGGAAAATCGTAAAATCACCATATCTGCGGGGCTTTCATATCGCGTTTGGACAACTTTAGAATGGCTATCATTCCCAGCATGGTCTTGTGTGCCAACGTGAGACCCCCACCAAAATTTCCGCTGAATGTGACTTATAACCAATGACTCATGCGTTTTGCTTACATTACTAGGACTTACGCAAAACACGTTAAAACGTTGTATTTTTGCACGTCATGTGGCCGTTCTCAAGTTACGGCGAATCTGACAGACGGACTGCGAAGTTCACGACGCAAGTAATCCGACAGCATATTTTTCTTAACTTGGTAAACCGTTGTAGCCGACTTACGTGCCAGTTCAGTCAATCTAATCCAAACAAGCACAGCACATGCAATATGGTT
>CAIJOK010000105.1 GCA_903822205.1 uncultured beta proteobacterium | reverse complement strand
CTGTTTGGTTCTCCGTTTCCTGATGTCTTTGAATGGCTAATCGGCCAAATGGGTGAGCTTCCACGGCCAAGAAAACCACGTGAGCGAATAAAACGTAACCCATTGATATTGCAAGGTGTCCCGCTTTAAGTGGGAAGCCGATTTTTTTCCTTTTAAGGTTATCACTCCCCCCTTTGAGCAACAAAGCACATATTCATATTTTTTCCGGACGCTTCCAGAAAGGCTCGGCGCTTTAGCTGTTCTATTCCATTTAAATGTTGCAACAAAATTATCAGCGCCAAAAATTTCCTCGCAAATTTTGCACAGATTGCTAACTTCTCCATCATCAATCGAAATAAATATAACACCATCCTCACGCAATAAATTTCGCGCCAGTTTCAGGCGCGGATACATCATCGACAGCCAGTCCGAATGAAAGCGTCCCTTGGATTCTGTATTGGTCACCATCCGATGGCCCGATTCATCCCGTTGATTGGATCTAACAAAATACGATTCAGAATCCTCGGCAAAGTCATCTTTATAGATAAAATCATTGCCCGTGTTATACGGCGGGTCAATATAGATCATCTTGACTTTGTTCAAATAAGTCTCTTGCAACAATTTGAGCGCATCTAGGTTATCGCCCTCAATAAACAGATTTTTCGTCGTATCAAAATCCACGCTCTCGCTCTTATCGCGACACGGTCGCAGGGTTTTGGCGATGGGGGAATTGGCGGTCAGCAGCGCCTCGCGTTTGCCGGGCCAATCAAGCCGATAACGCTCTTGTGGGCCTTCCACGATGTGGCCCGTCAATTCCTGACGCAATTGGTCAAAGTCGATGCAGCATTTGACCAACCTCCCAGCATCACGGGATTCTGTGACGCAATTCGGAAAAATTTGGGCCAGTTTGTCAATATTAACAAGAGTCAGGTCGGGGCTGTGCAATTTGAGTTTGTCCATGATGGTGGTTTCGTCACTGTTGAGACCCTCCATACCAAACGTCGGGTGCGATTCAAAGTGATGTTGTGCAACAAATAAAAAAATCCCCACTGTCCCCCCTTTTACAAAGGGGGGGATAAGAACGGTTGTAACCGTTTACACCCCGTCACCGTCATTCCCGCGAAGGCGGGAATCCAGACATCCTTTGCATCCTTAAATACCAAAACTCCACTTTAGACATTCAGCACATCATGAAGAGCTAACTTGTTGATTTCTAATAACAATGTAGAAAAAGTTCTGATTCCGTCAAGTCATTGATTTTGTTCAATAAATCTGCGAGAGTCTAAAGTGGAGTACCAAAATACACTGGATTCCCGCCTTCGCGGGAATGACGATCTTGTTTTTTCTTTGCAAAAATAACAACATTTGGGCAGGGGGGTCTAAACACCTACGAACGGTTAGCCCACTCTGAAAAAAGTGGCGCATTTGTTCCCCCCTTTACAAAAGGAGGGGTGGGGGGGTAGGGGGGATTTGATAAATAGGGGGTCTAAACGCTTACATGGTTTCAGTTTTTATAAGTTTGCTATAATAAGTTAAATACATTATAAATCACAAAATTATAGCAACCAATGCAGCATAGACGTGCGTTATTGCTAATTTCATTGAAAAAATAGCGTAAATAATTTTTTCAATCAACGCCTGCTCGGATGGGTGCAATCCTAAAGTTCTAAAGATGAACCTCGTCGATCTGCTGTGGACTTAAAAACTGATCGGCATAAATTTTGTAAATCCCTTGTTGATAAAAAATATCAAACAAGTCTGGGTCAAGATGTCCTGAGTTTTTGAGGTTATTCATGATGCCCATGGCCTTGGAGAGCTTCATGCCGGCTTTGTAGGGACGGTCTGAGGCCGTCAGGGCCTCAAAAATATCGGCAATACCCATGATGCGTGCCGGTATGGACATTTGATCCCGTGTCAGGCCCTTGGGGTAGCCCTTGCCGTCCATGCGCTCATGGTGACCACCGGCGTATTCGGGAACGTTTTTAAGGTGTTTGGGCCATGGCAGCCGTTCAAGCATCTTGATGGTGCTCACAATGTGGTAATTGATGATGTCACGCTCGGCGGCGGTCAGGGTGCCTGAGCGAATGCACAGGTTTTCGACCTCGTCTTCGGACAAAAAACTGGTTTGCTGACCGTCGGGGTCATGCCACAGATAACGATGACGGATCTGCTGGATACGGCTTAGGTCTGTGGCGCTCATGGCCTCAGCACCCACGTTGGAAGTACGCAAGAACTCACGGTCTGCATCCATGGCGGCCTGTGTGACACGGCAGTTGTCCATGATGGCTTGCTCTGTCGCAGCATCTGCCACTGGCCTCTGCGCCAATTGTTGGCGCAGAGCCGCAATCTCCGCATCGCGCTTGATGACCTCAAATCGGGTGTCGATGAGTGCGATCCGATCAAACAGGGTTTGGAGTTTGCTGGCTTTATCGACCACGTGTACCGGTGTGGTCAGCTTGCCGCAGTCGTGCAACATACCGGCTATTTTGAGCGCATAACGATCCAGATCGGTCATTGAAAAGTCTGCTATCGGGCCGTCTGTTGTGCGGGCTGCGGCCTCGGCCAGCATCATGGTCAAAATGGGAACGCGCTGGCAATGACCGCCGGTGTATTGCGATTTTTCTTCAATGGCCAGGTTGATCAGGCCGATCAAAGACTCAAACAAGACCTCCAGTTGCAGCATCAATGCGCGGTTGCACAGGGCGATGGAGGCCTGTGATGCCAGAGATTCGGCCAACTGCTGGTCGGCATCCGAAAAAGCGATGACCTCTGTGGTGTCTGGCAGTTGGGCGTTGATCAACTGCAAAATGCCGATCACGTCGCCTTCATGGTTGTACATGGGAACGGTCAAAAAAGACCGAGAGCGGTAGCCGGTTTTTTGGTCAAACAAGCGTGTGCCCGAAAAATCAAAGTCGGGATTGGTGTAAGCGTCCTCAATATTGACCGTGGTGCGGTGAATGGCGGCATACGCGGCCACAAGGGTGTCGTTGACCACGCCGGCAGGTGTGTACAAGGGCAAATCGGCAAAGTGAATGGCGTGGCTGGCCGATCCGCCCATGGCGATGTTGAGCGAGTCGGTGCGCATGATCTCAAAGCGCAGGCTTTTGCCGTCTTCTTGCATGCTGTACATCGTGCCGCCATCGGCGTGGGTGATGGCCTTGGCGGCCAAGAGGATTTGCTCAAGAAGTTGCGTGGTGTCGCGCTCTTTGGACAGCGATGCGCCGATGGCGTTTAACTGTTCCAGGCGTTTGAGCAGTCCGTCTATGGTGTTGGTCTGGTGATGGTGTGGTTGTCGCTGTAGCTGTGGTGTTGTATTCATGGGGTGACCTACTGCGGTGGGTTGTAAGGGTCACTTGGTGGTGAAGGTGTAAGTGCCATCCCAATCGGGAGGGGGTGGATTTTGCACAAAATGCGAGATTCGGTTGGCGTACAGTGTGTACAGCTTGCGATCCGGAAACAGGGCTTGCAACTGCGCAAACTCCAAGGCAGCCGTTTGCCATTTTTGGAGACGGTAGTCGCTGAGTGCTTGCGTGTGAATCGCCAGCTCGCTGCGCAAGTGATCGGTCAAATGATCAGACCGTGCCACAGGCTCAAAGATATGCACGGGTTTGTCCTTGCCCTTGACGCGAACAAGGTCAAGCTCGCGAAAGGCATAGTCTGACACCGCCGCCATGGTAAATTCACTGACGATGATCTGCACACCGTATTCTTTGGTCAGGCTTTCCAGCCTTGACCCCAGATTGACGGCATCACCCATCACGGTGTAGGCCAGCCGAAACTCTGAGCCCATGTTGCCGACCACCATGTCGCCTGTGTTCAACCCCACCCCAATTTTGATGGGGGGCCAGCCTTTGGACTTGAAGTGATCTTGCAAGGAATCCAATTCTGCGATCATGCCCAGTGCGGCTTCCAGAGCATGACGGGCGTGGTCGGGGTCTTGCAGCGGTGCCCCCCAAAAGGCCATGATGGCATCGCCCATGTATTTGTCGATGGTGCCGCGGTGATGGTGGATGACCTGGGTCATGGGGGTTAAAAATTCATTCATCAGGTGGGTCAGTTGCTCAGGGTCAAGCCCCTCCGAGATCGTGGTAAAGCCGCGCACATCAGAAAAAAGCACGGTCAGCTCGCGGCTGGAACCCGCCAGACTGTAAGACTCAGGGTGCTGGGCCATTTCATCGACCAGCTCTGGCGGAACATACTGCCCAAACAAATGAGCCAGCAAGCGCTTGCCGCGTGAATCGACAAAAAAACCATAGGACATGTTGAACACAAACAAGCCACTGACCAGCACTAGGCCAGATGCCATCGGCAAGATGATGTGAAAAGACTGCCAACAATAAACATTGACCGCCACAATGACCAGCATGGTCGTACTGGTCAAGACTGTCGCTCCCAGCGGGCTGATGAGCGGCAAGACCAGCGCCAAAAAGCAACCCGTGCCAAAAAGCAGCACCAGCTCAAGACCCAGCACCAAAGCAGGCAGCTCTTTGATGTTGCTATCCAAAATGCCGGCGATCATGTTGGCATGAAGCTCGACACCGGCATAGGACTCTTGCATGGGCACGGTGCGCAAGTCCAAGAGACCCGGAGCCGTGGTGCCCACCAAGACGATAGCGCCGCGCAAGGTGTCTGCAGGCACTTTAGACTGCAAGACATCGTTGGCCGAGACATACACAAAACTGCCCTGTTTGCCCCTGAAGGGCACTAGTGCCGCGACATCGGCATCGACAGGGATGCGTTTACGGCCCACTTGCAAAGACTCCAGCGCCACCATCGTACGTTCGTCGCCTTCGTAATTCAGCGTGATCTGAGACTCACGCAACGCCAGTCTGACAACTGCAAGGCTCAGCGTCTCATAAAGCTGCTTGTCCATCATCTTCAAAAGCGAAATGCGTCTGAAAACACCGTCCGAATCGATCAGGGGGTCGGCGTTAAAAAAACCGGCGACAGGCGCTGCCCGCTGAAACAGGGGCAAGTTAGCCGTGTACCCTGTGGCGGGTACTGCGCCCACCTGAGCCACATCAAAACTGCCTGATGCCAGTACCGGTGCAGGCAAATCACCCACCCGGGTGGCATTGTTGCTACCGTGATGAAAGTAATAGCCCAGCGCAATGCGACGGTTTTTGAGGCTGTCAGCAAAAATCTGGTCGTAGCGCAACGAGGGTCGCAAGCGATTCAACGCCTGCTTAAAGTCAAGGTTATCCTTGAGATCAGACTTTTCAAGCCGTTCAAGTGTGTCTAAACCCGAGGTGTCGTCGTGCTCGGCAAACACGATGTCAAAGCCAAGAACATCAATTTTGTAATGGTCAAACAAGGTGTTTACCATGCGCGCCATTTTGTAGCGAGACCATGGCCAGCGTCCCTGTTTTTGCAGGCTTTTCTCGTCAATATCCACGATCACAATGCGCCGGTCAACCGTGCCTGGCATCGTCCACTGCAAACGCAAGTCGTAGGTGTAATTTTCTAGGCGTTGCAAAAAATCAATGTGAATAATGCTCATCACGTTCAGCAACAGCAAGGGCACGATCAGCAGACTCAAGCCGATGCGCACTGCATGATGCTTAAACAGAGCAAACTTTTTCATGGCAATCCCTGAATGTCATGCAATACGTAATACAAATAAATTATTTACCAAATAATACAACGTCATAACTGAACAATGCTTGTCAATAGGGCGTTATCGGCCAGTGTAGTGATGCAGATGATGTAAGTAATTTATACTCAAGATCACGGTGTACCCGTACACACCAAATGCCGATCGCCATGGACATTGTCGATGCGTCCCACGGGCGGCCAGTATTTGCTGTATTTCAAATCGGGCATTGGAAAAGCAGCCACCTCGCGCGAATACGGCCTGTCCCAGTGTGCCACCAACAAAGCCGCCGCCGTGTGCGGGGCGTGTTTGAGCGGGTTGTTGTCCTGCGGCCATTCGCCACTTTCAATCCGTGCAATCTCTGCACGTATGGCGATCATGGCATCGATAAACCGGTTCAGTTCGCTCAAGGGTTCACTCTCGGTAGGCTCAACCATCAGGGTACCTGGCACCGGAAAGCTTAAAGTGGGCGCATGAAAGCCATAGTCCATCAAGCGCTTGCTGACATCTTCTGCGCTAACACCCGTGTCGTTCTTGAGGGGGCGCAGGTCCAGAATGCACTCATGGGCCACTCTGCCGCCACGGCTGGTGTACAGTGTCGGATAGTGGTCTTTCAGGCGACGGCTGATGTAATTGGCGCTCAAAATGGCCATCTGGGATGCGACTTTTAAGCCCTCTGCACCCATCAAGCGGCAATACATCCAACTGATCGGCAACACGGACGCATTGCCCAGTGGGGCTGCGGACACCGCTCCCACCCGAGGGTGTTCTGCCTCGCCTTGCAGCGCACCCGCGCCATGTCCGGGCAAAAACGGAACCAAGTCAGCGGCCACACACAAAGGCCCTACGCCCGGGCCACCTCCGCCGTGTGGGATGCAAAAGGTTTTGTGCAGGTTCAAGTGGCTGACATCGCCGCCAAAGCTGCCAGGGGCGGCCAGTCCCACCAGCGCATTCATGTTGGCCCCATCCACATAAACCCGCCCGCCGTGTTGGTGAACGATGTCGCACAGGTCGGTGATGGTGGTCTCAAACACGCCGTGGGTGCTGGGGTAAGTGACCATCATGGCGGCTAAATTGGCATGATGCTGTGTACATTGGGCGATCAGGTCTGCCGTATCGACGTTGCCCTCAGCATCACAGGCCACCACCACCACCTGCATTCCGGCCATGGCCGCGCTGGCGGGGTTGGTGCCGTGGGCACTGGCCGGGATCAGGCACACGGTGCGCTGCGGCTGGCCGTGTGCGATGTGAAAGGCCCGGATGGCCAACATTCCGGCGTATTCGCCCTGGCTGCCGGCGTTGGGTTGCAGGCTGATACCGGAATAAGCGGTGGCCTGACACAGCCAATGGCCCAACTGGGCCTGAAGCGCGGCATAGCCCTGTCGCTGGTCTGCCGGTGCAAACGGATGAATGTCGGCAAACTGTGGCCAGGTGATGGGGATCATCTCGCTGGTGGCGTTGAGCTTCATGGTGCAACTGCCAAGCGGGATCATGGAGCGGTCAAGCGCCAGATCAAGGTCGCTTAATCGCCGGAGGTAGCGCAGCATGGCGGTCTCGCTGTGGTGGCTGTGAAACACCGGATGCGTCAAATAGGTGCTGGTGCGCAACAGGGCCGCAGGCAGCAGCGACGGTGCGTTGGCCGCCTGCTTGTCCATGGTTGGCGGGGTCATCGGGCCATCTGGGGCAAAGACCGACCAAAGCTGGACGATGTCGCAGCAGGTGGTGGTTTCATCCAGAGATACTCCCAAACTATTTGGAGATGCCAAACGCAGGTTAATGCCCGACGTGACTGCATACGCAGCGAGTGATTCTGTCGCATCATCAGTTTCAAGGGTCAGGGTGTCAAAGGCACTGGAATTCAACACGCGGTAGCCCATCGCCCGCAAACCGGTCGCCAGGATGGCGGTCAGGTTGGCTATCCGTTGGGCAATGCACCTTAAACCCTGTGGGCCATGGAAGACCGCATACAGACTGGCCACCACGGCGGGCAGCACCTGCGCGGTGCAGATGTTGGATGTGGCCTTGTCGCGACGAATGTGCTGTTCACGGGTTTGCAGTGCCAGCCGATAAGCGGGGTTGCCGTGCGCATCGACGCTAAGACCCACCAGACGGCCCGGCATGGCACGTTTGAACTCATCGCGGCATGCCAAATAAGCCGCATGGGGGCCGCCGTTGCCCATGGGCATACCCAGTCGCTGGGTGCTGCCAACCGCAATGTCCACGCCCAGTTCGCCTGGCGGCACCAGCAGTGCCAGCGCCAAGATGTCTGCGGCCATGATGACCAGGCCGCCACGCGATTTGTACCGTGTGATCCACGCACGGTCATCGCGAACCACGCCGCTGGTGCCTGGGTATTGCAACAGCACGGCAAAGCTGTCCTGCGTAAAGGTCTCATCGTGCTCATCGCGCTCATCGTTCTCGTCGATCTGGCACAGTTTGACGGTGATGCCCAGAGGCGCGGCACGGGTGCGAATGACCGCCAGCGTTTGTGGCAAAACCTCCTCATCCACCCAAAAAATATTGGATTTTGACTTGCTGATGCGCCGTGCCAGGGTCATGGCCTCAGCCGCTGCCGTGGCCTCGTCCAGCATCGACGCATTGGCCACAGGCAGGGCGGTCAGGTCACAGACCATCGTCTGAAAGTTGAACAGCGCCAACAGCCGACCTTGGCTGATCTCGGCCTGGTACGGGGTATAGGCGGTGTACCAGGCGGGGTTTTCAAGCACGTTGCGCAAGATCACGGCAGGCGTGTGGCAGTCGTAATAGCCCTGGCCGATGTAGCTTTTAAGCACCTTGTTTTGTGCGGCGATGGCTTTGATCTCGGCCAATGCGGCGGCCTCAGTGATAGCCGGCGGAATGTCCATGACACTGCGGCGAGCGATGGCATCAGGGACGATCTCGTCCATCAGCGCGCCCACCGATGGCGCACCGACGGCATCCAGCATCATGACAATGTCGTCATCATTGACACCGATGTGGCGGGCGATGAATTCGCCGGAATGTTCCAATTGAGAAAGGTTCATTGAAAGGTTCATTGAAAGGTTCATTGACATGGCGAGACCCATCAATGCGCATCTGCGGCATAGGCGGCATAGCGCGTTTCGTCCATCAGCGTGTCAAGCTCAGACGGACAGGTCAGCGTGCATTTGAAAAACCAGCCTGCCCCCAAGGGGTCCGAGTTTGCCAGCGAGGGGTCATCGCGCAGGGCTTGATTGACTTCGGTGATGCAGCCGCCTGCCGGCATGTACACGTCGGCAGCAGCCTTGACCGACTCAACCACCGCCACTGCATCTTTTTGGGCGTAGCTTTTGCCAATTTCTGGCAGATCAACAAAAACCAAGTCACCCAAGGCCTCTTGGGCGTGGTGCGTGATGCCAACGGTCGCAAGGTTACCGTCCATGCTGATCCATTCATGGTCGGGGGTAAATTGAAGGGTCATGGGATTTTCCAATAAAAAAAGATGAAGGAATTGGCAATTAGCCACGGAAATAGCGGGTGGGCACAAACGGTGTTTTGACCACTTCCATGCGCACCGGTTTGCCGCGAACCACGGCATTGACCCGTGTGCCAGGCATCGAAAACTCAAGCGGCACGTAGCCCATGGCAATGGGCTGGTTGAGCGTGGGGCTTAACAGACCGCTGGTCACTTGGCCGATCTGCCGACCGGTTATATCCTGCAACGGGGTGTGTTCCCGTACTGGAACGCGATCCAACGCCAAAAGACCCACCCGCCGGGTGGTGATCGTTCCTGTCTGGCCTGCATACTGCGCCAGCACTTTGGCCGCACACGGAAAGCCGCCGGCACGCACGCCGCCGGTGCATCTGACCTTTTGCATGGCCCAATGCAGGTTGGCCTCGACCGGTGTGGTGTCCCTGTCCATATCGGCCCCGTACAGCGGCAGACCGGCCTCCAGCCGCAGGGAGTTACGCGCACCCAGACCGATGGGTTTGACCTCAGGCTGGGCCAACAGTGCCTGCGCCAGCGCCACAGCGTGTGATGCATGGACCGAGATTTCAAAGCCGTCCTCACCGGTATAGCCGCTGCGGGTCAAAAACACGTCGATCATTTCGTCACCGGCGCGTACCTTGAAGTGGCCTCCGGTCATAAAGACCAGTTTCTCAACGCCAGGGGACAGTCGCGACAAAGCGCACACAGCCTGCGGTCCTTGCAAGGCCAGCAGGGCGTGGTCTGGCAGGGGAACAACCTGACAGCGATCACCAATTTTGGCTTGTAGGTGAGCGATGTCACCCACCTTGCACGCACCATTGACGATCACAAAAATACCGTCACCCCGGTTCACAAACATCAGGTCGTCGATGATGCCGCCATCGTCGTTCAACAATAAGCCGTAGCGCTGTTTGCCCAGAGGTAAATCGATGACATCCACCGGCATCAAACTCTCAAAAGCTGCTGCGGCATCTGTACCCACCAGGCGCAACTGCCCCATGTGCGATACATCAAACAAACCTGCTGCCGTGCGGGTGTGAAGGTGTTCGGCCATCAGGCCCATGGGGTACTGCACGGGCATGGCGTAACCCGCAAAAGGCACCATTCGGGCGTGCAGCGACTGGTGCAGGTCATGCAGAGGTGTGTGCAGTAACGGCAGCGGTTCAACGAGAGGGGACATGGAAAACTCCTAAATGGGTGAAAGGCTGATGGGCCGACCTCAACCTCTGCGATTGTCACCACAGCGGCACACCTGAGGGCAATTTTTAATCGTTTTGTACCGTGCATCAGGTCGTTTCTCAAGCACGAGGCGCGTCTGAACCAAAGGCTTGTTTCTGTCACAATTTGTACATTCCACCCCAACCATTCCACTAACCCCACCATCCATTCACGAGGAATTTTCATGGCCAGCGAGCTTATCAAACACATCTCAGACGCATCTTTTGAGGCTGATGTTCTGCAATCCACCCTGCCCGTTCTGGTGGATTATTGGGCAGCGTGGTGTGGACCTTGCCAGATGGTGGGCCCCATGCTCGACGACTTGGCGGGTGTGTATGCAGGCAGGCTACAGATCGCAAAAATGAATGTGGACGACAACCAGCGCACTCCCGCCACTTACGGCATTCGCGGCATTCCGACTTTGATGTTTTTTAAGGGCGGACTGCTGACAGCCACCAAAGTGGGCGCTTTAACCAAGTCCCAATTGCAGGCCTTTATCGACCAGCAACTGGTCTAGGCCTCCTTTCCTTGACCATTTTGCAAGCGCGGACCGTTGTCCCGCTTGCCTATAGAGACGTTGCTACGTATGCGGCGCTGTCTTGGTGACCCTCACGACGGTTTGTGATTTGTCATAATGCGCCCGCATCGCCGGCCTGTGTCGATCAATCTATCGACTTCAGTGCAGTCTCACGATCGGCACTCGGATGCAGCAACTGTGGTCACCATGGTCGCTACGGTCACTATGGTTCTTGTGCCCACAACATCTCCTTCCCCATTGTTCCCGTCTCCTTTGCATCCTATTGGACTGATACCAGGCAGTCCGGATCGGGCTTGCCAACATCAGTGGTCAATCCGATAGCTCGGGGTGATGACACCCCCACCGGCGCAGTTTGGCATCATGCCTGCTCCTTATCCCCTTTTTGGGTTATTTCATGCACTTAAACGAACTCAAGGCACTTCACGTGTCAGAAGTCCTCAAGCAAGCCGAAGATCTTGAGATTGAAAACACCGGTCGCATGCGCAAGCAAGAACTGATGTTTGCCATCATCAAAAAGCGCGCCCGCACCGGCATCCAGATCATTGCAGACGGTGTGTTAGAGATTTTGCCCGACGGCTTTGGTTTTTTACGCAGCCCGGACACCAGCTACACCGCCAGTACAGACGACATCTACATCAGTCCCAGCCAGGTTCGACGATTCAACCTGCATACCGGTGACATGATCGAGGGCGAAGTGCGCATCCCCAAAGATGGCGAGCGTTACTTTGCCTTGAACAAACTCGACAGAGTCAATGGCGGCGGCCCCGAAGAAAACAAACACAAGGTGATGTTTGAAAACCTGACACCTTTGTTTCCCAACGTGCAGATGCGCCTTGAACGCGAGATCAAGAGCGATGAAAACATCACCGGTCGCATCATCGACATCATTGCGCCGATCGGCAAAGGCCAGCGTGCCCTGCTGGTTGCCCCTCCCAAGAGCGGCAAAACCGTGATGATGCAGCACATGGCGCACGCCATTTCAGCCAATTACCCAGACATTTACATGATGGTATTGCTGGTGGATGAACGCCCCGAAGAAGTGACCGAAATGCAGCGTACCGTCAAAGGCGAGGTGATTGCATCCACCTTTGACGAGCCTGCGGCGCGTCATGTGCATGTGGCCGAAATGGTGATCGAACGCGCCAAGCGTCTGGTTGAATTGAAAAAAGACGTGGTGATCTTGCTGGATTCGATCACCCGTCTCGCCCGCGCCTACAACAACGTCGTACCATCCAGCGGCAAGGTTTTAAGCGGCGGTGTCGATGCCAATGCATTGCACCGCCCCAAGCGCTTTTTGGGCGCAGCCCGCAATGTTGAAGAGGGTGGCTCTTTGACCATCATTGCCACCGCACTGGTGGACACCGGCAGCCGCATGGACGAGGTCATCTTTGAAGAATTCAAGGGTACCGGCAACTCCGAGATTCACCTGGACCGGCGTCTGTACGAGAAACGGGTTTTTCCGTCGATTCAGCTTAACCGCAGCGGCACCCGCCGTGAAGAATTGTTATTGCCCCCCGACATCCTGCAAAAAACCCGCATCCTGCGGCAGTTTTTGTACAACATGGACGAAATCGAGGCCATGGAAATGGTGCTCAAGCAAATGAAGGCCACCAAGACCAACGGCGAGTTTTTTGACCTGATGCGCCGAGGCAGCTAATTTACAATGAAAACATCAATTCGGCCCGAAGCGCTTGTCTTCACGGCTACCCCATCCACTGCATTGTCGGAGAACACATGAAAGCAGGCATTCACCCCAACTACCAGGAAATTTGTTTCCAGGATTCCTCTAACGGCTTCAAATTTGTCACCCGCTCGTGTGCCAACGCCCGGGACAAGATCACGCTGGAGGACGGTCGCATCCTGCCGCTGTACAAACTAGACACCTCCAGCGAGTCTCACCCCTTTTACACCGGCACTCAAAAATCTGTCGATAACATGGGCGGTCGGGTTGAGCGCTTTCGCAGCCGTTTTGGAAAAACCTCTGCCAAGCCCGTTGAGCCGGCTACTGCTACTGCCGTTGCATCAGACCAATAAGGTCAAAGGCAATAGCCTTCGCCATCGCAACGGATTTGAGTCATCCTGCAAAAGGCAGCCGGGTCACACCGTCTGCCTTTTTTTGTGTCCCATCTTGTGTTCTGCCAACTAACCATGCGCAAACCCACCCCCGCCATCGTTGCCCAGAGCGCCGTCATGCGTCTGCCACGGCCTGCGCTGTGGTTGTTTTGCATGGCTTATGTGCTGCCAGGCTTTTTGGGGCGGGTTCCCTGGAAGCGTGCTGACATCACAGCCTTTGGCTACATGGCCGAGCTGGCCCGTGGCGGGTCAGACTGGTGGATGCCCACGATGGGGGGACAAGCCCCTGATGTCGATGCTCTGCTACCCTACTGGCTAGGGGCCTGGGCCATTCAGGGGGCCCCCCAGTGGCTGCCGGCAGATTTGGCGGTACGTTTTCCATTTATGGGTTTGTTGTTGGCCACCCTGGTGACGGTTTGGTATGCCACCTACTATTTGGCGCACAGTCCGATGGCGCAACCGGTGCCTTTTGCCTTTGGCGGAGAAGCCCACCCTGCGGACTATGCACACGCCGTGGCAGACGGCGGCTTGCTGGCGTTGATCGCCTGTCTGGGACTGGCCCAAATCTCACACGAGACCACACCCGCCTTGGCCCAACTTGGTAGCACGGCGTTGTTGTTTTATGCCGCCGCCGCCTTGCCCTATCGCTGGCTGACTGCGGTCATCAGCGCCACTGTAGGCAGTCTGGGGCTGGCGCTCTCAGGTGCCCCCAGCCTGGCCGTGATGCTGGGCTTAGGCTGTGCCGTCATTTATTTGCCAGATCGCCGAGATCGATTTGATCGCCCTGTTCGACAAGCTATGCACAGTTACATCCGTACAGGCGGTTTTGTGGCATTGGCTTGCCTGACGGCACTGTGCGCCGGTTATCTGCACCTGTGGCGCTGGCGCATCGATCTGCCGCAGGCCGCTTGGGCCGAATGGCAAAGCCTGGGTCGGCTGTTTTTGTGGTTTACCTGGCCCACTTGGCCGTTTGCGATTTGGACACTCTGGCGATGGCGGCTACAGATGCTGGACAGTCACCAGACGGGTCGGCACTTATGGCTGCCCGTCTGGTTTGTTGGCGTGGCCAGTGTGGCCACCCTGGTGACCGAATCGGCAGACCGGTCTTTGCTGCTGGCACTGCCTGCTCTTGCCACCCTGGCGGCTTTTGCATTGCCCACATTGGGGCGCAGCCTGGGTGCTCTGATCGACTGGTTTACGCTCCTGTTCTTTTCGGGTTGTGCGCTGATCATCTGGGTGGTGTGGCTTTCCATGCAGACCGGATTTCCGGCGCAACCCGCAGCCAACGTTGCACGACTGGCACCGGGGTTTGAACACAGCCTGACCGCTGTTCCGCTTGTGACAGCAGTCATTGCCACCCTGACATGGGCTGGTCTGGTGAAGTGGCGCATCGGGCGACACCGCACAGCCCTCTGGAAAAGCGTCGTACTGCCGGCAGGCGGCGCGGCCCTTTGCTGGTTATTGCTGATGACGTTGTGGCTGCCCCTGCTAGATTTCGCCCGCAGCTACGCACCGATGGTCCAACATGCACAAACCATCATGCAATCCCGACCGCACTGCATTGAAACCCTGGGCCTGCAACGCAGCCAGTATGCCGCCCTGCGGTTTCATGGCAACCTGACGCTCGTCCCCATGCAGGCCACGGCCATTTCCACTTTCACGTGCCCCTGGCTGATCGTGGGCAATGACTTCGTGGGCCATGATGCCGTCAACACCCGCCCACATCCACAGATTGGGCCGGACTGGGTGTGGCAGGCCAGTGTTCAACACCCATCTGACCCCAGCGAAGCACTCCAGCTTTATTCCAGAGCGACACCCCTGATGATGAAACCGGCCCTCTAGCCTGGATGGCGTTCAACGGAATAGAGGGCGTTCGTGTGTGATCTCCCCGTATTCCGCTTGCGCTTTATGGGCTACAGGTTCGTTGTTTTGCGTTAACCGGTCTTTAACATCGCACAAAAAACAACTATACAAATCAACGACTTATCGTGTACTGGTATTTTGACCGACAGATTTGCTCGTTATGGCATGTCAAACAATCAATTTTTTGACGCTACCAGGCACGGGATTGAGTT
>CAIJOK010000104.1 GCA_903822205.1 uncultured beta proteobacterium | reverse complement strand
CTGTTTGGTTCTCCGTTTCCTGATGTCTTTGAATGGCTAATCGGCCAAATGGGTGAGCTTCCACGGCCAAGAAAACCACGTGAGCGAATAAAACGTAACCCATTGATATTGCAAGGTGTCCCGCTTTAAGTGGGAAGCCTTATTTCGCAAGCTAAAGATGGTCAGCAAGCCATTGACTGGCTGCTTGCAAACGCAGGCGAGATAGACATTGTGCTGATGGATGTGCAAATGCCAGTGCTTGACGGCATGCAAGCCACAAGGCAATTGCGCCGCATGCCCCAGTTCGAGAATCTGCCCATCGTGGCCTTGACGGCCGGTGCCTTCCAGTCGCAGCACGACGCTGCATTGGCTGCGGGCATGACGCACTTTATCAGCAAGCCGTTTGATGTGCCTTCCACCATTGCCCTGATTCAGCGGCTCTGCCGCTTATCGAAGTTGTCAGAGACCCATCCAGACGGGCCAACGCTTGCAACAGTAAACACGCAAGCGGCTGAATCATCGCAGGCGATGCAGATCATGGATGTGGCCCAGGGACTGGCGCTGTGGACAGACCTACCCACCTATCAGTCGTATCTTCGCCGCTTTGTTAACGATTACAGCCAAGCCGCCTTGGTGATACAAACAAGTCTGAAGCAGGGTGATCGTGCCAGTGCGGCGGCTCTGGCGCACAAGCTGTTCGGGGTGGTTGCCAATCTGGCACTGCCCCATACCCGCCAGGCAGCGCAGTCGCTCGATCAGGTGTTAGGTACCGACTGCGACCCCTCACAGGCACTGGCGCAACTGAAAGACGCTTTGGCCGCAGTTGTGGCAGAAATCAATCGGTATGCACCGCCTGTCAGCGAGGCTCATGATGCGCCCAATGCAGTCAAGCCGGCACCGATAAACATGATTTGAACAGCATGAATGAACCATAGATAAAGGTATTTGATATGACAACAACTGAACTAACGCAACCCACTTTTTTACTTGTGGACGATGATGACTACAGCCTGGATTTGGCATACCTTACCTTGGTCAAACTGGGCTTCACCCTGGCTGAGAAGTTTCAAATTGCACACAACGGGATGGAGGGATTGTGTGCTTTGGATGGCATGCCGCAGCCGCCTGACTTTATCATTTGCGATATCTTTATGCCCCATAAGGATGGCTTCGAATTTATTGCTGAGTTGTCCAAACGCGGTTACCAAGGCGGAGTCGTATTTGTCAGTGTTGGTGACAGCCAGACGCTGTCAATGGCAAGTTATATTGCAGTTCAATCTGGCTTGAAAGTGTTGGGTGTTTTGAAAAAACCATTGCAGCAAGACGCGTTGCGACAGATGCTTTACGGCAAGGTGGCCAGCTAATTGACATCACCCCTGCTGCATAAACCCCTCACTTATTACTTGCCCTAATTGATGACGACAAACCGTAATAACCCTGCCATTCCACGCGTTGTGACACCTGTCACCTTGGTCGTGGTGGCCTTGCTGTGTTTTCTGTTCATGATCAGCTACTTCTTGTGGAGCGGCTATCAGCGTGCGATTTCTGAAGCCGAAAGCGAGACTCGCAACCTGGTGGGGGTCATTGAATCAAGGTTATCGAGCGAATTTGCTCGCGTTGACGGGCTGCTCACCTTCATCGCCAATGAGGTGAAATCTGAACCCTTTCGCAGACGATCTTCGCCTGTTTCTGCCATGCACACACCGCACATCGTTCAAATGGAGGCCACCTTTCCTGAATTGGCAGGGCTGTCTGTTTTTGATGCTGATGGCATCATGCAGATGGTTTCTAATCCTAATGTCAAGCCCTATAACATTGCTGACCGTCCCCATTTTCAGACGCTGCGAGATAACCCAAATACCAGCCTTGTCTTTTCAGAACCGCTCGTGTCTCGCTCTACCGGCCAATGGTCGCTGATCCAGTCGCGTGCCATCCGCGATGATGCAGGGCAGTTTCTGGGAACCGTCAATGCTGTTATTCATATCGACACATTCACAGACCTGTTTCGCCGCACGGATGTCGGACAGAAAGGTGGGTCGATCTTGCTGCGGCGCAGCGATAACTTTCAACTGATCGCACGCATCCCGGTGCTCTACGAGAAGGACCGCAACCGGCCCCTGCACGAGAACTATCCTGTCCGCCAACGCCTTGAATCAGGTGTCAGACAAGGCACACTGGCGTTCACTGCAAGCACCGATGGTGTGGGACGCATCAGCAGTTTTGCCAAACTGGATGACCGCTTTCCGTTCTATGTGCAGGTGGCTTTTTCTGACAATTACTATTTGGCCGAATGGCGGCAGCAAGTACTGTGGACTGGACTCTTTGTTGTGCCTTTGTTGCTGGCATTCGCATTGGCTCTGGTTCGTCTTCACAAGACCAAACAGGAAGCAGAAATTACTTCGCACAAATTAGCATACCGTCAGGCCATGTTTAGTGCCCTGTTCGAACAGTCAAGTTTTTTGGCCGGCATTCTCAGCAGCGACGGTCGTTTACTGGAAGTCAATGACAGGGCACTGGCAGCCATCGGTCGCCATCGTGACGAAGTGACGAATCAGTATTTTCCGGATACCCCCTGGTGGTCCAACGCCGAAGACAAAGCCCGTTTGCAAGCCAGCATCATGACAGCCAATGCGGGAGAAACCGTCAGTTTTGAATATCAGAGTCCAGTTGCCGTCGGCGGAAAAATTGACTTGATGTTCTGCGCTAAACCGGTATGGGTGGGTTCACAGCTCTACATCGCTGTGACGGGCGTGGACATCACCGATCGCGTTACAACGCAAAATTTACTCAAGGAACAGGTCAAGGCGCTTAGGCTTAGTGAAGCACAGATGGCCGCTTCGCAGCGGATCGGTGGCACGGGGTCGTTTGTCTATGACTTTAAAACCGATATCGTTCAGGCATCGAACCAAATGCTGCGCCTATTCGGGTTATCAACCGACACCGCAGATCATCCTTTGGATGACTTTCTGGCTTGCGTACCTCAGCACCATGATCTGGTAAGAGAGACTTTGGCTGGCAAGTTTGGGTTTCCCATCGACATTGCGGATTACCCTTTGGATGACTTATTGTCTGGTCTGTCAGAACATGATCCGGTTCATCATACCTTGGCTGATTTGATCAGCCGCAGCCATGAGTATGACGCTGAGTTCACCCTACAGCCCGCTAATGGGTCACCAGCCAGGGTCGTCCACGCCATCGGCAAAATTGAACGGGATAGTCAGGGAACTCCCATCAAAATTTTTGGCTTTGTGCAGGACATCACCGAGAAAAATCGCAATGCTATCTTGCTGAAGGAGAATAGTCGCACACTTCAGGCCCTCATTAATAATATGCCCAACTTGGTTGCTTACTGGGACAGGCAACTGATCAACCATTTTGGCAATAGAGCCTATACAGAATGGTTCGGTATTGATTGCACCACCATGCCTGGCAAACATCTCCGCGAGGTCATTGGTGAAAACCTGTATCAACTCAATCTACCTTACGCTGAGGCGGCACTGTGCGGTGATATGCAAACCTTTGAGCGTGTTATTCCAGATCCAAGCGGTCTGTTCAGCCGTGGTTCTCTAACTCAGTATATGCCGGATCTGGTGGATGGCCAGGTGAAAGGCTTTTTTGTCATGGTGTTTGATGTCACAGAGCTACACCAAGCTAGGGAGGCAGCCAAAGCTGCCAACGTCGCCAAAAGCCGATTTTTGGCCACGATGTCGCATGAGATTCGCACGCCCATGAATGGTATTTTGGGCATGGCGCAACTGCTGTTGATGCCCAACCTGACAGACAACGAGCGTCATGCGTATGCCAAGACCATCCACCTGTCTGGACAGTCCTTGTTGGCGCTGCTCAACGACATT
>CAIJOK010000103.1 GCA_903822205.1 uncultured beta proteobacterium | reverse complement strand
CTGTTTGGTTCTCCGTTTCCTGATGTCTTTGAATGGCTAATCGGCCAAATGGGTGAGCTTCCACGGCCAAGAAAACCACGTGAGCGAATAAAACGTAACCCATTGATATTGCAAGGTGTCCCGCTTTAAGTGGGAAGCCTTCAATGCCAATACTTTGAACTTACCCCTGAACTCGTCATCCATACGCAGGGCAATTTGCTTGCGTTGGCCTGGCATCAAGGTCAATGTTCGAGTGGCGGGATTCACATCACCACCAGGGCGCGGCTCACCGACAACATTGCCCTTGCTGTCCTGCGCTTCCAGCAAAATTTCGACACTCATGTCTTGCAAGAACATATCGTCGGCCACCAAGATGACTTCGATCACTGGCAGTCTCGTCGTAATTCGTTTGGCACCGTTTTTGTAGCTGAGTTCCACCTCCACTTTGCGCAGTTTGGTATGGCTTACAGTGTCCAGGCGTGCCACCAGCACTGGGACAACGGTCTCAGCCAAAGATGCGCCGCCGTGGAAATAGAGATGTCCTGACCGATACGGTGCCATGCTCCTGGGCATGGCGACTTGTGCGTAGTCTCCTCGAATGCCAACCCTGTCCGCACTGACAACGAGGCTGTGGCCATCATTAGAGCCATCGCCCAACATCATGCGGTCATGCGCATTCACCGGCCAATTTCCATGGGGTTTGACACACACATCACCAGCCTCTGCTTGCGCATTGAGAAAGAAGCCGTGGTCAGTCACGATGACAGCCTCCTTGAAACCCATGCTCCGCAGCTTATGCAACGCGACCCGAATCAGCTTGAGTGTGGCGGGGATCAGCCCTAGCGTGGTCTCGGGGTTGCTTTCTAACTGGCTGTCAATTTCGGTAGAACGCAGCACCAGCAGGTCAACCGTCTGTGCAATTTTTGGCTTGCCGCGAACAAAATCACCCAGCAACATTTCCGAGAAGCGATCCCCGTAAAGCTGGGTCAACATATTCATGCGCTGCGTGACATTACCCACCGTCACACCAGCCAGTTTGGGAACCAGTGAGTCGTTTTCCAGTGCCAGAATCAACTTTGTGCGCGCACCAGGCAGCAAGCTGGCCATGCCCACAGGCGTGATGCTCGGCAATTGTGCATAAGCCGCTTGCAGTTCAACCGGGCCATCCTCTGCCAGCAATTTTTCAAGGGCCACGCCCAACTCGTAGCGCAGTGCATCCACCATCAGATAGGCAAGCTTGCGCCCACTTTCCTTGAGTCGATCTGCCACCAAGCGATCAAAAACATCGACATTGGCCAAGCGTCCGGCAGGTGGCCAACCCGCCGTTTCCACGTGCTTGATAAACACGCCTTGCACTTTTTCGGCTAAGCGCCGATAGCGTGCGCGTGCTTGGTCCATCACCTCGTGCATCAACCCATGTTGATCGAGAAAGTCACCTGCAGATTGTTCAAATTCGCGCTGCAAGCGGTCTGCTTCACGCAGGCTACCAAGGTAAAAGTCGAGCAAATCTGCCTGCGACCTAGCGTGATCCGGCAACTGGCGTTCATAGTCTTCACAGGCCTCAACCAAGCTAAGGCCAGATCGCACCAATTCCCATTGCGCTTGATTTTCAGCTTTGCCCAGCCAGATTGAACTCGTTCGGTGACTCAGTACCCGACGGGTGGCATCGGTATCGCCGGTCACGATGCCCTTGATTGCGGTGCGTAAAAACGTTCGCTCCTCAAAAGGAAACGTGTCGCGAACTCCCAAATCCTCAATAGCCCCGCACAAATCGACCAAATGGAGTTCGGATTCAATGGCTTCAGCCCGCTCGACGTAAGTCGTGCGTGATTTCGGATCACTGCGCAGTCGCTCGCAGACATCCTCAACAATCGGGCGGGCCTCCATCGGCGCATGGGGCACACCGGCCAAGGTTTCTGGAATCGCTATCGGCAAATCGAAAACAAATTCGCTGAACAACACATAGCGCCAAAGCTCATCTGCCAAGGCAGACCACGTCTTGCCGCGCGTCTTGACACTCAAGCCCAGAGTGGCGCGCAAGAAATCGCGCGCCTCTTGCACCCATCCCTCTTGATTTTTTAGTGCTTCAGCTTGTGTGGCACTCGGTGCCAGGAGCGCAACCAATATTTCACGTCCGGACTCAACTTGCAGGCTGGCCCGCAGTTGCGGCCAATTCACACCGCCACCGATGGCATCAATCACTGCAAACGTCGGCCCCGCAGGAGACCTGGCAAATACCTGCCGAATTTCAGTCGCGTGATCTGGCCTGGCACGCAGGCAAAGGCTTAACCGGTCTTTAACACCCCACAAAAAACAACTATACAAATCAACGACTTATCGTGTACTGGTATTTTGACCGACAGATTTGCTCGTTATGGCATGTCAAACAATCAATTTTTTGACGCTACCAGGCACGGGATTGAG
>CAIJOK010000102.1 GCA_903822205.1 uncultured beta proteobacterium | reverse complement strand
TTATCCACGCACAGAACATCGTGGCCATCTTTGATAAGGCGGTCGCACAGGTGCGAGCCAAGAAAGCCGGCTCCGCCGGTAATGAGGGTTTTGTTCATGGAATATTCAATAGGTTGGATTTTAATAAGTGCTGCTCAAAGCCTTGTGCCTGACTACACTCCTTGGTGATATGCGCCCAATTGTTAGCAACAGTTTGCGCACTCTTTTTGTACATAACAAGGTTTTTCTTGCTGCCATTGATCAAATTTTCGCCCAGTCGTTTTGCAGTATATTAACTGATGCCTGTGATGAGTGTTTGGTCATGCGCTGTCGTTTCAATAACACCATAAATACACCATTTACCATTTCAAAGATCGTGTTAAACGTATGAAATTTTTTCGTGTTTTTGAAAAACAAACATTCATAAAGTAAGAAGCCAAAGCCTGTGAAATCACTGTAGATATTGCTGCACCTTTGATGCCATATTTCGGAATGAGTACTAGATTTAATAATATATTGGCAATTGCACCAACGACAGTGTTAATTGTCAAAATTTTTTGCAATCCTTCACTAACAAACCACTTCGAACTTGCAACACCTAAAAATATAAATATGCTATTCCAGATAACAATCACAAGTACATCACCCGCATCTCTGTATGCTTCACCGTAGAGCGAAATTATAAGCCAGTCACTTAAAAAAGTCATCGGCAAAACAACAGCAATAGCCATCCACAGCATAGATGTGTACAGACGCTGAATTCGTGCATAATAAAATGCTTCACTTACTTTTTTTGCATTAATAATTGAAGGAAATATTGAATTGGCAATGAGC
The DNA here is from genome assembly GCA_903822205.1 of uncultured beta proteobacterium. Taxonomy (GTDB): domain Bacteria; phylum Pseudomonadota; class Gammaproteobacteria; order Burkholderiales; family Burkholderiaceae_C; genus Rhodoferax. The sequence continues at coordinate 66,657 of CAIJOK010000102.1, read as the reverse complement.
ATAGGTATAAAATACCAGACCTCGCCGAGTCGTACGGCAGCTGAATATAATCCAACCTTTTGCTCGCCTAACATTTCTTTGATCATAATTTGATCAATGCGCATATATAGCATAATGACCAAACCACTTAAAATAAGTGGCCAACTGTCCAACATAAATTGTCTGGCAATTGTAATGTCAAAATATGAAAAAAATATGCCAATTTTCTGATACCGATACGCCAAAAACAAGGTCAGTGCCAAGGTAACCTGATCTACCAAACTGATCAGCACAAACCAGAATAATTCAGCCTGAATCATAATCAAATACAGCTTGATCAAAGAAGATATAACAAGCTGAGTGACTTTGCAGATGGAGACAAACTTGGACAGTACCTTGGACTGAAAATAAAAGTCCACCACCTCAAAAGCCTGAAACACCGATCCACCCGCAATGATAAAGATATACAGCTTGGTGGTGGCATCGCTGCTGGTAAACTGCGCAGCGATGCCGATGATGCCCAGCATCAGAACGGACCCAACGAGTTTAAGCCAAAAGGCAGTGCCCAGATAGACATCGCGCTGCTCGGGGTGGCTGACCAGGTCACGCACCACAATGCTATCCAGCCCCAGCTTGGCGATGCTGGCAAACAGCGAGGAAAATGCGAGCACGTAGCTAAACAACCCAAACTGCGCTGGCCCCAAATAGCGAGCCACCCAAATACCCACCAGCAGCCCTGCTGCCATGCGCAGCATTTGCTCTGCAAACATCCACAGGGTATTGGCAGCATAGCGCCGAAACCCGGCATGTGTGCGGGCGCTGAAGGCCAAATTTTTAAGGCGGGCGATCACTCCATCGCTACCAGATAAATCACGGCCAAAGACTTTGGGGCGACATCAATATTGTCATTCGTTATTCGTTTAGCCACATTCACATCAAATTCAAAATGAAACTGTGTCAGATGATGAACTACACGGCTGTTGTAATAATTGACAACATTAAACGATGGCTCATATACGTTCACTTGCATGCCCTAGGTTTTGATGCGTTTCATAACTGGCTGGTATGAGAAAACTACGATTTTCATAACGGTTTGGATTCATAACCTCTCCAAAAGTGCAAAAAATACGATTTGTGCGCGTCGATCACGCGTTTTTAGCGATGACCAACGTGGCGCTCTGCATGCCGACAACGGTCAATAGCAAAGACCCAAGCAAATGCAGGGCTGCCGTACCCATGCCTAACAGGTAGCGTTGCTGGCCCAGCAAAGCGACCACCTCAGCCGAGAAACTAGAAAACGTGGTCAGTGCCCCCAAAAAGCCGGTGACGATGGCCAGTCGCCATGCGGGGTCAAGCTGGGGCAGGGCCTGAAACACGGCCACCGCCACGCCCACCAGATAGCCTCCTGCCAGATTGGCGGCCAGGGTGCCATAGGGGATCAGACCGCCGGAGTTCAGCCACAGTGCCAACTGCCAGCGTGCCAGGGCACCCAGGCAGGCTCCCAGGCAGATCACCGCAATTGACAGCATGGCGGGTCAGGGGGCCGGTGATTTTTTAGCGACTGACGGGGTGACGGATGGCTGAAACAGCTCGCCGCCCACGGTCACGCCCTCGGCAGAAAATTGGGCAGCCTTGATGGGGCCGATGCCTTTGATGCGGTCGATCAGATCGGGCCAGTCCTTGAAGCGCCCCTTTTTGCGCTCGTCCAAAATTTTGCCCGACGTGCCCGGGCCGATGCCCTTGATGCTGTCCAGCTCAGCCTCTGAGGCTGTGTTGAGGTCCAGCGCTGCTGCCAAGCTGGCCGCAGAGCACAGGGCAAGGGCTAAAGTGAAGAGAAAAGAAATGAGTTTTGAAAGCATGGCGGGGTTTCAATCATTTGAAAAAAATTATTTACGTAAAAAATCTATAATAATAGACAATAATGCACGTCAATCGTGCATAACACGCTATAAAAATCAAATTTATGTCGTTGCTTATTTATTATTGGTGACAGACAAGCGCCTGCACATACTGCGCCGTGCCCGTCTGCACATCGGCAAAAACATGGCCGCAGCCCACGCGGCGCAAGGCCTGTAGATCGGCCTGGGTGTGGCACTGGTATTTGCCGCGAAGGGCATCCGGGATGGGGATGTAGCTGAGCAAGCCGGCATCGCAAAGCTCTTGCAATGTCAGTTCAGACAGGCTGTCCATCCGTCTCAGGGTGTTGATGACCGTGCAGGCCACATCGTTAAAGGGCTGGGCGCGGCCCGTGCCCAGGTTAAAAATACCCGAATAACCCGGGTGGTCAAAAAACCAGAGATTAACCGCCACCACGTCGTCGATAAAGACAAAGTCGCGCATCTGAGCGCCTGGCCCATAGCCACCATAGTCGCCAAACAGCCGCACCTGGCCCTGGTCACGAAACTGGTGGAACAAGTGGAAGGCCACACTGGCCATTCGGCCTTTGTGCTGCTCACGCGGGCCATAGACATTGAAATACCGCAAACCCACCACCTGCATGGTTTTGCCGGCCAGGGTCCGCCCAAAGTCTGCGCCGCATTCACGCCGCATGCGCTGGTCAAACAAGAGCTTGGAATAACCATAAACGTTGAGAGGTCGCTCAAAAGCTGGGGCCTCTGTAAAGGTGTCCGACCCGCCATAGACAGCTGCGCTTGAGGCATAGAGCAGCCGGGTTCCACGCTTTTGGCAAGCGTGATAAAGCTGCACCGATGTGGCAAAGTTGTTTTGCAACATGTATTTGCCGTTGCTTTCCATGGTGTTGCTGCAAGCACCTTGATGAAAGATGGCTTCGATCTGACCAAACCCACTGTCGGCATAGTGGTCATAAAACAAATCGGCATCGATGTAGTCCGAGATTTGCAAATCTGCCAGATTGCAAAACTTGTCGCCTTGGGTCAGGTCATCGACGGCGATGATGTCGGTCAATCCGCGCTGGTTCAAGCCCTTGATCAGGTTGGAACCAATAAAGCCGGCCGCGCCGGTCACCACGATACGGGTCATGTGAACAACTCCTCATAAGAAACGGTGGCCGTGCCAAATTTGCCCACCACCAGTCCTGCTGCGCAATTGGCCAATGGCATGGCTTCACGCAGGCTGATGCCAGAGGCCATCAGGGCGGCCAGGGTGGCGATCACGGTGTCGCCAGCACCGGTCACATCAAACACCTCACGCGCTTGTGTACTGACGTGGCAGTCGCCATCGGCATCAAACAAGGTCATGCCCTGCTCGCTGCGGGTAAGCAGCACGGCCTGCAAATCAAGCTGCGCGCGCAGGGATTGAACCCGTTCCCGCAAATCAGACTCGTCGCTCCAGGGGCCTATCACCTGTTGCAATTCAGCCCGGTTGGGGGTGATGACGCAAGCCCCCCGGTAGCGCGAATAGTCTGCGCCTTTGGGGTCGATCAAAATGGGTTTTTGGGCCGCTTTGGCGCGGGCGATCATGTCGCTGATGTGGGCTAAGCCGCCCTTGCCATAGTCAGAAAACAGCACCGCATGGTGGCTGGGCAGCAATTGCGCAAAGGTGGTAGTTTGTGAGGCCAGAACTTCGTTCTTGGGTGTGTTTTCAAAATCAAGCCGTATCAACTGCTGTTGCCTGCCAATGACGCGCAGTTTGACCGTGGTTTTAAGCGCCGCATCGCGGCCAAAATAGGGCGAAATGCCGGTGGTGGCCACCAGGGCTTCAAGCCGATGACTGGCCTCATCGTCACCCACCACGGTCAGCAAAGAGGCCTGCGCCCCCAGCGTCACCACGTTGTAGGCCACGTTGGCGGCCCCGCCATTGCGCTCTTCCTCACGGGTGATGCGAACCACTGGCACGGGGGCCTCGGGGCTGATGCGGTCAACCGTGCCAAACCAGTAACGGTCCAGCATCACGTCGCCCACAACCAGCACACGGGCGACTTGCAAGCGGTCTTTGGCGATGGTCATTGAGGTGATCATGGCGGTGTTTAGACTGTTAGAGTTCTTCAACCCGGCGAGCGGGGTAACTGTCCCAGGTTTGACACCCAGGACACTGCCAGAAGTGTTGCGTGGACTCAAACCCGCAGGCCGCACAACGGTAGCGCAGCAGTGGCACAGCGGCGTGGTCGATCGCACGCAGCACAGGGGCCGGCAAGGGCTGCTCGCTCATGGCAACAGTCACCCACCGCAAAGCCGCCACCAGTGAAGGCTCTTGCACCAGATGGCGGATGTACCAGTCCGGAGCTGCGGTGTGGGGGCCAAACTGAACGTGGGCGTGGGTGAGCATCACGATGGCATCCAGCACGTCCAGCGATGGGGCGTTCAGGTAGTGGGAAATCAGACGGGGTAATGCTCCTCCGGCCTGATCGGTGGCCATCGCCAGTTGGGCATAGAGCGGTGCGATCAGGGGGGTGGCCGTGGTCACACGGTCCAGCGCATCTGACAACACGAGAAAAGCCTCAGCCGTTTGACCCCTGTTGTGCAACAAGCGGGCCAAGTCCAGGGGTGGACGGGCAGCATCGGATGCCAGTGCCGTCGCCTGACGCAACAGGTTCAGAGCGGGTTCAAGCTCGCCGTGGGCTAGGTGTGCGGCGGCTTGCTCGCACAGGTAGTGGGCGATGCGGTGGCAAAAACTGCCCTGACCCGAGTGTTCAAGACGGGCAGCAACCTTGGCAGCCTGCACCCAGTCGCGGCTGCGTTCGTGGCTGGTCAACAGGGCCTGTAGGGCCTCTGCCTCAAAAGATGTGCCTTCAAGTTGCGCCAAGGCAGCCTCAGCGCGATCCAGCAGACCGGCCTTCAAAAAGTCGATCGCCAGCGCATACCGCGCACGGTGTCGGTCAGGGGTGCTCAGGTCTCCACGCGATAGCAGGTGTTCGTGAACCCGCACAGCGCGTTCGTATTCGCCGCGACGGCGAAACAGATTGCCCAGTGCAAAGTGCAGTTCCGAGGTATCGGGGTCGATCTGAACGGCCTCGATAAAGGCATCGATGGCCTGGTCATGCTGCTCGTGCAGCAAAAAATTAAGGCCCTTGAAATAGGCCTTGGGGGCTTGCCGGTTGTCCAGCCGCATTTGGCGCAGATCAAAGCGCGAGGCCACCCATCCCAGCATGAAGGCCAGGGGCAGGCCCAGCAAAACCCAGCTCACATCAAATTCCATCAACGTAGGGTGGTTGAAGGGGCGTTGTTTGCGCACCTGCGGTGACAGGTACCTGTACCTCAAGAGAGGTGGCGGTCGAATGCGTTTGGGTTTGGGTTTGAGTGATGCGACGATGCCGCCACCACCAAGGCACCATGCCCAAAACGCCTACTGCAACCCCCAGGGCAAAAGCGCTGAGCACCACCAGAACCTGCGGCGCACGCCATTGATTGCCAAAGAAAAAATGAACGGTGGTGTCTTGCTGGTTGTTGAGCGCAAAAGCAAACAGGGTAAAAAAAATGGCGGCTTTGAGCAGCCATTTGATCAGAGTTAAGAATTTGTTCATCAGAGGAGCAGCATGGCATAGACAACCGATACCGGTCAACGGTGCAAGCGCTTAAGGTGCAGCCTGATCAGGCGAAGATGGCACGGTGTGGTGCTTGTCCACCTCTTCACGCAAAATTTTGCCAGGCTTGAAGTGCAGGGCGCGCTTCTCTGGAATATCCACACTGTCACCATTGCGGGGGTTGCGGCCCACGCGGGGGGGGCGGTACTTGATGGAAAAACTGCCAAAACGCCGAATTTCGATGCGTTGCCCTCGCACCAGGGCCTCATTCATGGTGTCGATGATAGCTTTGACGGCGATGTCGGTGTCATTTTGGGTCAAATGCTTGTACCGTGCTGCCAGTTCTGCGATGAGTTCTGATCTTGTCATGATCGGTCATTAGGAATACAAAAAATAGAACACAACCGCTTCCGGTCTTTTGCCGATCATTTGCCAGTGAAGACAAGCGGTTGTGTAGTGGCACTAAAAAATACCAACAGGCCGGTGTGAAAACAACCTTAGTTGTTGTCCAGCTTGGCGCGCAGCAATGCACCCAGGCTGGTGGTTCCGGCGTTCTCGCGCGATGATTGCTGGCTTAGAGTAGCCATGGCCTCACTTTGGTCAGCGGCATCCTTGGCCTTGATGGACAAGACAATGGCGCGCGCTTTGCGATCGACATTGAGCACCACGGCGGTGATTTCGTCGCCCTCTTTGAGGACATTGCGGGCATCTTCAACGCGATCGCGAGAGATTTCTGACACCCGCACATAGCCCATCACATCGTCGGCAAGGATGATCTCGGCACCTTTGACATCGACAGACTTCACCTTGCCGGTGACGACCGAGCCTTTGTCATTGAGCGTGGCATAGGTGGTGAAGGGGTCAGAATCGAGCTGTTTGATGCCCAGGGAAATGCGTTCACGGTCCACATCGACAGCCAGAACGATGGCCTCAACCTCTTGACCTTTTTTGTATTCGCGCACAGCCGCCTCGCCAGACTCGTTCCAGGACAGGTCAGACAGATGGACCAAGCCGTCGATTCCGGCGGCCAAACCGACAAACACGCCAAAGTCGGTGATCGATTTGATCGGGCCTTTAACGTGGTCACCGCGCTTGGTGTTTTGGGCAAACTCTTGCCAGGGGTTGGCGCGGCATTGCTTCATGCCCAGGCTGATGCGGCGCTTGTCTTCATCGATTTCCAGAACCATGACTTCAACTTCGTCGCCCATCGACACAATTTTGGCGGGGGCCACGTTTTTATTGGTCCAGTCCATTTCTGACACGTGAACCAGTCCCTCAATGCCAGGTTCGATCTCGACAAACGCACCATAGTCGGCAATGTTGGTGATCTTGCCAAACATGCGGGTGCCAGCAGGGTAACGGCGACTGACACCCATCCAGGGGTCATCGGCCATTTGCTTCAAGCCCAGTGAGACACGATTTTTGTCGGTGTCAAACTTGAGAATTTTGGCGGTCACCTCTTGTCCGGCAACCACGACCTCTGACGGGTGGCGAACACGCCGCCATGCCATGTCGGTGATGTGCAACAAACCGTCAATGCCGCCCAGATCAACAAACGCACCGTATTCGGTGATGTTTTTGACCACGCCGTGGACGATGGCACCTTCTTTGAGGGTGTTCATCAGCTTGGAGCGCTCTTCGCCCATCGAGGCTTCGATCACGGCACGGCGGCTTAAAACAACGTTGTTGCGCTTGCGGTCGAGCTTGATGACCTTGAACTCCATCGTTTTGTTTTCATACGGGGACAGGTCTTTGGTGGGACGGGTATCGACCAACGAGCCAGGCAAAAAGGCACGGATGCCATTGACCAGCACGGTCAGGCCGCCCTTGACCTTGCCGTTGGTGGTGCCGGTGACGAATTCGCCGGACTCCAGGGCACGCTCAAGGCTCATCCAGGAGGCTAAACGTTTGGCCGTATCGCGGCTGAGGATGGTGTCACCATAGCCGTTTTCGATCGAACCGATAGCGACAGAAACAAAGTCGCCAATTTGGACTTCTACGTGGCCATGGTCGTCCTTGAATTCTTCAAGGGGAACGTAAGACTCGGATTTGAGGCCGGCATTCACAACGACAAAACTGTGGTCAATGCGGACAACTTCGGCGGTGATGACCTCGCCGGCGCGCATTTCAGTGTGCTTTAAGGACTCTTCAAACAGGGATGCAAAAGATTCAGACGATTCAGACGATTCAGGCGATTGAGACATGGGGATGGGGCGGCGGCAATCACCGCAAAAAAGTTAGGTTTCAAGGTGGATGAACCTCAACCGGACAGCACTGTTGGCAGCGCGACAAATGCCGGTGAGGGCCGGTGTCAGCCCGAGATAAGAAAACTCTTAAAAGGGCTGTTTGCTCTGCCACATGCCCAACACCTGTTCAGCGGACTGGTCGATCGACCGATCAGAGTTGTCAAGCAGCATGGCATCTGTGGCTGGCCCAAGAGGCGCAACGCTGCGGGAAGTATCCTGCAAGTCACGCGCTTTCAGACAGTCGCAAACGCGGTCGAGTGTAGTGGAATTTGTAGGTGAAATACCTTTTGAAATCAATTGATTGAAGCGCCTAAGAGCGCGTGTCTCAACGCTGGCCGTCAAAAAAACCTTCAGGGGCGCATCCGGAAAAACGACCGTGCCCATGTCGCGGCCATCGGCCACCAGGCCTGGCAGTTGGCGACATCTGTGCTGCCGGTCCATCAGGGCCGTGCGCACCTGCGGCAGGGCTGACACTTGGCTGGCCAAAATGCCGATGGACTCATGGCGAATGGCTGCGGTCACGTCCTGACCCTGTAGCAGCACGGTGTCGTCATGGTCGTTAAATGCGATGTCCAACGACGGTATGAGCTGCGCAATCGCGGCCTGACCCGTTTCATCGGGGCGCAGGCCTGCCTGCCGTGCGGCCAATGCCGTGACGCGGTACAAAGCGCCTGAGTCCAGCACGTGATAGCCCAGACGCTGGGCCAGTGCCCGAGCCAGGGTGCCTTTGCCTGATGCGGTGGGACCGTCGATGCAGAGAACAGGTATGGTGTGGGGGCGTGCCCGCACCAGGGCAAAAAGGGTTTCAAAGTAATCAGGAAAGGTCTTGGCGACACACTGGGGCTTCAAAATGCGAACCGGCAGACCGGCGGGGTTAAAAGCCGCCAGTGAAAAGCACATGGCCATGCGGTGATCGTCATAGGTGCGTATGCTGCCAGCACGCCACGCAGACAGCGTGGAAGGCGGCGTGATGCTGATGAAGTCCGGGCCAGCCGTCACCGTTGCGCCCAGTTTGCGCAGCTCGCAGGCCATGGCATCGATGCGGTCGGTCTCTTTGACACGCCAACTGGCAATGTTGCGCAAGGTGGTGGTGCCATTGGCGTACAGCGCCATCATGGCCAGTGTCATGGCGGCATCCGGAATGTGGTTGCAGTCCAGGTCAATGGCCTGCAAGGGGCCACCACCCGAGGCCGTACCGCATGAAACCTCAAACCAATTGGGGCCGCTGGTGACCTGTGCCCCCATCATGCGGGCGGCATCGACAAAGCGAATGTCACCCTGAATGGCGTTTGCACCCACACCGCAAATTTTGAGGGTATTTGGGCTTGCAAGGGTGGATGCCTTTGAGGCACTTGAGACACTTAAGGCGATGGCACCGGCAGCTATAAAATAACTAGCAGACGAGGCATCGGCCTCAACGTGAATCTCGCCAGGCGACTGCAACTGGCTGCCTGCCAGAATCGTAAACCGCTTCCAGTCATCGCGCTGCACCTTCACACCAAAGCGTTCCAGCAGATTCAGGGTGATCTGAACATAAGGGCGCGAGATCAGCGGGCCGTCCACCTCGATCACCACATCATGGCCTGTTGTGGCATCCGCAGTACGAACAGTACGAGCGGTCACCAGCGGCAAAGCCATCAGCAAAGCGGTTAAAAACTGGCTAGACACATCGCCTCGAACCTTGATGGGCGCGTCCAATCGCAAGTGTGATGGTCGCCCGATGTGCAGAGGCGGATAACCGTCGGCCTCAAGGTAATCGACCTGGCAGCCCAATTGGCGCAGCGCATCCACAAGGTCCCCGATCGGGCGCTCGTGCATTCTGGGCACACCGCGCAGTTCATAGTCACCGCCGATCAGGGCGAGTGCTGCGGTGAGCGGCCTGATCGCGGTGCCCGCATTGCCCATGAACAAACTGGCCCGACGACAGGTGGGGCAACCCCCCATCCCGCTGATCACGACGGCGCTACCGTTTTGGGTGATGGTGCAGCCCAGCGTGCGCAAAGCATCCAGCATGACGCGGGTATCGTCAGAGTCCAGCAGATCATGCAAGGTGGTGGGGCCGTCGCACAGGGCTGCTAGCAGCAGCACACGGTTGGAGATACTTTTGGAGCCTGGCAGGGTTAAACAGCCACCTGCGGTCTGTAGTGCAGGAATGTCCAAAAAGTCGTTGTCAAACATAGCGGTCATCCGATGACTGAAGGTTCATGTGCCAGTTGGCACGCGTAAGGCTGGCCTGCGTGATCAGGGATTGCAAGGCCACGGAGTCACCGCCTTGCATGGCGGCCTCAAACATTTGAAGATGGTCACGAAACAAGCGGCTTTGCGCTAACAGTTTGTCGCGGTTGGCCAGCAAAATATCGCGCCAAACCTTGGGGTCACTGCCGGCAATACGGCTGAAGTCTCGAAACCCCGGCCCGGCCAGCGCCAGGTATTCAAGGCTATCGGGCTGGTCGGCAATGGCGTTCATCAGGGCAAAGGCGATCAGATGCGGCAGATGACTGACGGCTGCAAACGCTGCGTCGTGAGACTCGGGTGACATCTGCACCACCGAGCAGCCGATGGCCGTCCATACATCTTGTGCTTGTTTCAAGTGGATCGACTGGGTATCGGCCGTGGGGGTCAAAATGACCTGTTTGCCCGTATACAGGTTGGCATCGGCGTTTTCAACACCAGACTGTTCTTTGCCAGCAATAGGGTGTGCAGGCACAAAAGAACCCACGTGTTCACGCAGACCACGCAGGGCGGCCGCCACCACATCGCACTTGGTTGACCCCACATCCATCACCAACATGCGCGGTGACACCATGTGCCTGATGGCCTTGAAGGCGGCCTCAGAGGCACCTACGGGGACGGCCACCAGCACGATGTCGGCCCCGGACACGGCCAAGAGCGCTGACGGGGCCTCCACATCGATCACCCCCAGTTGGAAGGCGCGTTCGGTGGTCGATGGGGACTTGCTGTAGCCCACCACGCGTTTGACCAGTCCGGCACGCTTGAGCGCCAAGGCAAAAGACCCGCCCATCAGGCCGCAGCCGATCAAACCGAGTTGTTCAAACATGATGATTTATTCACCCAAAGGATAACTGCCCAGCAGCTTGAAAAACGCGCACAGGCTGCGCAGTTCGTCGAGAGCGGCGCTGACGTGGGGTTGAGCCAAATGACCGGCGAGGTCTATATAAAAATAATAGTCCCACTGGCCTGAGCGCGCAGGTCGGGACTCAAAGCGCGTCATGGACACCCCGTGTTTTTTAAGGGGCACCAAAATGTCATGCACCGCGCCCGGGCGGTTGGCCACCGACACCACCAGACTGACGCAGTCGCGACCGCTGATGGCAGGGGTGGACTGGGTTTGCGGCAGGCAAACCACGGCAAAACGCGTGCGGTTAAAGGCATCGTCCTGAATGGCAGAGGCCACCACGTGCAGGCCAAACTCGGCACCTGCGCGTTCGCTGGCAATGGCAGCCCAGGCGGGGTTGGAAGCGGCCAGCCGTGCGCCTTCGGCGTTGCTCAAGGCAGCACAAAGTTCAGCATCAGGCACATGGGATGCCAGCCAGTTCTGGCACTGGGCCAGGGCCTGGGGGTGGGCATAGACCACCGCAATGTCGTGCAGGGACGATGAAAGTCGCAGCAGGTTGTGGCGTACTTGCAAGCTGATCTCGCCCACGATGTGCAAGGGGGTGTTCAGCAACAGGTCTAACGACCGCGAGATCACGCCCTCAGATGAGTTTTCGACAGCCACCACACCGTATTCGGCGCAACCGGCGGCCGTTGCACGAAAAACCTCGTCCAAGCTAACGCAGGGCACTCGCGCTGCGCCACTGCCAAAGTACTGAACAGCGGCCTGTTCGCTAAAGGTTCCGGCAGGCCCCAAATAGGCCACACGCTGGGGAGACTCCAAGGCGCGACAGGCAGACATGATCTCGCGCCAAAGGATGGTGATGCTGTCACCCTTCAATGGGCCGCTGTTGCTGGTCTGCAAGCGGGCAATGATTTGGCTTTCTCGTTCAGGGTGAAACACGGCGATGCCACTGGCACGCTTGATATCGCCCGCAGTTTGCGCCAGCGCGGCACGCCTGTTGAGCAGCGCCAACAGATCGGTGTCAACAGCATCAATTTGGCTGCGAAGGCCGGTCAGTGCCGATGCAGAGGTAGCTGCATCAACTGAGGGCTGCGTTGAGGGTAAAGCGGTCTGCAATGGCTGCGATGGCGGCGATGGCGGGGGCAACGGAATACTCCTAAAAGAGCGGTGTTCGTGCAATGATTCGGGCAATGTTTAGACGGTGTTCAGTCAACGCTTAGGCATGATGGGCTTCAAAGCTCTGCATATAAGCCACCAGCGCCTGCACACCGGCCAAGGGCATGGCGTTGTAGATGCTGGCACGCATACCGCCCACAGACTTGTGGCCCTTGAGCTGCAACAGGCCGCGCTCTCGTGCACCAGACAAAAAGGCCTCGTTCAAATGCTCGTCGCGCAAAAAAAACGGCACGTTCATGCGTGAACGGCAGGCCCGGTCCACACGGTTTTCATACAGGGCAGAGCCGTCGATGGTGTCGTACAGCAACGCGGCCTTGGCCATGTTTTGAGCCTCGATAACCGCCATGCCGCCCTGGCGCTTGATCCACTGAAACACCAGTCCGGCGATGTAAATGGCATAAGTGCATGGGGTGTTGTACATCGACTGGTGGTCGGCCACCGTGCTGTAGCTAAAAACACTGGGGCAACAAGGCAGGGCCAAGTCCAACAGATCGTCGCGCACCACCACCAGGGTCAGTCCAGCCGGCCCCAGGTTTTTTTGGGCACCGCCAAAGGCCAGTCCCACACGAGACCAATCCACCGGACGGGACGCAAGGTGCGACGAAAAGTCCATGACCAGCGGCGCATCGCAGCCCAGGGCGCACAGGTCAGGCAAAGTGTGAAACTCAACGCCGTGTATGGTCTCATTGCTACAGATATGCACGTAGGCGGGCCGATCGCTCAATTGCCAGGTGGCAGGGGCTGGCAGGGTGGTAAAGCCGCTGTCACGGGTACTGGCTGCCTGATGCACGGTGCAATAACGTGCGGCCTCAGCGGCAGACTTTTGGCTCCAACTGCCTGTCACGACAAAGTCAGCCGTGGCCCCAGCCCCAGCCCCATGTGTCAAATTCATCGGAACAATGGCGTTTTGGGCCAGGCCGCCGCCCTGCATGAACAAACATTTGAAGTGTTCGGGGATGGCCAGCAGGTCACGCAGATCGGCTTGAGTTTGTTCGTAAATCTGGCCAAACTCTTTGCCACGGTGGCTCATCTCCATCACGCTCATGCCGCTGCCATGCCAGTCATGCATCTCGCTGGCAGCCGTGTTCAAGACCTCAAGGGGAAGGGTGGCCGGACCGGCAGAAAAGTTATAGGGGCGGTTCATGTCAAAAGCTGAATAGGGGCATTCTTGGGACTTACGAGAGCGGCCCACCGTCAAGGGGGGCGGATTATGACAAATCACCCCCAATGCGGGCCGCGCTGCCCACCGAGGTTTTGCGTAAGTCCTTGTTGTGTTGATCCCGTCTCTCGTCAGGCAACCCAAAGCCCATGAGCCGCACCGATGTGGCAACGCGAACCGCATGGGATTCAGGATAATCGGCGTTTTGCGCCAAGCCCATCGCTCGCCATTCCCCCACAGATTGAATTCACATCATGGCTGTCACCCTCACTGAATCTGCCGCACGACACATCCACCGTTATCTGACCCGTCGGGGACACGGCCTGGGTGTGCGTCTGGGGGTCAAGACCACGGGCTGTTCAGGGCTGGCTTATCAACTGGAGTACGTGGATGATGAATCGCCAGAGGACGTGGTGTTTGAGGGGCACGGCGTGCGCATCATGGTGGACCCCAAAAGTTTGGCCTATCTGGACGGCACAGAGCTGGACTATGTGCGCGAAGGTTTGAATGAAGGGTTCAAGTTTCACAACCCCAAAGAACGCGACCGCTGCGGCTGTGGTGAGTCTTTCAGGGTATGAATTTGTCATCCGACGACTTTGCATTGTTTGGGCTGCCGCGCACATTCCAACAAGACCCTTCGCTGATCGATGCCCGCAGGCTTGATTTGCAGCGACTGACACACCCTGACCAGTTTGCAGACCAAGGCACATCGGCGCAAAGGCTGGCCATGCAGTGGTCCATGCGCATCAACGAGGGCTGGCAACGCCTCAAAAATCCGCTGAAACGCGCAGCCTACCTGTGTGATCTAGGCGGTGCGCCCGTGAATGTGAGCACCGCAGCCCATGGCCTAACACCCCATACCCCCCTTACACCCCAGATACCTTCAATGTCCCCTGATTTTTTGATGCAGCAGATGGCATGGCGCGAAGACCTGGAAGCCGCCCAAAGTGCCGATGACCTGAGTCACATCGGCCAGCAAGTGGACATGGCCGTGCATGACACGCTACAAAAAATAGCGCAATTGATCGATGGTCAGCAGGACTTTCAGGCGGCCAGCGGCCAAGTACGCATACTGATGTTTTTGCAGCACCTGGCGCAGGCTATCTGCGATCGCACGGATGAACAGCGCGAACGCCAAAGGTCACGTGTGATGTGACCCGCTGCATAGCCACAACCCGATGGCCGCGTTCTAGCGATCGGCAAGGGACTTGACATCACGCGCTACAGCGCCAATGAACAACTGGCGCGGACGGCCAATTTTGTATTCGGGGTCGCTGATCATTTCGTTCAACTGGGCTATCCATCCCACCGTGCGAGCCAGGCTAAAGATACCGGTAAACAGATTGACCGGAATGCCAATGGCACGCTGCACGATGCCCGAATAAAAATCAACATTGGGGTACAGCTTGCGCTGTACGAAATAGTCGTCTTCCAGGGCAATTTTTTCAAGTTCTTTGGCCAGCTTGAACAGAGGGTCCTTTTCAAGTCCCAGTTCGGTCAGAACCTCGTTGCACGTCTCTTGCATCAACTTGGCGCGAGGGTCATAGTTTTTATAGACGCGATGACCAAAACCCATCAGTTTGACCCCTGAGTTTTTGTCTTTGACCTGTTCCATGAACTGCCCCACCTTGGCCACGCCGCCCTGGCGTTCTATGTCTTCAAGCATGTTCAGACAGGCCTCGTTGGCTCCGCCATGCGCCGGCCCCCACAGGCAGGCCACCCCTGCGGCGATGGCAGCAAAGGGGTTGGTGCCTGATGACCCGCACAGCCTGACGGTCGATGTTGAGGCATTTTGTTCGTGGTCGGCATGGAGGATAAAAATACGGTCCAGGGCACGCTCCAGCACAGGATTGACGCGGTAGTCCTCGCAGGGTGAGCCAAACATCATGCGTAAAAAGTTACCGGCATAGCTCAGGTCGTTGCGCGGGTACATGTAAGGCTGTCCCACACCGTATTTGTAGGCCATGGCCACCAGCGTTGGCATTTTGGCGATCAGACGAATGGCAGCGATGGCACGGTGTTCAGGGTTGTTGATGTCGGTGCTGTCATGGTAAAACGCCGACAGCGCCCCCACCAGTCCCGTCAGGACGGCCATGGGGTGGGCATCACGGCGAAAGCCACGCAAAAAGAACTGCATCTGCTCATTGACCATGGTGTGGCGGAGGATGAGCTTGTGAAAATCCTGACGCTCTTGCAGGGTTGGCAGTTCACCCTTTAATAGCAAATGGCAAGTGTCCAGGTAGTCGCATTTGGTGGCCAATTGCTCAATGGGGTAGCCCCGGTACAAAAGCTCTCCCTTGTCGCCATCAATGTAAGTGATGGCCGACTGGCAGGCAGCGGTGGACAAAAAACCCGGGTCATAAGTAAACATACCGGTCTGTGCATAGAGCTTTCGGATATCGATGACATCCGGCCCCACACTGCCACGGTAAACGGGCAAATCGACACTGGGACTGCCATTGGAAAACGACAGTGTGGCTTTGTTGTCAGCTAACTTCATGAGGGCCTTTCAATGTTTATCTCTCAACATACTTAAAACTTCAAAAACAGACGGGCTGTCCAGATGGGGAGCCACCTGCGCCAGCGACTTACGTGCCAAATTCAAGTCAAGCAAGTCGTTGTCGCAAAGATCCATCAACAAACCCAGGCTGTGCGCTTGGTCAACTGTCAGACGGGCAGCGTATTTATCAAAAAAACGTGCGATCAAAATGTCGTTTTCAAGCAGACCACGGCGGCAGCGCCAGCGCAGACGGCTTAAGGTGCGGACATCTAACGTCGCGTCACGATCGATCTGAGCACGATCCTCAGATGGCACGGCGAACCATCAACTCTTTGATTTTGCCGATCGCCGCCGTGGGGTTCAAACTCTTGGGGCAGACATCGACGCAGTTCATGATGGTGGTGCAGCGAAACAAACGGTAGGGGTCTTCCAGGTTGTCCAAGCGCAGGCTGGTGGCCTCATCGCGGCTGTCGGCCATAAAGCGATAGGCCTGTAGCAGGCCGGCCGGCCCCACAAATTTGTCAGGGTTCCACCAATACACAGGGCAACTGGTCGAGCAACTGGCGCACAAAATACACTCGTAGAGACCGTTTAATTCTTCGCGCTCCAAGGGGCTTTGCAGGCGTTCCTTTTGGGGGGGGCGGCTGTCATTGATCAAATAGGGGCGAATGGAGTGGTACTGCTTAAAGAACTGCGTCATGTCCACGATCAGATCGCGGATGACTGGCAGCCCGGGCAGCGGTTTGAGCACGATGGTGTCTGGCAATGTTTGCAGATTGACCAGGCAGGCCAGACCATTTTTACCATTGATGTTCATGCCATCTGAACCGCAAACACCCTCACGGCATGAACGCCTGAATGAAAGCGTGGGGTCTTTGGCTTTCAGCTTGACCAGCGCGTCAAGCAACATCCGTTCGCTGCCGTCCAGATCAAGCATGATCGTTTGCATGGCGGGCCTGGCATCGGTGTCAGGGTTGTAGCGGTAGATTTGAAATGTGCGTTGAGCCATGGTAGGTTCTCCGATGCTTGGCTTAGAACGTGCGAACTTTGGGCGGGATGGACTGGGCCGTCAGGGGCGTGAGATGGACTGGCTTGTAGGACAGGCTGTTGCTGGCACTGTCCCATAGCGTGTGCTTCAGCCAGTGAACATCGTCGCGCCCCAGCGGACAGGTGGGGTCATCAGCCGGACGGTCATAGTCACTCACACTGTGGGCACCGCGACACTCGTGCCGTGCGGCGGCTGATACCAAGGTAGCCTGGGCCACCTCGATCATGTTGATGACCTCCAGGGCCTCGATGCGTTCGGTATTAAAAATGCGTGATGTGTCCGTCAGGCCGATGTGGCCGACACGCTCGCGCAATTTGGCGATTTTGGCAACCCCCTCGTCCATGCTGGCCTGGGTGCGAAACACACTCGCGTGGGTTTGCATCGTGGCGCGGATGTCGTCGGCCACTTTTTGGGAATATTCGCCTGAGCGGCACGACTCCAACTGGCTCAGACGGGCCAGGGACAGGTCTGCGGCATCGGAGGGCAAAGGTTTGTGGTGGTGGCTTTGCCCGCAGTTGGCAATGATATGTTTGCCCGCAGCAAAGCCAAATACCACGATGTCAAGCAAGGAATTGCAGCCCAGACGGTTGGCTCCGTGAACGCTCACACAAGAGCATTCTCCCACCGCATACAGCCCATTGACCACCTGCTGACCACCGTCCTTGGGAGCGACCACCTGACCCGTGATGCTGCTGGGAATGCCGCCCATCTGGTAGTGGTTGGTTGGAATCACGGGGATAGGCTCAAGGGTGATGTCGACATTGGCAAAGTTGTGACCGATCTCAAGCACCGAAGGCAGGCGCTTGGTGATGGTCTCAACGCCCAGATGCGTCATGTCCAGGTTGATGTAGTCTTTGTTGGGACCGCAACCACGGCCCTCTTTGATCTCTTGGTCCATGCAGCGCGACACAAAGTCGCGTGGCGACAAATCTTTCATGGTGGGGGCATAACGTTCCATGAAACGATCACCCAGTCCATTGCGCAAAATAGCACCCTCACCACGGCAGCCCTCGGTCAGCAAAACCCCCGCTCCATGCACACCGGTGGGGTGAAACTGCCAAAACTCCATATCCTGCAACGGGATGCCCGCACGTGCCGCCATGCCCAGACCGTCGCCCGTGTTGATGTAAGCATTGGTGGATGCTGCAAAAATACGCCCTGCACCGCCGGTGGCCATCAAAACGGTCTTGGCTTGCAGGATGTGAACCTCGCCAGTTTCCATCTCAAGCGCTGTCACCCCCACCACGTCACCCTCAGCATCACGGATCAAATCAAGGGCCATCCACTCGACAAAAAAATGGGTGCGCGCCTTGACGTTTTGCTGGTACAGCGTGTGCAACATGGCGTGACCCGTGCGGTCTGCGGCAGCACAGGCGCGTTGCACAGGTTTTTCACCGTGGTTGCTGGAGTGGCCACCAAATGGACGCTGGTAAATGGTGCCATCCGCATTGCGGTCAAACGGCATGCCGAAATGTTCCAGTTCATAGACCACACGCGGGGCTTCGCGGCACATAAATTCAATGGCATCCTGGTCGCCAAGCCAGTCGCCGCCCTTAACCGTGTCATAGAAGTGAAAGTCCCAGTTGTCCGTGCTCATATTGGACAGTGACGCGGCGATGCCGCCCTGGGCTGCAACGGTGTGCGACCGTGTTGGAAAGACCTTAGACAGCACGGCAACATTCAGACCCGCGTTGGCAAGCAGCAGGGAAGCGCTCATGCCTGAGCCTCCGGCCCCGACGATAACCACGTCAAATTGACGTTTGGAAACTTTGGACACAGTGAAATTGGCAGTCATGGTGTGTTGTGATGTTAAAAGTTATCCAGACCGGGCCGCAGCCTGTACCTACGGAAAAGGCAGCACGCCCGGTGGTGGGTGCTTGTGGGTGCGGGCTTGTGTGGGGTTGTGTGGGATCGTCCGTGCTTGAAACGGCACTTAAGTGGCATCTGTTTTTTACAGCCGCCACAACACCTGAACCGCCCACCCCATGCAGGCGGCAAGCCACAGGATGGCAAAGGTGTGCAAAGCTAACCGGATGGCGCAGGGCTTGACGTAGTCCATGAAGATATTGCGCATACCCACCCAGGCGTGATAGAACAGAGACAAGAAAACCACAAAGGTCAGGGCCTTCATCCACTGCGGCGCAAAAATACCAGCCCACAGGGTGTAGCCGATCGTTCCCTGGTTAAGTACCAATCGGGCCAGGACCAGCACAACAAACAGCGCCATGACAGCAGCCGTCAGACGTTGAGAAAGCCAGTCACGCAGCCCGTAATGGGCGCTGACAACTAAGCGACGGGAACCAAAATTAACTGACATCAAAGACTCCTGAAAACAAGGGATGGGTACAGGGATTAGTAAAGACCAAAAAGCTTGGCCCCCAGCACGGCAGTCAAGCACAGCGTCAAGGCGATGACCCCTGCGGCCGACCGGCGGCCAAAGTCCTTGGTGATCTGTGCGTGGTGAGCATCCATCCACAAGTGGCGCAAACCCGCCAGCCCGTGGTGCAAACCAGCCCAAACGAGGCCCAGCGCAACCAGCGTCCAGACAAAGCCGGGCAAACCCAACAGGCCGACGGTAAAGGCTGCCTTGAACTTGAGGAATGAAATCTCGGATGACACCGATGTGTCGAACATCCAGACGATGAACGGCATCAAGATAAACAGAAAAGCACCTGCAATGCGGTGCATGCCGGAGGCCATGGACGCAAGCGGCCAACGGTAGGTCAGCAGACTGGCCAACTCGATGTTGCGAAACTCAGGGAGCGATGAGGCAGACGTTGCCGCTGGTTCTGACATGGTGATCTTTCTGGCTTAAGCAAGAACTGCCGGGATGACGGCGCTTGTGAGTGATGGAGGAGTGACAGATGGGTGACCGATGAGTGACGCATGAGCGATGATCACCCAAATTTTATGGCAATGACCATCGGTCAATCCAACTTTGACCGATGTATCCTCTGGATGCATGTTGCCCGCCACCCCAACCTTGAAAACAATTCGTTCCATCGCCACGCGGTATTTGCGGTGTTTGTTGATGGCCCAAATCCATCTGTGCATTGTGCGATACGCCTTGGCAATCCTTGTGTTGATCGCTTGCGCCACCGGTGGATGGGTGTTTTACCACCGCGAAACCCGATGGACACCCCACGAGTCTGACTTTCACTTCAGCCCGTACCTTGACATCAATTTGGCCATTGAGGGAGGGCTGCCGCTGGCGGGCACTTTTTTCTCTGCTGGTGTCCCGTCCATCATCCCTGCATCCATCAGTCAGCCCCCCACAGGCATTCAGGCACTGACGCTGGCCTTTGCGACCGGTGAATGCGGCCAGGAGCACTGGGGGCCACTGGAAGCCCAAAAAATAGCGCAAGCCAACGTGTCCGCCCTGCAACGCGCCGGCATAGGCTACCGAATTGCCACCGGGGGCGCTGACGGTGTCTTTACGTGCAGCAGTCAGGCCGGCATGGATGCGTTCATCCGTCGATACCGGTCCACGCATTTGCAAGGCTTTGACTTTGACATCGAAGGCCACACGTCTGCGACCATCATCCAAAACCTGGTTCAGCAGGTCAGCAGCGCGGCGCAGCGTTACCCTGAACTGCGCTTTGGGTTTACCTTGACGGCAGACGTGGCTGGATTTGGCAGTCTGACCCCCACCGGACACCGGGTAATGAAGGCCATTGCCCACCCAACGATGCACCGGTATTTCATCAACCTGATGGTGATGAACTACGGCGAGGCCGACCTTGGCAACTGTGTCGTTCGATCCGATCAATGCGATATGACGGCAACCGCCATCTTGGCGGTCCGAAATTTGACCCGTGACTATCACATCCAGCCCGAACACATTGAAATCACCCCCATGATCGGCATGAACGACGTACCGTCCAACGTATTCACACTGGACGATGCCAACCATCTGGCCCTGTTTGCAAAAAGGCAGCACTTGGGTGGCCTGCATTTTTGGTCCCTGAACCGCGACGCTCCCTGCACAGCGATAACGACTGCGGCATCAGTACAGGTCTCAGCCCGATGTCACGGTCAGGCGCAGACACCGGCGCTGGCCTATGTACAGGCGTTTGCCAAGGCCCTAGCCGTCACGGAAAAACACCACCCGCCACCCGCAGGCAACGACCCGTAGTCGCACAATTGAGGAACCCAGAAGAACCCAGATGAACCCAGATGAACCCAGATGGACACACAATTGCCCCGGCTGGGCCTACCTGCTCTGGGACAGTACAAATCGATGGGGTAAATGGGTGCAACAACGCCGTGGCTGTTTTGCATAAGCCCCGTGGAAGACGACAGCGCCTCATCTGCCTAAAATCGCCCTTCGTTCGCACCCACAGGAGTTTCGCTTGAACAATCGATGGTTTTCAAAAATGGCGGTTTGGCTGGTGATCGCCATGGTACTTTTCACGATTTTCAAGCAGTTTGAGTCCCCCCCTGCAAGCGGCGCGAGTTATTTGGGCTACTCTGACTTTTTGGATGAGGTAAAAGGCCGGCGCATCAAAAGCGCCATCATCCAAGAAGGCCCCAGCGGCACCGAGATCGTCGCCGTCACCCAAGACGACCGCAAGGTCCGTACGACGGCCACCTACCTGGACCGCGGGCTGGTGGGTGATTTGATCTCCAACGATGTCAAGTTTGACGTTCGCCCGCGTGAGGAAGGTTCTTTGCTGATGACCCTGTTGGTCAGTTGGGGGCCGATGTTGCTGCTGATCGGTGTCTGGGTTTATTTCATGCGCCAGATGCAAGGAGGCGGCAAGGGCGGTGCCTTTGGTTTTGGCCGCAGCAAAGCCAGACTGCTGGACGAAAACACCAACTCGGTGACTTTTGCCGATGTAGCAGGCTGCGACGAGGCCAAAGCTGAGGTCATGGAAGTCGTTGATTTTTTGAAAGACCCCGCCAAATTTCAAAAGCTGGGCGGGCGCATTCCGCGTGGCCTGCTGCTGGTCGGCCCCCCGGGCACCGGCAAAACCCTCTTGGCCAAGTCCATCGCCGGTGAGGCCAAAGTTCCCTTTTTTAGCATCTCAGGCTCAGACTTTGTCGAGATGTTTGTGGGCGTGGGGGCCTCGCGTGTGCGCGACATGTTTGAAAACGCCAAAAAAAATGCGCCTTGCATCATCTTTATCGACGAGATCGATGCGGTGGGTCGCCAGCGCGGTGCGGGCTTAGGCGGCGGCAACGACGAACGCGAGCAAACCTTAAACCAAATGCTGGTTGAAATGGATGGTTTTGAAACCAACGTCGGCGTGATCGTGGTGGCTGCGACCAACCGCCCTGATATTTTGGACTCTGCCCTTTTGCGTCCCGGGCGCTTTGACCGGCAGGTGTATGTCACACTGCCAGACATTCGCGGGCGTGAGCAGGTGTTGAATGTTCACATGCGCAAGGTTCCGCTTGACCCGAACGTTAACGCTGGCCTGATAGCCCGTGGTACCCCCGGCATGAGCGGGGCTGATTTGGCCAACCTGTGCAACGAAGCCGCCCTGATGGCAGCTCGGCGAAACGCCCGCACGGTGGAAATGCAGGACTTTGAAAAAGCCAAGGACAAAATTTTGATGGGGCCAGAGCGCAAAAGCATGGTCATGCCTGAGAGCGAACGCATCAACACGGCCTACCATGAGTCCGGCCACGCCCTGATCGGCAAACTGCTGCCCAAATGCGACCCCATCCATAAGGTCACCATCATTCCGCGTGGACGCGCCCTGGGTTTGACCATGAGCCTGCCAGCCCAAGACCGCTATAGCTACGATCGCGACTACATGCTTAACCAGATCAGCATGTTATTTGGGGGCCGAATCGCTGAAGAGATTTTTATGAACCAGATGACCACAGGGGCCAGCAATGACTTCGAGCGGGCCACGCAGATCGCTCGCGACATGGTGATGCGCTACGGCATGACGCAAGCCCTGGGGCCGATGGTTTACGCCGAAAACGAAGGCGAACTTTTTCTGGGTCGGTCGGTCACCAAAACCACCCACATGAGCGAAGAAACCATGCAAAAAGTGGATGCCGAAATTCGCCACATCATCGACGAACAGTATGCACTGGCGCGTGGATTGATCGAAGAACACCGATCCCAGATGCACGCCATGGCCAAAGCCCTGCTCGAATGGGAAACCATCGACAGCGATCAAATCGACGACATCATGGCCGGCAAAATTCCAGGCCCTCCCAAGGACTGGGCACCCGACTTGCCGCCACCTCCAGCGCCAACGGATGACCCCAGCGGGGGTGTCGCGGTCATCAAGACGGGCGCTGCGCCCCGCACCGCCTGACGCGCCAAGGCCATCCTGACCTTCAGCGGTCATGATCTTTGCCCCACATCTACCGCCATCGGCCCGTATGTAAACTGAAAAGACTGTACTCATGCAGTGGCAAACCTCCCGTTTCAAGATCGATCTGACAGTTCCGCGTGTAATGGGCATTGTCAATCTCACGCCTGACTCTTTTTTTGACGGCGGCCAATACAACCAAGTCTCTTCAGCACTCCAGCGCTGCGAGCAATTGCTCAAAGATGGAGCCGACATGCTTGATCTGGGCGGCGAGTCCTCACGTCCGGGCGCACAGCCCCTGGGTACGGAGGACGAGCTGGCCCGCATCTTGCCCGTGGTTCGTCAAGCCGTCCACTTAGGTGTCCCCATCTCTGTCGATACCTACAAGCCCCGCGTGATGCAGGCCGCCCTTGACCTGGGAGCAGACATCATCAACGACATCTGGGCCTTGCGCTGGCATGACCCTACAAGCGCCGCTGATCCGGCCAGCCCGACCGGTCAGCAAGTGATTGCAGCCCATCCGACATGCGGTATTTGCCTGATGCACATGCACTTGCAGCCCCAGACCATGCAGTTGCAGCCCATGCAAGGCCATGTGCTGGCGCAGGTACTCTTGTTTTTGGAGCAATCTGCGCAGTGTTTGCAAGCGCTAAGGGTTGATGCCTCCCGGATAGCCATCGACCCCGGCATAGGCTTTGGCAAGACTCCTGACCAAAATTTTGAACTCTTGACGCACCAGCGGGCGCTGCTGTCTGCCGGTCATGCCCTGGTGGTGGGGTGGTCGCGCAAGTCATCCCTGTCCACCATGACAACACCCTCCGCACCTCCACTTGCAGCCCACGAGCGGCTTGTACCCAGTGTGGTTGCGTCCCTGTTGGCTGTCCAAAAAGGTGTCCACGTCGTGCGAGTGCATGATGTCAAAGAAACTGTACAGGCGCTGAAAGTGTTGGCAAGCACCCGAGCATGAACCCCAAACTGCAAACCTGTTTTGATCAACTCAAGTCGCAGGGCCTGTTGCCTTCACCCAAAGGCCCCGCCCTGGTGGTGGTTGAGCTGACTCGTCACGACGACACCACGGCAGACCAACTGGCCCATGCCATAGCCGCAGACCCCGCCCTGGTTGCGCGTATCCTCAAACTGTCCAACGCCTGCCGCCCTCGCGGTGCTCGCCCCATTCTGGCCGTCAAGAGCGCCATCAGCGTCTTGGGCTTGAATGCTGTGCGCGGCCTGGCGCTCGGGTTTTCGGTGATGAAAGACGACAACACTCGCCGCTGTAGGGCCTTTGACTATCCCGCCTATTGGTCTCGCAACCTGGCTTGCGCTGCGGCCATGCAAAACCTGACCGCTTTTTCACGGCTGATGCAAAGCGACGAGGCCTTTTGTCTGGGCCTGTTGGCTCGGATCGGTGATCTGGGTTTAGCCAGTCTGTTTGCCGACGACTATGCCCGTTTGTTGGCGCAGGCCCCCGCCTCTCCCCTCGATCTGCTGGCGCTTGAAAGCAGTTCCTTTGGCTTTGACCATATCGACCTTTCAACGGCCCTGTTGGCGGACTGGGGTTTTCCGGACAATCTGGTGGGTACGGTGCGCCTGCATGAGGTAACTGATGCCACAGGCGTGGTGGCCCAATCCCGCTCTGAACGTTTGCTGCTCACCCTCATGCTGGCTGCCAAAATTGCGGGCATCTGCATGGCAGATCAAAATACCAGGAACCATCTGATAGCCGGTCTCTTGTGGCTGGGTGTCCAGTTGTCCATGGATACCAATGACGTGCTAGCGCTGTGCGATCAGGTGGTCAAAGATTGGGTGGATTGGTGTCGTCTTTTGGATGTGCCTTCGCAGCACCTGCCGCACTTTGAAGACCTCATGAATGCGCCCGCACCACAGACTGTGCCGCAAACGCCCCACAACCACACGGGCAACCGGCCAGCCCCCATCGTCCACAACAATGGTTTCAGTGTGCTGATCGTCGATGACGACCCCGTCACGCGAAGTTTGCTCAGCACCGTGCTGGGCGATGCCGGTTACACCTGCTCAGAGGCCATCAACCGTCAGCAAGGCCTGGCCCGTGCGATGTCTGAGTCCTTCGACCTGATGATCGTGGACTGGGGCATGCCCCCGCTTGACGGCCCGTCGTTGATCCGCGCCCTGCGAGCGTCCCCCATGGGCCGCGCCATTTACATTGTGCTCTTGTCCAGTCAGGACCAGGATGCTTCTTTGGTCGATGCCTTTGCCGCCGGTACGGACGACTTTTTGTCCACGCCCATCAGGCCGCAGGTGCTGCTTGGCCGTCTGCAAGCAGGGCAAAGGGTGGTGGCGCTGCACCGTGAGCTCAAACGCGAACAGACCAGTCTGAAAAGCTTTGCATCTGAGTTTGCCAAGATCAATCAACGCCTGCTTGAAACGCGGCAAAACGATGCCCAGCACCAAGAGCGTATGGAACTGGCCCTGCGCGGTGGCAATTTGGGTATGTGGGACTGGCATATTCCCCATAAAACCTTTGTCCTAAGCGAACGCAGTTGCGCCATGCTGGGCTACCGAACGAACGAAATCAAACCCCATCCGGACAGTTGGTACCAGATGGTGCATAAAAGCGACCTGGGGGTGGTCACCGCAGCATTGCAAAGCCACCTACAGGGCAAAACGCCCACCTACGAATGTGAACACCGTATGCGGCACAAAGACGGGCATTGGGTGTGGGTACTGGACCGTGGCCAGATCGTCGAACACGATGCCCATGGCACTCCGCTGCGAATGGCGGGCACCCAGATGGACATCACCGAGCGCATCCACCACAAACTGTCCGTGCAGCGCATGACCGAACAATTGCAGCACGATGAAGAACGCTGGCGCGACTTTTCGTTAAGCACGTCAGACTGGTTTTGGGAAACCGATGCACAGCACTGTTTTTGTTATTTTTCGGGCAATTTTGAGTCTGTTTTTGGGCTGCCGTCAGAGCAATTGCTGGGCCAAAACCACCCATACCTGCTTGAAACCCATGCACTGAATCCCCCTGAACGGGTAGCAGCCCACAAGGCCCAACTGGCAGCGTGCCAACCCTTCAAAAATTTTGAATATCAGTTTTGCAACCCACAGGGCGACATCCGGTGGGTCAGCATCTCGGGTGTGCCGTACCTGGACGCATCGGGCCAATTTGCGGGCTACCGTGGAACGGGCACACAGGTCACAGAACGCAAACAGTTTGAGGTTGCGCTGCAACACGCTGTCCAGATGGCCGAGTCTGCCAATCAAGCCAAAAGCCGATTTTTGGCAACGATGAGTCACGAAATTCGCACCCCCATGAATGGCATCCTGGGAATGGCCCAGCTCCTGCTGATGCCCCAACTGACAGACCGTGTGCGCTGCGACTACGCTCGCACCATTTTGTCCAGTGGGCAAAGCCTGATGACGCTGCTCAACGACATTCTGGACCTGTCCAAAATCGAGGCTGGCAAATTTCAGTTGGACAAGCTGGTGTTTGACCCTGAGGCCCTCATGCACGAGGTGATGACCCTGTTTGCGGGTGCAGCCCAAACCCAACATTTGCAGTTAAGCACCGTGTGGCGCGGGCCGCCCCACCAGCGTTATCAGGCTGATGCCCACCGGTTGCGCCAGATGCTCTCCAATCTGGTGGGCAATGCCATCAAGTTCACCCCCGCAGGGCGTGTGGACATTGTGGGCACACAGATGGAACAAACCAGCGGCCCTGTGCTGCTTGAGTTTTCTGTCACAGACTCAGGGATAGGCATTGCTGCCGACAAACAAGACTTGTTGTTCAAGCCTTTCTCGCAAACTGACAGCTCAACCACACGCCAGTTTGGCGGGTCAGGGCTGGGTCTGTCGATCGTGCATCACCTGGCCATCGCAATGGGGGGACAGGTGGGCGTACACAGCCTGCCTCGCCAAGGCTCGACGTTTTGGTTCAGGCTGCAAGCCCAACCCGTCGCGACGGATGAGGACTGCCGCCGTTTTGAGCGGGCCACAGCGGACCCACATGCGGGCGACAGCACCCACCGTGATGACATCACACATGACACCCCACACCCCCAACTGTCCGGACATGTGCTGGTGGCCGAAGACAACGCCGTCAACAGCGTGGTCGTAGAGTCCATGCTGCTTCAACTGGGCCTCACCGTCACCCTGGTCACGGACGGCCAGCAAGCCCTCCATGCGCTGACCTGCGGGGCCTTTGCGGATGTCATCCTGATGGACTTGCAAATGCCGGTGATGGATGGCTACACCGCGACACAGCACATTCGGCAATGGGAAAGCAACCACCACAAGCCCCGTCGGCCCATCTTGGCCCTGACGGCAGATGCCTTTGAAGAAGACCGTCAGCGTTGTCTGGACGTGGGCATGGATGATTTTTTGACCAAACCGATCGCTATCGGAACACTGACGGCGGCCTTAACCCCGTGGCTGTCTGGCGCACCATGAAAATCGATATCGAATAGTGCAATAATTGCACTATCAAGTAGGACAATCACACCCATGAACACGCTTTACCGCGACGGCAATATGAAAATATCGGTGTATGCCGACCATGCGCCAGTTCATTTTCATGTGCGTACGCCTGAAGGTGACTCAGCGGTTGATCTGGCAACGATGACTGAACTGGCCGGGTGCGCCAACCGCAAGCTCTTGGCAAAGGCCATGGATTGGGCCAGGGCAAACAAGCCACTGATGCAGGCCGAATGGAACAAACTCAACGGAGTATGAAATGCGTGAAAAACTGCCCAAGATAACCCGCGCCACAGCGCTGCCAAACATGTGCGTTGCTGTCTGCTTTGAAGACGGATGGTCTGTTGATGTTGATCTGGCCCCATTTGTGTCCGACTTCAAAAGCCTCAAGCCCCTGAAGGAAGCCACGCTGTTTTCGCGTGTGGCGATCGAAGAATTTGGCAGTGGCCTGACTTGGGATGATGAAGGCCCGCTGTCGATTGCCGCCACCACGGTTTACCGGCTGGCCGCCGAGCAGTCTGGCGATGCGGCCCGCAGCTTTGACGCATGGATGATGCAAAATGGATTTTCAGCAAGCCGCGCCGCCGATGCATTGGGAATGTCGCGTCGCAACATCATCAACTACCGCACGGCCACACGCCCCATCCCCAAGGTGGTTAGATTGGCCTGCAAGGCGGTTGATCTGGGCTATCACGGTTGAGGGCCAGTGCTTGCACCCGCTGTGGCCTTTTAACCAGGGCAGCGCAGGAGGCAATGGCAAACCCGTAAGCATTTATCAATAAATTAAATACGTTATATTTTTTACAATAGACCGCTTACGCACGTATTCCGTGCATAGAGTGCTATCAATTTTTACATCATAAAGTAAAAAACTTATTATATAATTATTTACATGCCACCTCACAACATGAACTTAAAACTTGCGCTCACCATGGTATTGACAAGCACATCTCTGGGTATTGCGGCAGCAGACCCCCAGCACACACTGCCCGCTTCGGGCATCCAAGCCCCTGCCCCTGCGGCCACGCGCCCCGGCTGGACGCTGGTCTGGTCAGACGAATTTGATGTCGATGGCCTGCCTGATGCCACAAAATGGGACTATGACACCGACCGCAACAAAGACGGCTGGTACAACCAAGAGCTTCAGTACTACGCCCGCGACCGGCTTGAAAACGCCAGCGTCAAGGGTGGCTTTTTGACGCTGACCGCTCGCCGCGAGCGTCTGATCCAAGCGCCCGACTATGGGGGACAGTTCTTCACTTCGGCCCGCATGGTCACACGCAACAAGCCTGATGCCAGTTGGACCTATGGTTTTGTCGAGGTTCGCGCCAAGCTACCGTGCAGCCTGGGCACATGGCCCGCCATCTGGATGCTGGGTACAGGGGGGCGATGGCCCGACGACGGCGAGATCGACATTCTGGAGCAAAAAGGCACGTCGCAAGCCGACAAGTCCATCGTCCAGGCGGCCTTGCACACTGGGGCCTATAACCATGCCGGCGGCACTCTGGGCAAGGGCCTTGAGGCCACCAGGCACGCAAGCGATGCCTGTACGCAATTTCACAACTACCAGTTGACATGGTCCGCAGACAAAATCGTGATAGGTGTTGATAACAAAGACTATTTAACCTATACCAGGCCGTCTTCCGCCACCTATGCGCAATGGCCATTTGACAAGCCCCAGTACCTGCTTTTAAACGTAGCCATGGGCGGTGTCTTGGGCGGTACTGTGCCTGACAGTTTTGTCTCCGACAGCATGGTGGTGGACTATGTTCGGGTGTATCGCAAGTAGCCACAACCCCCCGTGACCACGCGATGCTGCGATACCCACACCATGTGACCCTCCGAATTGATGAATTTTGATCTGTCTGTGCGCCAACGTGCCATGCTGCTTGAGATGGGGGTGCATGTGTGGTGGCCTGTACCGGCGGCATCAGCATCGGCATCGATGCCTGCGTCCACCGCTCACCACGCCAGTCCTGCCCACCCAGACAGCGTCCCCGCTGCACCCCACCAAGCGACCACCACCACCCACCGTGCATCGCCCACTGTGCGCAGCGTACCGGCCGCCATCAAAAATACCGGTTTAGATGTCACCGCCGACCGGCAGTTGCCATGCGGCATTGCCGGCATGGACTGGCAAGCACTAGGCCATGCTGTGGCTGACTGTCAGGCCTGCGCCATGTGTGCAGGGCGGCGTTTGCCCGTTCTGGGGACGTACGCTGATGGCCTACAGGCCGACTGGATGGTGCTGGGAGACCCCCCCGATGAGGCCCAAGAGCGTGCTGGACAACCGTTTGTCGAAGACGCTGGCCAACTGCTGGACCGCATGTTGTGGGCCGTCGGTGTCACACGCTACCAGCCGGGCACCCTGATGCCCTCACGTCAGACAGCCTACCTGACCCCCGTACTCAAGTGCCGCCCTGCCTCGACACGGGTACCCGATGCGACAGAACTGGCCACTTGCGCCCACTATTTGCAACGAGAGATAGCGCTGGTGCAGCCCAAAGTCATCCTGGCCATGGGGCGTTTTGCCATGCAACTGCTGCTGTCACAAACCCCGCCCGAGCTTGCCAAACGGCCCTTGGGCCAATTGCGTGGCCAGGTCTATCGCTACTTAGATGTGCCCGTCATCGTCTGCTACCCACCGGGCTATCTGCTGCGCAATGGGCTGGACAAAGCCCGTGCGTGGGCTGATCTGTGCTTGGCTGCGGATGTGGTCAGTGCCTGACCTAGACATCGGCCACCACGGGGTAAGGTGCTGCCGTCAGCGTGACCTTGGGGCCAAAGGCCTGGTGGGCATGGACATATCCGGCTTCAACGGCAACGGTGTGAAGGGACACGATGGCAGCAAATCCCCCCGTGGCGGCAGTGGCAGTGGATGTGGATGCTGATGCCGGAACTGCTGCTGCCTGCGCCACCAGGCCACACGGCGCTACGGCATCGCTTGTGACATCGCCGGTTGAATCGTCTGCGGCAAACAGGATATCCCCTGCTGTTAATGGAACAGCCGAATGTGCCAGATAGGCCCGGCGTTTGGGTGTGCCAGTGCCTCTAAACTGACTGCGAGCCACGACCTCCTGGCCCGGGTAGCAGCCTTTTTTGAAACTGACCCCACCCACCACGTCAAAGTTGATCATCTGAGGAACAAACTGCTCAGTCACCGCAGGGGTGATCGTGACAATGCCGCTGCGAACATCGCCATAAGCCCAAAGCGCCGTGCTCAACGCCTGGCCCGGCGGCGCAGCCTCAGAGGCCGGTGCGACCCACAGAGCGCGTGCGACACCGTCAGCCGGATAAAGCTGCACCACCGTGGCACGGCCCACATCCGCCCTGGACCACGGCAGACGGGCATCTTTGGCGTTATGTGGCAAGGTATCAGATAAAACACGACGCAGGCCGTCACCGGCCAGGCCATACACAGCCAATTCCGCACTGGCATCGGCCAAAGTCACCTTGGCACGCAGCACATACCGCATCAAGCGTTGCAGTGTTGGGGTCAAAATGTCTGTAGGACAGACCAGCCAAATCTCGGTTGGACTGCGTTTGAACCCTATCACGCTGGCCAACAATCGCCCCTTGGGGTTGCAATAGCCCGCCAGACGCGCCTGCTCCAAACCCAGCAGGGCAAAATCATGGGTCAATTGCCCGTGCAAAAATTTGGCGGCATCGTCGCCCATGGCCCGAATGACCCCTAAATGCGTGAGCCTGGCCACGCCGTTTAACCCATTTTTCATACCGTTCATTGTCGTCATTGAAGATCGTAATTGAAGAACTAAAAGATAACACCATGCCAATCACAAATGCTGTCCCCATCCCCAAAATCGGCTTTGTCAGCCTGGGTTGCCCCAAGGCCCTGACTGATTCTGAGCTGATCTTGACGCAACTGAGCGCAGAAGGTTACCAAACCTGCAAAACCTTTCAGGACGCTGACCTGGTCATCGTGAACACCTGCGGGTTTATCGACGATGCCGTGCAGGAGAGCCTCTCCACCATAGCCGATGCCTTGGCCCATAACGGCCGGGTGATCGTGACGGGTTGCCTGGGGGCAAGGTCTGAGGATAGTGGCCAAAATTTTGTTCGCCAGTGGCATCCCAGCGTGCTGGCCGTGACCGGCCCACACGCCCTGCAAGAGGTGATGGATGCCGTCCATACCCACCTGCCAAGGCCGGCTAACCCTTTGCTTGACCTGATCCCCAACGCTTTTGGAGTGGCCGGTGTCAAACTGACACCACGGCACTACGCTTACCTCAAAATCAGCGAAGGCTGCCGTCAGCACTGCACATTCTGCATCATTCCATCGCTGCGCGGCGACCTGGTGTCGCGACCGCCCGGCCCCATTTTGAACGAGGCCCGGGCGCTATTTGAGGGCGGTGTCAAAGAGCTGCTGATCGTCAGCCAAGACACTGCGGCTTATGGGCTGGATGTCAATTACCGCACGGCTTTTTGGGACGGGCGGCCCATCAAAACCCGTTTGCTTGCCCTGGTGCAGGCACTGGGCAGCCTGGCACAGCCCTACGGGGCCTGGGTGAGGCTGCATTACGTTTATCCATACCCCAGTGTGGATGAGGTGGTGGCCCTGATGGCATCCGGGCATGTTTTGCCATACCTGGATGTGCCTTTTCAGCACAGTCACCCGGATGTATTGCGGCGAATGAAACGTCCAGCCGATGGAGAGAAAAATCTGGCGCGACTAGAACGCTGGCGGCAAATATGCCCTGATCTGGCCGTGCGCAGCAGCTTTATTGCGGGCTTTCCGGGCGAGACCGAGGCTGAATTTGCACATCTGCTTGACTTTATAAGGGAGGCCCACATCGACCACGTGGGGTGTTTTGCCTACAGTGCCATTGCCGGTGCTGCGGCCAACAACCATGGGGGCATGTTGCCAGCAGAGCTACTTGCCGAGCGGCAAGTGCGCTTGATGGCCACAGCGCAGGATGTGTCGGCTACAAAGCTAAAAAAGCGCATTGGATCGACGTTACAGGTTTTGGTTGATGCAGCCCCCGTCAGGGGCAAAAAGGGTGGTCTGGGCAGGTCGTATGCCGATGCACCCGAGATCGACAGCATCGTGCAATTGCTGCCGCCCCATAAAGTCAGTCAGACGCTCAAAGTGGGCACATTCACCCGGGCCAGGGTGACCGCCACGCAAGGCCTTGATATGGTGGCGCAACCATGTCAGTCGTGACTAACCAAACAGGCTGGAAGAAGCAAAATTAAAGCTGGAATTAAAGCTGGAGGCAGACTGGGCCGACGCTGAGGACACCTGTTGCAACGAGGCCAAGGTGTTTTGCTGATTTTTGAGGACTGAGGCGCGTTGGCTTAAGGATGACACCGAGTGGGTGACGTTACCGGAAGCTGACAGCTCTTGCGTTGCAGTCGCATCCACTTGTTGGCCAACCTTGGACAAGGTGGCTTGAACAGCGGTGGGGTCGGACTTGAGGGCTGCGTCAAATTTTTTGGCATCCAGCGCCAAAGTACCGTCGGACTGAACGCTAAAGCCGATCTTTTTCATGGCATCCAGCGTCGAAGGATTGGCGGACGTACTGGCAAAAGTATTGCCGGTATTGCCGGTATTGCCGGACAGTGCGCGGGTCAGGTCTTTGCCCACCTTGGCGGCACTTTGTGACGCAGCCGCGCCCCCTTGAGCTGCGCCTGTCTTGGCGCTGGACTGGGCCTCAGTCATGGAACTGTTAAACGCACTGACAAAACTGTCAGCGGCAGTTTTGAGAGACGCACTGGTGCTGCTCACAGGCAGGCTGGCCATCTGGTGGGCAGCCAATTGCAAACTGGACACTGAGGACTTGAGCTTGCCAAACGAAGAAAGCTGAATGGAGGTTGAATCAACTTGCGACTGAACCCGCATTTCAGCCTTCTGCAAATCTGTTCTGACCAGACCGCTGGTGCTGGCAACGGACTGGGTTGCAGAATTCTGTCCAAGGTAGGTTTTGGCAGAACCGGCAGAGACCAAATCATTGATATTCATAAGACACCTCGAACAGTTGGATTGGATATGGGTATGGGGTATGGGGGTATTAAAACGAAGGCAAAACGATGACTACTGGTGACAGTTTAGTCTGATGGGAACACGGTGTCAAACCAGAGCAGCGAACGACCGTCATCGATCCTCACTGTGCCTTCGTCGTTACACAGGTCCCGTATCGATCGGGCACTCGTTAAACTTGTTGCATGACTTCAAACCCCATGTTCGCGTGTCTCAGGCCAGATATTCAGGCGATGCAGGCCTATCAGGTGGTGCATTCCAGCCCGGACCAGATCAAGCTGGATGCCATGGAGAACCCCTACCGCCTACCGCTTGATTTGCAGGAGGCACTGGGCCAGCGTCTGGGTGCTTTGGCACTCAACCGCTATCCTGATGGCCGCATCAACGACCTGCGTCACGCACTGGCCACCTATGCGCAGATGCCTGAGGGGTTTGATGTGATGCTGGGTAATGGCTCTGATGAGCTGATCAGCTTGTTGGCGCTGGCTTGCGCGGTTCAGCCCCATGCTGCCAATGGTTTCAAAAAACGCTGCGTTTTATCGCCTGTGCCGGGGTTTGTGATGTACGCCATCAGTGCCCAACTGCAAGGGCTTGATTTTGTGGGCGTACCGCTGACCAACGATTTTGAACTGGATCAGGCCGCCATGCTGGCGGCTATTGCCCATCATCAGCCAGCGATCACCTATCTGGCGTACCCCAATAATCCAACAGCCAATTTATGGGACGATGCAGCGATAGAGGCTGTCGTCACGGCCATGGCGGCACAGGGCGGATGGGTGGTGATCGATGAAGCCTATGTTCCGTTTGCCTCCAAAAGCTACATCGACCGCTTGGCCCTTCATCGTCACGTTTTGCTGTTGCGCACCCTCAGCAAATTTGGCCTGGCCGGCGCTCGTCTCGGCTATTTGCTGGGTGATCAGGCGCTGATCGCTCAACTGAACAAAGTGCGTCCACCCTACAACGTGAGTGTGCTGAACTGTGAGGCCACTTTGTTTGCGCTGGAACATCGGGCCGTGTTTGAAGCACAAGCGATCGAGATCACGTCGCAACGCGCCATGGTTTTGGCGTCTCTCAGCCGATTGCCACAGGTACACCCCTTCCCCAGTCAGGCCAACATGATTTTGGTGCGTATGCCTGATGCCAACCGGACGTTTGACAGCCTGGTCAGATGTGGTGTGTTGGTTAAGAATGTTTCTAAAATGCACCCCCTTTTGGCCAATTGCCTGCGTTTAACGGTGGGCACAGCATCTGAAAACACCCTGATGCTTGCTGCCTTGGAGGCTTCACTATGACAAATTACCCCTTGACTGAACTTCCTGATTCACCTTCATCTGCTTCGGATTGTTCTTTGGAACGAACCGCTGAGGTCACCCGATCAACCTCTGAAACCGAGGTCACCGTGCGTATCAATCTGGACGGCAGCGGTCAGGCGCGTCTGCACACGGGTATCGGTTTTCTGGATCACATGCTGGATCAAGTGGCCCGCCACGGCATGATCGATTTGGATGTGGATGCCGAGGGCGACCTGCATGTGGATGCCCATCACACGGTTGAAGATGTCGGTATCACCCTGGGTCAGGCGTTCTTACAAGCCCTTGGCACTAAGCAGGGTATTCGGCGTTTTGGTCATGCCTTTGTGCCTTTGGATGAGGCCTTAAGCCGCGTCGTTGTGGATTGTTCGGGCCGTCCAGGCTTGGTGATGGACGTGCCCTTTACCAGCAGCATGATCGGCACGTTTGACAGTCAACTGGTGCATGAGTTTTTTCAGGGTTTTGTCAATCATGCCCTGGTCACACTGCATATCGACAATCTCAAGGGTGTCAATGCCCACCACCAGGCAGAGACCGTGTTCAAGGGATTTGCCTGCGCACTGCGCTCTGCGGTGGAAATTGATCCACGCGCTTCAGGCATCATCGCATCCACCAAGGGAACGCTTTAGTTTATGGGGCTTATGGGGTTGATCGGCTTGTGATGCCCGTACTTACAGCTTAAATAGCGATGAGTTTTGCAGCAAAAAAGGGGGCCGGCAAATTTGTGGCTGTCGTTGACTACGGCATGGGCAATTTGCGATCAGTGGCTCAAGCTGTCCTGGCCGCCGCAGTGGATACAGGGTTTAGCGTGGTGATCACCGCCCAGCCCGATGAGGTGCTGGCCGCAGACAGGGTGGTGCTGCCGGGCCAGGGAGCTATGCCTGACTGTATGCAAGAGCTACGCCGCTCAGGTCTTTTAGAGGCCGTGATGCAGGCAGCTACGTGTAAGCCCTTGTTTGGGGTCTGTGTCGGGATGCAAATGCTGTTGGATCACAGCGACGAAGGCAACATCCCATGCTTAGGGTTGATCGCAGGTCGTGTTCTTCAATTTGAACTTGCAGACCACCTACAACCTGACGGCAGCCGTTATAAAGTTCCGCAAATAGGTTGGAACCAAGTATGGCGGGGCCAAACAAGTGCCGCCTCCCATCCGGTCTGGGGTGATGTACCTGACGGCAGTTATTTCTATTTTGTCCACAGTTTTTACGCCAAACCGTCTGATATGCGACACAGTGCCGGGCAAACAGACTATGGTTTGCAGTTTTGTTCAGCCGTAGCACGTGATAACATTTTTGCTACCCAATTTCATCCAGAAAAAAGTGCCGCACACGGTTTGTCGTTGTACCGTCACTTTCTTTCATGGAACCCCTGACTTCATCTTCCACTTAAGCAAATCATGCTTTTAATTCCCGCGATCGATCTTAAAGACGGCCATTGCGTTCGCCTGCAACAGGGCGATATGGCACTGGCCACCACATTCAGCGATGAACCCGCCGCCATGGCACGCAATTGGGTGGACAAAGGTGCCAAGCGTGTGCATGTGGTTGATTTGAACGGTGCGTTTGCTGGACATCCCAAAAACGAAATCGCGATTCGCAAAATCCTCAAAACCATTGGCAGCGAAGTTGATGTGCAGTTGGGTGGCGGTATTCGTGACCTTGACACCATCGAGCGTTATCTGGATGCAGGCCTGCGTTACGTCATCATTGGCACGGCGGCAGTCCGCAACCCCGGGTTTTTACAAGATGCCTGCACAGCCTTTGGGGGCCACATCATCGTGGGTCTGGATGCCAAGGACGGCAAGGTGGCCACAGACGGCTGGAGCAAGCTAACCCGTCACGATGTGGTTGATTTGGGTAAAAAATTTGAAGACTTTGGAGTGGAGTCCATTATCTATACCGACATCGGTCGCGACGGCATGTTGGGCGGTGTCAACGTGGAAGCCACAGTGCGACTGGCACAGGCTCTGACCGTTCCGGTCATTGCCTCGGGTGGTCTGTCGTGTTTGGCCGATATTGAGGCTTTGTGTGCCGTGGCTGACGAGGGAATTGAGGGTGTCATCTGTGGCCGCGCCATTTACAGTGGTCATCTCGACTTTGAGGCCGCCCTGCTTAGGGTGAACGAGCTCAACGCTTAGATGTGCCGGTGTCTGACGATCCACTTTTGTACAGCAAGAGATCACGCCGTCGGACTAACAGGCCACCCGAACACGCCCGATAAGCAGGATAGGGGTATCGACGCGGTATTGTTCGCAAGCGAACCCCATGTTTCATAAACTGTATGTGCGGATCTGGCTGGCAGTCGTTTTGGCAGTTGCCGTGCTGACCTTGCTTGTGGGATGGGTGTGGCGGTTAGCCGCAGACCCACCGTTGCGTGACGTGGTCATTCGTAATCCGGCAGGTCAAATCATCGGTCAAGGCCGCAGCCGCTTGCCAAGTGGCGAGATTGGCGACCTCCCTCAGCGTGGTCGAGGACAAGGCAGAGGACAGGGCCGGGGACAAGAGTTACAGGCGGCCCTACAGCGTTATGGTGTCGTGCTTGAAGCCTCGCCGCCTATCGGTTCATCCGACCTACATCCCCCGGGGGCTATTGCCACCTTGGACGGAGGGTCAGATAGCAGCCAAGGCACTGGGCGCGGTAATGCGGGTAGCGTAGCCGAATTTGTCGTGCGCATGCAAGATGGGCAAATGATGCACATGCACCTGATGCGTCCTCAGCCCTCGTTTTGGAGCCGTCCACCGTTTGGCTTTGCCTGGATGTTGATGTGGGTAGGTATTGCTGTGGCGCTGGCCACTTACCCCATCATTCGCAAGCTCACACGCCGCTTGGAGCGTTTGCAGCACAGTGTGCAACAGTGGGGTACCGGTGATTTGTCGATACGGGTGTCCGAGTCAGGGCAAGACGAAGTGGCCTTCTTGGCCAGGGGTTTTAACCAGGCTGCACAGCGCATTCAAACCTTGGTGCAATCGCATGAGGCCTTGCTGGCCTCGCAAAAGTCACTGCTGGCCAATGCTTCGCATGAATTGCGATCTCCTCTTGCCCGCATTCGCATGGGACTGGAGTTGATGGAATCGGGTTCTGTTCCGTCATTCAAAGCCGAAATCTCACGCAATATTACCGAGCTGGATCAGTTGATCGAAGAGATTTTGTTGGCCAGCAGACTAGACGCTCGTGAGGCCGATCTGGGCAGTGTGGAATCTGTCGATCTGATCGGCATGGCGGCTGAAGAATGCGCACGGGTAGGTGCAGAGTTTGAAGTTCAAGACTCAGTGCTGCAACGTCAACCGGTTGAGTCCGCATCGGTCTTGGCTGTGCCAGGCATCAGCAAGTTGTTGCGTCGAGCCGTTCGCAATCTGCTCGAAAACGCAAGACGCTACGCCGCCAGCGAGATCACACTCAGCCTGGGCATGAGTACATCGCACGCCGTGATTCGGGTGTGTGATCGGGGGCCGGGGGTTCCCCCAGAACTGCGTGAACGTATTTTTGAACCGTTTTACCGGCTGCCTGGTGCCACCGAGCGCGATGGCGGCGTGGGCTTGGGCCTGGCTTTGGTCAAGTCCATCACCCAGCGCCACAATGGACACGTCAGATGCGAAGACCGACCGGGCGGTGGGGTTTGTTTTGTTGTGGATCTGCCATTGCACACGCAAGATACCGTTCTTGTTCACTGATCAAGCAGCAGTTCCTGAAAGCACATCCAAACTTTGGTGATCAGTCCAGGGTGCTCAGTATTTGAGAACCAGCTTATCCAGTTGTTCTTTGGTGATCGCCGGCATATCCCCTTTTTTAACCCAACGGTTCATGTTCCAAGCACCCTCTCCCAGCCAAGCCTTCAGCGTGGCCAGATTTTTTTGACGCTCTTCCTCATTCTCTCCCAAACGCTTGTACATGTTGCCGGGCTTTTTGTCAGCAGTGTGGGTGCCATCATCCAGACGGCGCATGAATGCGCCCGGGTCAGGATAGGCGATAAGCATCAGCAAATTTTCATAGGTGTCGTTACGCGGTCCGACTTTCTCCTTGACGTATTTGTCGGGGTCCAAATTAAACTCTTGCAGCGTGGGTGCATCGCCGCTGTGACACTCGGCGCAATTGGCCTTGAGCAAAGGCGCGATGTCCTTGCGATAGGTGACATCAGCAGCAACCACAGAGGGCAAAGCCAACACAGAACAAACCACTGCGGCAACAACTTTCAAATTCATTCAAAACTCCAGGGATATAGAAACTCAGGGGATATAGAAACTCAGTGATACGAAAAGACGGTGCAGATGTCACTTGGCAGCCACACCTGCGGGGGCAGATCCCTGGCCAAATAGCTCCCGGGGTCCAAGTCCATCCGGCTCTTTATGCGCAATGGCAAAGTGACATGCGATGCAGGTGATGCCCTCCACCTTGCCTCGGGTGTGTCGCACTTGGGCTTTGGCGGATTGCAGCTCAAGGCTCATGCTGTCGGATTTATGGCAATTGCGGCACTCATGCGAATCGTTGTCCATAAACCGCTTCCAGACGCGACTGGCCAGTTCGTGGCGCTTGGCCACAAACTTTTCTCGGGTATCAATTGACGGCGAAATAAACGTGCGGTACAGATCACCGCTGGCCCTGATTTTGGCCTGTAGCAAAGGGATGACTTCGTGCGGAACGTGGCAATCGGGGCACGTGGCACGCACACCGGTACGGTTTGCATCGTGAATCGTGCCCTTGTACTCAAGGTAAACGTTGTCTTTCATAACGTGGCAACTGATGCAAAACTGCTCAGTGTTGGTCATGGCAAGTCCAGCAGACACTGTTGCCATCACAGCAGCAGAAGCCGAAAACCCGACGACCACCAGGCCTAAAGTCAGCTTCCAGCGCTGGCGCAACATCGTCAAAAGTTCAGTCATGATTGCGCATTCCTAACACATTCCTAAAAAATATGGCCAACGATCAAAGTAGAGCGATCAGCGCGACAAAATGTAGGCGATCAGATTTTTTAGGGCAGTTTCGTCCTTGACTTTGACCTTCAAGTGTTGTTCTTTAACACCGTCAATTTCAATCGTCGGGCCTGTCGTCAAGTGGGTCACGAGCTTGGCCTCAGCGTCAGCTTTGCCCTTGTACTTGGTGGCAGTTTTTTTGAATGACGGCCCATCTTTTTGCTTATCGATCGAGTGGCATTTGCCACATTTGTTGGCGATCACTACAGCCTCTGCAGCAGGAATATCCAAAGCCTGCGCGCAAATAGACGCTGCGGCAATGCTCAAAGAAAGAGCAACGACTCCACGCACAACAACGACAGAAAACTTGATTTGGTTCATGACGATCCTAATGGAAAAACAAAAAAAACCGAAAAAGGTATGCTTAAAAAAAAGGCAACTCACGAGATAAGTTTGCGATGGTACACCAACACAATGCGGGGTTGATAGGTGACTTGATCCATGTCAAATTGGGGTGACTGGCACAGAGTCGCAGTCGAATGTGTGCAAGGGCAACTCGTGAACTTGTGTAAACTTACAGGCTTATGTGTGCGCTGGACGAGTTGTGACGAGAAGCGACACGGTGCATGGTGTAGATTGATCGCTTTGGAGCCATGCACAGGCCGCTCTACCTGTGCTGCTTGTTGCTAAAGTCCGCGTTTTGCCACGTTTTGCCACGATTGTTTGTGAGCAGGATGGCATTAGATTCGATCCTGTTTTTAGGACATTTTTATTCGCATTTATCTTGATGAGGGAAACTATTACATGATTCAAATGAAATTTCAAACCAAATTTGCAGTGCTTGGCGCTGCTGCCTTGGTGATAACGGTCGGCACGGGGCCAGTGCAGGCTGCTATCGACATTGATGCAGCACAAGCTCTTTTTAAGAGCAACGATTGCACCAAATGTCACGCCGTTGACAAGACCAAAAAAGGCCCGCCACTCACCAAAATTGCGGCTAAATTCAAGGGCAAAGCCGACGGCCAGAGCAATGTGCTCAAACAGATGACCGAAGGTAAAAAAGTGAAATTGGCCGACGGCACCGAGCAAGACCACAAGGTGATCGACACCAAGGACCAGAAAGACATGAAGAATCTGGCCGACTGGATTCTGTCGCACTAGCTAGTCAGTTGATCAGTTCCTGTCACATCGGTTATGCAGTCTCGAACTACAAACCCTGACGACAGTTTTTCGGGTGTCATCCAGGCTTTTTTTGCAAGCAAAATCCGTGGGGTTCGATGCACCGGTCATTTTGGCCCTTGCAGTTCCAGAACCCTCGTGGTTACCATAAGAGAAATCAAGAGAGAAATCATATGAAGTTATTACGGTATGTATGGGCAGCCGCCACACTGTGTGGTTTGGCCTTTGCAGGAGCATCTTCGGCCCAGGCCGCAGATGCCAAAGACCTTGTGCTCAAAGGCGATGCCAAATGCACGTCTTGTCACGATGAAGCTGACGCACCTGCCGTGCTGTCAATTGGCAAAACCCGCCACGGTGTTCAAGCGGATGGGCGCACACCCTCCTGCACCAGTTGCCACGGCGACAGTGCGGATCACGCAGGCTACCAGGGTAAAGACAAGCCACCTAAGCCTGACCGTGTTTTCAGCAAAAACTCGGCAACACCGGTATCCACCAAAAATGAAGCTTGCCTCACGTGCCACCAAAAGGACAGCAAGCGCCACCTGTGGTCGGGCAGTGCCCATGAGGCCAACGATGTCGCCTGCGTTTCATGCCACCAGGTGCATACAGCCCATGACAAAGTTCGAGACAAACGCACTCAGCCCGAGGTTTGCTACACCTGCCACAAAGAACAACGCGCACAGTTCAACAAACAGTCGCATCATCCCACCCCTGAGGGCAAGGTTGCCTGTTCTGATTGCCACAACCCCCACGGCACAGCCGGCCCCAAGCTGTTGGCCAAAGACAGCGTGACAGCCACCTGCTATACCTGTCACGCCGAAAAACGCGGCCCCTTTGTGCATAACCACCAGCCCGTCAACGACGATTGCACCAATTGCCACATGCCGCACGGCACCACCGCCGACAACCTGCTTAAAGCGCGTCCCCCGCTGGTTTGTTACCAATGTCACAGTGGTCACGGTACGCCGGGTATTGCGGGTATCGCTCCGGGTGTCACTTCCTCACCCAAAGCTAATACGTTTATTGAACAAGGTCGTGGTTGCTTGAATTGCCACACCGAAATTCACGGCAGCAACAACCCCAATGGCGGCCAAAATCTGCTGCCACCCGCCTTCTTCTTACGTTGATCAGGAGCAGATCATGAGTCACACTACAAATCACACTTTTCATCTTTTGCCCGTCACGGCGGCGGTCATGGTCATGTGCAGTGCTGCATGGGCACAGACCGCATCCGACACCAAAGACTTGGTGTCACCCGACACTTCCAGCATCACCTTGGGCGCGGGATGGGTCAATAGCACCCGCGATGCGCTGCGATTTGGTCAATACACGGGTTACAACAACGACGCATCGCCGATCATCGACTTGGAGATGATCCGGCGCGATGAGGCCTTGGGCACGCTAACCACGCTGACCGGACGCGATTTGGGGCTGGACACTCGCGAACTGCTGTACTCGCGGGAGCGTCAAGGCGACTGGAAATTTGCGCTGGACTACAACGAGATCGTTCGCAATGATCCCTCGATCATCAACACGGGCATGACCGGCGTTGGCACTACCAAGCCCACTGTGAACCTCATCCAATTACCGGCTATGCCTAATGCATGGGCCACGGCTAACGGGGTCAGCGGCAATAGCGTTGCCGGTTCTGAGGTCCAGCTTAAGCTCAAACGCACTGCGGTTGGTTTGAGTGGTGCTAAGTGGATTTCGCCGGATTTGCAGCTTGAAGTTGCACTCAAGAATGAGACCAAGACGGGTGCGCGACTGTTTGGTCGTGCGGGTTTGGATTCTGGCGAGATGGCTTTGCGACCGAAGTCCGGTGGAAGCGCCAGTGCCAACGGCGGTTGGGCGGTCTTGCTTGCGCCAGAGCCAGTCAATTCGTCGATTCAACAGGTCGAGACCAAGCTCAACTTCAATCGTGGCAACTTGGCAATGACCGGCGGGTACGCTGGTTCTTTTTACACCAACAGCAACGGCAGTTTGACACTGAATGTGCCCGGTACGCTGAACCGGGGGGCGTTGTGGAATGTGTGCGCCACAGCAGGTTGTTCGACGGTACAGGCTTTGGCATCGTCAGATGTGGCGCTGCCTCCCGATAACCAGGCGCATCAGGTGTATGTGGATGGTACGTATGGCTTTTCACCGACAACACGCGCCAATTTCAAGCTGTCTTATACCCACGCTACTCAGGATGAAAACTTTGTCAGCATGGGACTGACTCCTGCCGCCACAGCGCCAGCCAGTTTGGGTGGCGTGGTGGATACCACGTTGGCTCAAGTTGGTTTGACAGCACGACCGATCAAGGACTTGTCAGTCAATGCCAGTTTGCGTCTTGAAGATCGTAATGACAGCACCCCTGTTTACGTCTATAACTATGGTGCTGCTAGCACGGCGTTGGACAAAACGACCAACTGGCCATCAGGTTCACAAAAGCGCACCACTGCCAAAGTGGATGGCGCTTACCGTTTGGGTAATGGATATACCGCGACTACTGGTCTGGATTGGGAACGCAAGACAACGCCATTGCCCACTGCAAACACGGCGTTATTTGCCAAGCAGGTTTTCTTTCGGGAGGTTTTAACCGAAACGGGTGTTCACGCAGGTTTGCGCAAGGCATTCTCTGAGACACTTAATGGCGCGGTGAGTTTGGGATACCAACAGAAAAAAGGCGATGACAACGGTTGGTTTACAACATCTAGCACCAAAGCGCCTGATACAAATCCACTAGTGGCTTTTAATCCTGGTTCAGCCGCGTTTAATTTGACGAGTACTGGTGCGGCATGCACACAGGGTTCAATAGTCAGCGCGACGGCTTGTTCTACAACCGCAAACATTGTGTTGCCGGATATGTACATGGATCGCAATCAAACCAAAATTCGCGGCAATCTGGACTGGGAACCTAGCGAGAAGCTATCGTTGCAAACGGTGCTCGAACACAAACAGGATGAATATTTGCGTGCATGGCCTGCCACGGTTATGTTTGCTGGATATGCAACATCTATCATCCCTGGTGCCCGCACCATCAGCAATGATTCACTGACTCTGGATGCCAGTTATCAACTAACTTCCAATTGGCAGCTTAGTAGTTACTTGACGCATAGTCAAAACCGCTGGAATGTGAACAAAGCCAATGTGGGTGACGACACGGTCAATAA
The DNA here is from genome assembly GCA_903822205.1 of uncultured beta proteobacterium. Classification (GTDB taxonomy): domain Bacteria; phylum Pseudomonadota; class Gammaproteobacteria; order Burkholderiales; family Burkholderiaceae_C; genus Rhodoferax. The sequence continues at coordinate 22,748 of CAIJOK010000102.1, read as the reverse complement.
ATCTGACACGCTGGGTGTTAATGTGAGCGGCAAACTTACCAATCATTTCAGCGTTGGTGCAGGGCTGGTATGGGCCAACGATGTGACGACTTTCAACAATGTGGTGGCAGTCGGCACTGCGACACCGGCAGGCAATATTGTCGTTGCTGGTCAGCCACTGCCCGGCAACTTCTTGCCAGATATCAACTACAAAACCACCAAGCTCAATTTGTTTGGCCGCTATGACTTTGATAAACAATCCTCTGTGTTGATGAGTCTGGTGCATCAAAAGTTTGAAAACGATGATTGGCAATGGGGTTACAACGGTGTGCCGTTTTTGTACTCGGACAATACAACCGTCAGCAACCCCAATCAAAGTGTGACATTTGTGGGGGTTTCGTACAACTACAAGTTCTAGCGCTTTACCGCTTCTCCATGCGCCTGGGTGCAGCGGTGTCTGCATCTGGGCTTTTTGATGTGGAGGTAGCATTTGACTCCCCCCATCGTCGCTACAATCCGCGCCCCTACAGGTCACAGTCCCATGTGGCCTGATGTTTTAACCCCCTCATCGCGAGACATTTGCCAGACTGGTGAATTCAGGGCGCATCGTCCTGTCATTTGCAGTCTGCACATTTTGGACAATTTGACTCAATGACAACCATCCGTGTAAAAGAAAACGAACCTTTTGACGTAGCCCTGCGCCGTTTCAAACGCACCATCGAAAAATTAGGCCTCTTGACAGACTTGCGTGCACGTGAGTTTTATGAAAAGCCGACCTCTGAGCGCAAGCGCAAAAAAGCCGCAGCCGTCAAGCGCAATTACAAACGCATCCGTTCGATCCAGTTGCCCAAAAAGCTTTACTGATACCGGATTCGTTGGCCCTCACTTTTACATACAGGAGTCCGTCATGGCTGTCCAGCAAAACAAAAAATCCCCTTCAAAACGCGGCATGCACCGCTCGCACAATGCATTGACTGCCCCCACGATTGCACTTGAAGTCGCCACCGGTGAAGTTCACTTGCGTCACCACATCAGCCCTACAGGCTTTTATCGTGGTCGTCAGGTTTTCAAGACCCCATCACCGGCCTGATGCACAAAGTCTGAGACCCTTGTATCGTTCAAACTGTCAGATGGATGCTGACTGTTGTGCGAAATGTGGGGATGTTGCTCCATGATTTTGATGCTTATGGTGATCTTGACCATCGTGACGCATGAAGCCATGAAAGCATGGGACTCATGATCACGATAGCAGTGGATTGCATGGGTGGCGACCATGGACCCGTGGTGACTTTGCCGGCTTGCACGCAATTTTTGAATCAACACACGGATGCGCAGTTGATCTTGGTCGGTCTCTCAGACGGTCTGCGGGCTTATTCGCATCCGCGTGCTCGGATGCTTGTGGTCACCGAAGTGGTCGCCATGGATGACACCCTAGAGGTCGCGCTCCGCCGCAAAAAAGACTCATCGATGCGGGTTGCCGTGACGCAGGTCAAAAACGGCGCTGCACAGGCGGCAGTGTCGGCGGGTAACACGGCTGCTTTAATGGCGATTTCACGCTACGTTTTGAAGACTTTGGACGGCATTGACCGTCCCGCCATAGCTGGGCAAATCCCCAATGCCAAGGGCCAGGCAACCACCGTGTTGGACATGGGTGCCAATGTGGATTGTTTGCCCGAGCATCTGCTACAGTTTGCTGAAATGGGGTCAGCGTTGGTGTCGGTATTGAGCGGTAACAACAACCCCACGGTGGGATTGCTCAACATCGGCGAAGAGGCCATCAAAGGCAATGATGTCATCAAAAAGGCCGGCGATCTGCTGCGCAGTGCCGCGCAATCCGGTGCTTTGAACTTTTATGGCAACGTTGAAGGTAATGATATTTTCAAAGGCACCACGGACATCGTGGTGTGCGACGGTTTTGTTGGCAATGTTGCACTCAAAACCAGTGAGGGTCTGGCTTGCATGATCGTTGATTTTCTCAAAAAGGAATTCTCACGCAACCTGTTCACCCAAACTGCCGCCTTGGTCGCCTATCCTGTCATCTCTGCCCTCAAAAAACGCATGGATCACCGCCGTTACAACGGTGGTGCCTTGTTAGGCTTGCGGGGACTGGTATTCAAGAGCCACGGTTCGGCTGATGTCATGGCCTTTACTTATGCCCTGGCCCGCGCTTACGATGCGGTACATCACCATCTGTTGGATCAGGTCAAGGCACGGATTGCACATGCTGCACCGCTATTGCTTGATCCAACCCTGTCATCCAACCCCTAAACGCTTGCTCCAGCTTAAACCAAGCTCAACCACCTGACTTGACATTTCATGAAGCTTTATTCACGCGTGACCGGCACCGGCAGTTGTCTACCGCCGCGTCGTTTGACCAACGCTGATCTGGTGGCGCAGTTGATGGCCAGCGGCATCGAAACCAGTGACGAATGGATTGTTGATCGCACAGGCATTCGTGCCAGACATTTTGCCGATGATGGTGTGTTCAGCAGTGACCTAGCACTTGAGGCCGCGCGACACGCCATTCGGGCTGCGGGCGTTGTGGTTGCAGACATTGACCTGATCGTCGTTGCCACATCTACGCCCGATATGGTGTTTCCATCCACCGCCTGCATTTTGCAAGGCAAACTGGGCAACTGCGGTGCTGCTGCGTTTGACGTTCAGGCCGTGTGCAGCGGCTTTGTCTATGCCCTTTCAGTGGCTGATGCCCTGATCAAATCAGGATCGGCGCGTACTGCTCTGGTGGTCGGTGTCGATGTTTTTTCGCGTTTGCTTGACTTTTCTGACCGAAGCACCTGTGTTTTGTTTGGTGACGGTGCAGGTGCTGTGGTGCTTCAATCGTCAACAACACCCGGCCTGCTGGCAACCGATCTGCACTCGGATGGTCAGCACAACCGTATTTTGTGCGTTCCTGGGCAGATCAACAGTGGCCAAGTGCAGGGCAGTGCTTGGCTGCGCATGGATGGCCAGGCGGTGTTCAAACTGGCCATTGGGGTGCTCGATGAAGCTGCCCGTAACGTCCTGGCCAAAGCTGGGCTCAGCACCGACGATGTCGATTGGTTGCTGATGCACCAAGCCAACATTCGCATCATGCAAAGCACAGCACGCAAGTTGCAAATTCCCTCAGACAAGGTGATCGTGACGGTCGATCAGCATGGCAATACTTCGGCTGCATCCATTCCGCTGGCGCTTGATATGGCGGTGCGGGGTCGTCGCGCCCTGCCGGGTCACAAACTGTTGCTATTGGCCGTGGGCGGGGGCATGACGTGGGGCTCGGTACTTCTTGATTTGTAGTACACAACGCAGCGCCACGATGAAGTGTCTCGACGCTATGTTAATTTTGTGTAGGTACTTTGAACTTTGAACGATGAAACCCTTTGCATTTATTTTTCCAGGTCAAGGATCACAGTCGGTCGGCATGTTGGACGGCTGGGACCATCACCCGCAGGTGTTGGCCGTCACCCAAGAAGTTTCAGACGCTTTGGGCATAGATATAGCTAAATTGATCCATGACGGCCCAAAAGATGCCCTTGCCCTGACCACCAACACCCAACCCGCGATGCTGACTGTCGCCGTGGCCGCCTACCGTGTCTGGCTGGCTGAAGTAGGCATGGTGCCGCAGGTGGTCGCCGGTCATTCATTGGGCGAATATTCGGCGCTGGTGGCATCAGGTGTCCTGGCCCTCAGCGATGCCGCCCCCCTGGTGCGCTTTAGGGCACAGGTCATGCAAGATGCCGTGCCTCTGGGGGCAGGTGCCATGGCCGCTATTTTGGGTTTGGATGCCGCCACCGTCATCGCCGTTTGCACCGACGTAACAGCCTCTTTTGGTCCCCAAACCGCTGAGGTCGTCGAGGCCGTCAATTTCAATGACCCTTCACAGACCGTGATCGCTGGCTCTTGCACGGCGGTAACGCAGGCCTGTGTGGCGCTGCGCACCAGCGGTGCCAAGCGCGCACTGGCTCTGCCGGTTTCAGCCCCTTTTCATTCCAGACTGATGCGCCCTGCGGCGCAAAGGCTGCGAGAAAGACTGGCTGTCACACCTTTTGCCCAGCCACAGATCACCGTCATCAACAACATTGATGTCGCCATAGAAACAGATGCGGACAAAATTCGCGATGCCCTCATGCGTCAGGCTTGTGGGCCCGTGCGATGGGTTGAATGCATCCAGGCCATCCGTTCGCACGGTGTGACCACGGCCATCGAATGCGGCCCTGGCAAAGTGCTAACCGGTCTGATGCGGCGTATAGCCCCTGACATGCAGGCCATGGCGTTGCTGGACAGGGCAAGCCTAAACGACATTCACATCTTCTTATCAGACTCTTCAGAGGGGGATGCAACAAAAAGTTGTTTACACAATGATGACGTTCGTAATGGCGGAAACGCCCGTTGATACTGCGTAATGCGCTATATTTTTTGGATTTATACTGTAAATAATTTATTTTATTATGATGAATTCGATCCCGTTTGCAGGCCAAGTAGCCCTGGTCACAGGGGCATCACGCGGCATTGGAGCAGCCATTGCACAAGAACTTGCAGCGTGCGGCTTAAAAGTCATCGGCACAGCCACCACCGATGCCGGAGCGGACACCATCACCCAGATGCTTTCGGCCTATGCCGGTTGCCGTGGAATGATTCTGGATGTCAATGACAATGAGGCAGCCCAGGTTTTAGTCGATGGCATCGTCAAAGACCACGGTAGTCTGCACATATTGGTCAATAACGCCGGCATCACCCGCGACAACTTGGCCATGCGCATGAAAGACTGCGAATGGGATGCCGTGATCAACACCAACCTCAGGGCTATTTTTGGCATGAACCGCGCCGTCATGCGCACCATGATGCGCCAGCGCTATGGCCGCATCATCAGCATCACCTCGGTGATCGGCGTGCTGGGCAACGCTGGTCAGGTCAACTATGCAGCATCCAAGGCCGGCGTGGCCGGTATGACACGTGCCTTGGCCCGCGAACTGGGTGCTCGCAATGTCACCGTCAACTGCATCGCACCAGGCTTTATCGCGACCGACATGACCGCCCAACTACCGCCAGATCAGCAACAGGCCCTGTTGGCACAAATTCCGTTGCGCCAATTTGGTCAGCCAGCAGACATCGCTCATGCCGTGGCTTGGCTGGCATCGCCGCATGCCGCTTATGTGACCGGCCAAGAAATTCACGTCAATGGCGGGATGTACATGTCATGACAAAACGGGAAACACCATGAGTCAATTGCAACTGGGTTTGGTGATTTTGGGTGGCTTGATGCTGCTGTCGATGGCCGCCTATTACGCCTGGCTGGTTCATAAAAACAAGCCTCGCAAGCCTACGGGAACCAGCACTACCGGCAAATCTACGAAGGTTCAGGGGGCTGACGGGGGTGACAGTCGTCGGCCGTCTGACACAGGCGTTGAGCCAGCATTAGATGCAAAAGCCTTTGAATTGAATCGTTTTTTGTCGCCAGTCCCCGAAAAAAAGCCCCCTTTAGACAGCGTGATCGATGCGATCGTGCCGATCACGCTGGATGCGCCCCTATCTGGACAGATGCTGCTGGGGGCCATCCCCGCCGCGAGGCGCATTGGCACCAAGTTTTTGGCCATTGAGGGTCAAAACGCTGACAGTTTGCAGATGGAACCCCCCGTCAAGGAATCAAATTACATCCATTTACAGGCAGGCATTCAACTGGCCAACCGTGCCGGTGCGCTCAATGACATCGAATTTTCAGAATTTGTGGTGAAAACACAAGCGTTTTGTGATGCCATCGGCGGCACACCCGCATTTCCTGAGATGAAAGACGAGATTCATCGTGCCCGCGAGCTTGACCAGTTTGCCTGTGACCACGATGCTCAATTGGGCTTTATCCTGCGGGCCAGACAGGCAGCCTGGAGCCCTGCCTACATTGCCCAGACGGCCACCCGAATGGGCTTTGTGCCTGGCAGTGTGGCCGGGCGCATGGTCCTACCGGCTTCGTTACCTCACACCGCACCTGTGCTCAGCCTGAGCTTTGACACCCAAAGTGCCTTAGCAGGCGATGCTCCTGAATCGGCCCTGCGAGAAGTGGTCTTGAGTCTAGACGTGACGCATGTTCAGCGCGGAGAGGACGCTTTTGACCGTATGCGTAACATCGCTTTGGCATTGGCAGCCGAAATGGACGGTATCGTCACTGACGATCGCGGCATGGCCTTGCCCCTGGAGGCCATGGATGTGATCGCCAAAGAGGTGTCGCTACTCTACGATGTCCTGGACCAGCGCGGTTTGTCAGCAGGGTCACCCCTGGCGCGCCGACTTTTCTCTTAGGACGTGTTCGCACCGCTTCACCCATGAACACCACGCCAGAGATCCACCCGCAGTGGGTGCATCAGAGTCTCTTGGATCTGCGAAACACCTTGCGTGTCCATGAACTTCGCTACTATGTGCTGGATGCACCCACCCTGCCTGATGCTGAATATGATCGTTTGTTTGCACAATTGCAGGATTTGGAGGCCCGCTGCCCCGATCTGATCACGCCTGACTCGCCCACACAACGCGTCGGTGGTCAGCCACTTCAGGCTTTTGCCCAGGTCCATCACGCCGTCTCGATGCTGAGCATTCGCACCGACACACAGGCCATTGCTGCTCATCACTTTGATGCTCGCATCCGGCGTGAACTGGGTTTTGGCGACGATGCCCCATCGGTTTTGTTTGTTGCCGAACCCAAGTTCGACGGACTGGCGATGAGCCTGCGTTATGAGAATGGCAGCCTGGTCTGCGCCGCTACGCGAGGCGACGGTGAAACTGGTGAGGACGTGACCCACAACATTCGCACCATCCGCCAAATACCACTGCGACTGCCCTCAAATGTTCCGCCTGTGCTGGAGGTTCGCGGCGAAGTTTATATGCGCAGAGATGACTTTGATGCCCTGAACGAACGCCAGCGCCGCCGGATCGCAGGCGGAGATCACGGTGAACGACTTTTTGCCAACCCCCGTAACGCCGCCGCCGGAGCCGTTAGGCAGCTTGACCCTGCTGTCGCAGCGCAGCGGCCTTTAAGCTTTTTTGCCTACGGTCTGGGGCAAGTCACACCCGTTGACCAAGGCGGGCCTGCGTTTGTATCGCACTACGCCCTGCTACAGACTCTTAAATCGTGGGGCTTTCCGGTATCTGATTGGGTTCAAACGGCGCTGGGAGCGACGGGTTTATTGGCGTATTACCAAGCCATCGGCTTGCAGCGCGACCGCCTGGGTTTTGACATTGACGGTGTGGTCTATAAGGTGGACAGCCTGGAACAACAACGTTTGCTAGGGTTTGTGTCGCGTGAACCCCGCTGGGCAGTGGCGCATAAGTTTGCGGCCCAGGAGATGCTCACCACGGTGCTGGCCATCGACGTGCAGGTGGGGCGAACAGGCCGGCTAACTCCCGTGGCCCGATTGACACCCGTGCAAGTGGGGGGGGTGACCGTGACCAACGCGACCCTGCACAACGAGGCCGAAGTGCTGCGAAAAGATATTCGTCTCGGTGACACCGTCATTGTTCGCCGCGCCGGCGATGTCATCCCTGAACTCGTGTCCGTGCTGGTGGACCATCGCACCGGTAGCCCTGACGTTTTTGTGATGCCGCACCAGTGCCCTGCCTGCGGCAGTGCGGCAATCAGGTTGGACGGTGAGGTCGATCACCGTTGCACTGGAGGCCTGTTTTGTAGCGCCCAGCGTAAGCAGGCCGTTTTGCATTTTGCAGGCAGACGTGCGGTTGAGATTGAGGGTTTGGGCGACAAGCTGGTCGATCAACTGGTGGACACTGGCCTGGTGGCCTGCCTGCCTGACCTGTACCGGCTGACCCAAGCCGATCTGTCGCGCCTGGACCGCATGGCCGAAAAATCAGCCCAAAACTTGCTGGATGCACTGCAAAAATCAAAACAAACCACCCTTGCCCGCTTTGTATTTGGCCTGGGCATCTTGCATGTGGGTATTTCCACCGCAAAGGCACTGGCACGGCACTTCAGCACATTAGAGGCCATCATGGCGGCATCAACCGAACAACTGCTCCAAGTGACCGACATTGGGCCGGTCGTGGCCCTGAGCGTACGCACTTTTTTTGACCAGGCACATAACCGTGAGGTCGTTCATCAACTGCGTGCAGCAGGCATCGTTTGGGCCGATGGTCTGCCTGCCACCGCGACGCATGTCGTTCCTGCACTGCCCCTCAGCGGTAAAACTTTGGTTCTGACTGGTACGCTGCCATCTCTCACCCGCAATGCAGCCCGTACACTGATCGAAGCCGCTGGCGGCAAGGTCACCGATTCGGTCAGCCCCAAAACAGACTATGTGGTCGCTGGCACTGAGGCCGGCAGCAAGCTAGACCGGGCACAGACCCTGGGCATCACCGTGATCGACGAAGCCCTGCTGCGTACCCTGTTGGGCGACTTTGATCTCGTCCGTACCGATGTCCAATAAGTTTTTAATGTGATAAGTTATTAATTGATAGCATTCCATGCACTATTGACGTGTGCCATTGGTGTATTGTTATAATGAATTCTGCATGTTAATTTTTGTATATTAAACTTTGATGCATGAACTTTTTGTTTGTCACTGACCCCCTGCCGTCCTTCAAAATCAGCAAGGACAGCACTTATGCCATGATGTGTGCGGCACAGGCACGGGGCCACACAATCGCGGTGTGTCAGCCTGAGCACCTCAGTTGGCAGTCAGGTAGCAGGGTTCAGGTCAAAGCCAGCGCCATCCACCTGACGGGTCACCCCACGGACTGGTATCAGGTGGACAGCACGGACTGCCGGTTTGTCTGCGATTTTTGCGCAGTTCTGATGCGCAAAGACCCGCCCTGTGATGCCGCTTATGCAGATGCCACACACTTGCTACAGCAGGCCGAGCGCGAAGGTGCCCGGGTGTTTAACCGGCCCGGTGCCCTGCGTGATCACCCCGAGAAACTGGCCATCCTGGAGTTTGCGCAGTTGTTTCCACAGTTTCTTGGCCCCACCCTGGTCACACGCTGTGCCGATGACATCCGGCAGTTTCACCATGTCCACCAGGACATCATCCTGAAGCCCCTTGACGGTATGGGCGGCAGAGGCATCTTCAGAGTTCCGTCTGACGGCCTTAACCTTGGCAGCATCGTCGAGACCCTGACCGACTATGGCGCACAAACGGTCATGGTACAGAAGTTTTTACCAGCCATTGCCCACGGGGACAAACGCATTTTGCTGATAGAAGGTCAGGCGGTTCCCTACTGTCTGGCACGCATTCCGCAGGCGGGCGAGGTTCGCGGTAACTTGGCCGCCGGGGGGCGCGGTGTAGCGCAGCCTTTAAGTCCATCAGACCTGCTGATCGCCAACGCACTTGGCCCCATTTTGGCCCGTCGCGGCTTGTTTTTGGTGGGGCTGGACGTGATCGGGGAGCATTTAACCGAAATCAACGTGACCAGTCCTACCTGCTTTTTGGAGATCTCAGATCAAACGGGATTGGACGTGGCGGCCCTGTTTGTTCAAGCACTTGAGGCCAAGCTGGTGGCCTCATCGACGGTCAGTTTGCAGTAAAGGCATCCATCAGATGGTCGCATATCACCATGACTTTCCGCCAGCCCTATTGACAGATAGGGTGCAGCTTGATGCACCAGGTCGTTTTATCGAGGTTTGGTTGCGCCAGTCGTTCCGGTTATTGAAAGCCGCTTTTTTGAATCGCCATCGGGTTTTGACGACAGTTGCCATCGCGGCGTTGCTCTGGGGTGTCTATGCAGACGGCCATGCACTGGCTTTGGGCGACCTCCATGGAGCGATCATGATTGGACGCTCCCTGGACGTGACAGTTTCCGTGATGCCTGGCCCAGACGATGATCTTTCGACTTCGTGCCTCAGCGCAGATGTGTATTACGCCGAAACCCGTCAGTCTGCGCCGCGTCTGTCTTTGACCCTGCCGCCTGACCCCCTGAAGCAAACTGCCAGGATCAGGGTACAGCAGCCTGATATCGTGAATGAACCCGTTGTGACGCTCTTGTTGCGGACCACCTGTGGGGCGGTCAATACACGGCGCTACGTCATGCTTGCAGATGTCCCCGCCCTGCTCCAGCTTGACAAAACGCCGCCACTTCAAGACTCAGTGACTGACAACACGTCATATGCCCAGCATCATTCGGCATCGCGGGCCTCTGCCAGCGCAGCTCTTTCCATGCCGCCTGCTGTGGTGGTCCTGCCCGTTCAACAGGCATCCTACCCTGACACCTTCACCTCTGCGGCCACCCACGCCCCACAAACCAAGTCGGCTTCCTCAAGGGTTCGCACCACGCCAAAGTCCGCAGCACCAGCCACATCTTCCAAGCCCACGGCATCTTCTGCTGCCAGTTTGCAGCATCCTGCGCAGTCTCGTCCCACCGGCAAATCCCTGCTGCGGGTTGACCCCCTTGATCTGATGTCCGACCGGATCGATGCGCTAGGCTCCGTCATGCAATTTGCCCCCACCGAAGATGCCCTCCTGCATGGCCGGCAAATTGTGGGCCTACAGGCTGACCTTAAAGCCATGCGCGACCTTGTCGCCAAAAACGATGCCAAGCATGAGGCCCAGATACGGACATTGCAAACACAGTTGCAACAAGCAGAGCACAAACAAGCTCCCAGTTGGCTGGTTTACAGTTTGATCGGCCTTGTGCTGGTGTGTCTTGGGACAGTGGTATGGATGGTGCGTCAGCAGCGGGGTCATCGCCTCGCATGGTGGCACGACGGAGTTGACTCCATGTTGTTGGCTCCAACTGAGATCGACATCCGAAGATCAGACCAGGCCAATGACCCAGCGGCCAATTTACCTACAGAGCTTGACTACCTCCAGGATGCGCTGCAAGAGGACGCTCAGCCGCCTTTTGCCCCTGTGGCGACAGAGCAAGTGGCCTCATCATCGCGTCCAATGACCAGCCGCGCCAGTTCTCCAGTGTCGCCGCGCGCCACCAGCAACACCGTGCCAATTCACCGTGTCTGCATTGAGTCCGTTTTGGATCTGCGCCAGCAGGCTGAGTTTTTTGTGTCACTCGGACAAACTGACCGTGCATCAGGTATTCTCAAACAACAGATCAGCGACAACATTGAACCTCACCCCTTGGTCTATCTTGACCTGCTCAGCATTTACCACTCACTGGGCCTGCGGTCTGAATTTGAAGCCTTGCGTGGTCATTTGGAACAGGACTTTCGTGTTCGTGTGTCTGATTTTGCTGATTTTGCGAAAGAGGGACTGTCTCTGGAAGACTACCCTGAGACGCTCTCAGAGATTTCACTGCACTGGCCCAGTGTCGATGCAGTGGTCTTTTTGGATGCTTGCATTTATGCTGATGCTCCTACCGACATCGTCCAAACGTTTGACTTGGCCGCGTTTCGTGACCTGCTGACGTTGCACATGCTGGCCGAAGATGTCGTAGCAGATTTGCCTGCGTCGATCACGGTACACCCTGCTGCGCAGGGTATGTATGGTGTCACACCTGGACCCACTCCCGTTAAGACACCACCACGTGGTGTATCGCCCCTGCCTGACTCATCCGCCGACGTACAGCTACCCGTGGCGTTACGTTCGCCCCCTGGGGTGCTACCGCCTTCGATGCCCATTGATCTGCCATCCATGTTGCTATCCTTCTCAACAGAGCCGTTGTTTGATCCGCAGCCTCCTCATGGACTGGACGGTTTGCACGATGCCCCACTTTTCTTGCCGGATATCACTACTTCTGCGAATCAAACCAGCACACCTTTACCGTCCTTGGAACCCAGTTTGGCATCTTTGCCAACGGGTTTAGAGGATGCCACACCCCAACTTCCGCCTGACACCGAATCTCCCACCATCACCTCTCCCCCACGCATGCTTGACCTGGATTTTTCAACATTGGGTATGCCACCTGCCGAGACCGCGTTACCTGCTGACAATACTGACAGCACGCCACCCAACAAAACGCCCACACGTTACGCCACCCGGTCACGCTGGCCGGTCATCAAAAAGCCCAATTGACAGTCATGGTTCAACTAGCCGGCAAGACGACCGACAGCAATCGGTCCAGTCCACCGGACTCAATGGAAACCTGCGCCCTGGCCCGAACTGCGGGCTTGGCGCAGTAGGCCACCGACAGTCCGGCTTCGCCCATCATCGGCAGATCGTTGGCACCGTCGCCCATCGCGATGGCCTGATGGGGTTGAATGCCCAGATGGTCACAGGTTTGCAACAACATCTTGCGCTTTTCGTCCCCGTCGCAAATGTCACCCCAGGCTTGGCAGACCAGCCGCCCGGTCAGCACACCGCCGTCAAACTCAAGCACATTGGCGCGGGTGTAATCCATGGACAGACGGTCACGAATGCGATCGGTAAAGTGGGTAAAACCGCCTGATACCAGCAAAGTCTTCAACCCTGCGGCACGGCAAGCGGCCACAAGCTCAGCCGCGCCGGGGTTAAGCTGTAGCCGTTTGTGGTAAATCTGGTCAAGCTGCGTCGCCGTCACGCCGGCCAAAAGGGCCACTCTTCGGCGCAGACTGTCTTTGTAGTCTGAGATTTCACCCCGCATGGCGGCCAAAGTGATGGCCGCCACTTGGGATTTTTGGCCTGCGACATCAGCGATCTCATCAACACATTCAATGTTGATGAGGGTTGAGTCCATGTCAAAGGCGATCAGCTTATAGTCGGTCAGACGTAATGGCGGCGAAATGCCTGCAATGCGCAGGCCCGGGGCGTAGTCAATGGGTGTCATGGCGGGCATCAAGATCAGTCACGTTGTTGACTTTGGGCAATGGGTAACGACGCTCCCACACAAAAAGCATGGAAACGGCTCACAAAATTTAAGCATCCATGTCCAGCCAACTGCAAGCTCCTTGCTCTGCACTGGTCGCATGGCGGCGCAGGTTGGCAAACAAGGCGCGGCCCATGCCGGTACCGTTGGCTTCTCGCAAGGCCTGGGGCATGGCCAAAACCTCACGTGCGTCCCATTCATCACCCGGCACCAGCACCCACAGCACGCCCGCCGTGGCATCGACACGAATCACGTCGCCATCGCGCACCCGGGCCAGCGGGCCACCAGCGGCAGCCTCTGGCACCACATGGATGGCTGCCGGAATTTTGCCGGAAGCCCCGCTCATGCGACCATCCGTGACCAGTGCCACTTGGTAGCCACGGTTTTGCAACACGGCCAGCACGGGCGTTAGCTTGTGCAGCTCTGGCATACCATTGGCCTGCGGGCCTTGCCAGCGCAATACACACACGCCATCGTGCTCCAACAGACCTGCTGCAAAAGCCTGATGCACGGCCTCTTGCGAGTCAAACACCATGCAAGGGGCCTCAACGACGTGGCGCTCTGGCGGAACGGCCGAGATTTTGATCACGGCCCTGCCCAGATTACCGTCCAGCAGTTTGATGCCACCGCTGGCTGCAAAAGGCGCACTGACCGGACGCAAGATATCCAAGTCACCGCTGACAGCCGTATCGCACCAGGATAAAACAGGCGATGGGGCGGTGCCGGCATCGGCACGAAAGGACGGCACGCGGGTAAATTCACGCAGGCCGCCCGACCGGTTGCACAGCACATCGGGGTGCATCAAGCCGGCATCCAAGAGTTCACGAATGACATAAGCTGGGCCGCCTGCGGTCTGAAACTGATTGACATCGGCGTTGCCATTGGGATAGACCCTCGCCAACAGTGGCACCACATCGGACAAGGCCGAAAAATCATCCCAATTGATCACAATTCCGGCGGCACGGGCTACCGCCACCCAATGGATCAAATGGTTGGTTGACCCGCCCGTGGCCAGCAGGGCCACCATGGCATTGACAATGCACCGTTCATCGACCACATGCCCTATGGGTGGACACGGTTTGCCTGGCTGGCCCAACACGGTACGCAGGGCCTCGCGGGTCAGTTCATCGCGCAAGGCCGTACCCGGCGGCACAAACGCACTGCCTGGCACGTGCAGACCCATGGCCTCAAGCAGCATCTGGTTGCTGTTGGCGGTGCCATAAAACGTGCAGGTGCCCTCGCTGTGGTAAGCGGCAGATTCGGCGGCCAAAAGCTCAGAGCGTCCCACCAGGCCCTGCGCAGCTTGCTCGCGCACTTTGGACTTGTCACTGTTGGACAGGCCCGACGGCATGGGGCCGGCCGGAACAAAAACCATGGGCAGATGGCCAAATTGCAAAGCACCGATCAACAACCCGGGGACGATCTTGTCACACACACCCAGCATCAAGGCACCGGCAAAAACATCGTGGCTGAGCGCTACGGCGGTGGACATGGCGATCACGTCGCGAGAAAACAGGCTCAACTCCATGCCGGCAGTGCCCTGCGTCACCCCGTCGCACATGGCCGGCACGCCCCCAGCCACCCGAGCGATTGCCCCCAAACTGTGGGCCGTGGACTTGATCAGATCGGGGTAATGCCGCAACGGTGCATGGGCTGACAGCATATCGTTGTAGGCCGTGACGACGGCGATGACGGGGGCATCTCCGGACAAAACGTCACAACGTTCGCAACTTGGCAGTGCCGCAAAGGCATGAGCCACATTGGCGCAGCCCAAGCGCTGTACCCCGGCGGGGCGTTGCAGGGCTGCGGCTATTTGCGTCACATAGGCGCTACGGGTGGACAGACTGCGTGCATGAATGCGATCGGTCACGCGGGCAATGACGGGGTGAATGGACATGATGGAGAGTTGAAACAATCGGCAAAACAGGTATTCAAACGATCAAAATAATATAAATTATATGCAATATCCTTAAGCTACGCAGGGTGATCTATGCAATAAGGACGGGCATAGACCCCCAGTTTTGGCATAAAGATAACGTAAATAACTTTTTTCGATTCATAAATTTAGGGGGTTAAGCTCCAGCATGTGTGCCTATTTATTAAAAATCAACAATATGCGTCCACATCGCTTGCGCCGTGCGGCAGATTATCGCCATCATGACAACGCTTTGTTCTATCAACGAATTTCTGTCACTCAAGGGCTGGAAATCAAGGATTCAGGTCATTGCTCACGAAGGACTGGCCGTGCTGACCAGCAGCCGGGTGTAGTCATGGCGGGGGCGTGCCAATACATCATCCACAGGACCATGCTCAACCACCACCCCGTCCTTCATCACCAGCACATCGTGTGCCATGGCGCGGATGACATCCACATCGTGGGTGATCAGCAAATAGCTTAACCCCCTGTCGCGCTGCAGACCTTGCAGCAGTTGCAAGACCTGCTTTTGAACCGTCACATCCAGGGCGCTGGTTGGCTCATCCAGCACCAATATGTCAGGTTGGATGATCAGGGCGCGGGCGATGGCCAAACGCTGGCGCTGCCCGCCTGAGAACTCATGCGGATAGCGCAGCAACAACTGTTCTGCCTCTGCATCGCAGCCGCCCAGCCCCACACTCTGCAAGGCCGCCAGCACTCGCCTGCGGCGTTGCGCCCTGGACAACTCTGGCGCATGGACTTGCAGACCCTCGCCCACGATTTCCTCCGTGGTCATGCGAGGCGACAGCGACGAAAAGGGGTCTTGAAACACCACCTGCACCCGAAGGCGCAGGGCTTGGTTGTGTGCGGCCACGCTGCTCCAGGACTGGCCGGCTATCTGCAACTGCCCAGCAAATGGAAGCAAACCCAGCACGGCCAGGGCCAGGGATGTTTTGCCGCTGCCAGACTGTCCCATCAGCCCCAGCGTCTGCCCGGGGTGCAGCTCAAAGTCCGCGCCATGTACGGCCACCCATTCGCCACGCTTGAACCATCCACACACCCCAGAATAGCGCGTGGGGTAAGACACCCTCAAGCCTTGTGCCGTCATCACGGCGGGTGTTGCCGCGTCGGAGGGGGCCGGTACAAGGTCACGCTCAGGACGGCTGCCGATCAGATGCCTTGTGTAGCGATGCTGGGGATGAAGCAGCACGTCAGCCGCAGTCCCTTGTTCAACGATCACCCCGCGCTCCATCACGATCACGCGATCAGCAAAGCGCCGTACCAGGTTCAGGTCATGGGTGATCAGCAGCACAGCCATGCCACGGGATGCCTGCAAACGGGCAAGCAGGTCCAAAATTTGTCCACGCAGACTGACATCAAGCGCCGTGGTGGGTTCATCGGCCAGCAGCAGTTGGGGCCGGCCCGCCAGTGCCATCGCAATCATGGCGCGCTGGCGCTGGCCACCGCTCAACTGGTGCGGATAGGACGCAGCACAGCGCTGAGGCTGCTCTATGCCGGTGTCATCTAATAGCAACAAAGCCTCTTGTTCAGACTGTGCCTGTGATAGCGTCTGAGTGAGCGCCCTTTTGAGTCGCAACACCTCGGTGATTTGGTCGCCCACAGTCATTAGGGGGTTGAGCGCAGTCATCGGCTCTTGAAAGATCATGGCCACCTCCTGCCCCCGAACAGCACGCAACTCTGGCACGGACATCGACAACAAGTCACGCCCGTTTAACAAGGCCTGACCGCCTAGGATGGCATCAGGTACCAAACGCAACAGGCTTAAGGCCGACACCGTTTTGCCAGAGCCGGACTCGCCCACCAGGGCCACTTTTTGACCAGCGCAAATTTCAAAATCGAGACCATGCACCACCGAGAGGCCGCCAAACGAAACAGTCAGCCCCCTGACCTGTAGCAACGGAACGGATGCCACGGGGTTGGTATCCGTCATCAGCAGGTCTGTCATGGGACAAGCGTCGGGCCAGCCGTGCCCGTCCATAATGAAAGAAACGCCAGCAGGCGCAACCCGTCAAAACCGTGTGAGCGCATTTTCATGGCCATCTTTGATCACGGACGGTTCGACAAATGTTCCCAGCGTTCCAAAGCCGCAAACAACAAATCATCGATCTCGGTACTGCGGCGGGCCATTTGCAGGGCGCGAACGTGGTCGGTGGCGTACAGACTGCCGTCGCCCAAGGCATCGTTGATGGCTTTTTGCTCCACTTCAAGGGCCGTGATCTGATCGGGCAATGCGGTCAACTCTTTTTGCTGCTGCCAGCTCAATGGTCGGGGTTTGGCCGGTGTGTTTGGGGACGTGGGAACAGCGCTGGGCTGATTGGCTTTGGGTGGAAAACCGTTCCCGTTGTTGGCGGCCTTTTGATCTCGTGGGTGATTGAGCACCTGCACCTTGGGGCGTTGACGCTGGCTTTGCGTCAGCCAGTCCTGCACCCCGCCGACATATTCGCGCCAACGGGCCTGGCCCTCAAAGGCAATGGTGCCGGTCACCACGTTGTCCAAAAAAGTGCGGTCATGGCTGACCAAAAACACCGTGCCATCAAATTTTTGGAGCAGGTCTTCGAGCAACTCCAGTGTGTCAATGTCCAAATCATTGGTGGGTTCGTCCAACACCAGCACATTGGACGGACGGGCAAAAAGCCGTGCCAGCAGCAGGCGGTTGCGCTCGCCGCCACTCAATGAACGCACTGGCGAACCTGCACGGGCGGGCGAAAACAAAAAATCGCCCAAATAGCTTTTGACGTGTTGGCGGCTTTTGCCTATCTCGATCCACTCGCTGCCCGGGCTGATGAAGTCCTCCAGCGAGGCATCCAGGTCAAGCGCTGCCCGCATCTGGTCAAAGTACGCCACCGTCAAATTAAGACCTTGTCGCACCGTACCCCAGGCCGTCTGACCTCGGCCTGGGCGGGGGGCGTTCATGGGCGGAGGGTCAGCCTCTATCTGCCCCAAAATCAATTTAAGCAAGGTGGTTTTGCCTGCGCCATTGGGGCCTAGCAAGCCAATTTTGTCGCCGCGCAAGATCACCGTTGAAAAGTCATCCACCACCAAGCGACCGTCAAAACTCTTGGACACGTGCGACAGTTCAGCCACCAGTTTGCCGCTTTGCGCCCCCCGGGCGAGATCGAGATTAACACTGCCTGCCACCTCACGTCGAGCCAGTCGCTGGGCGCGCAGCGCGTCTAAACGGGTTATCCGACTTCGTGCACGGGTGCGACGGGCCTCAACGCCCTGGCGTATCCACACTTCTTCGGCAGCCAGCAACTTGTCTGCGCGAGCGAAGATGACGGCCTCTTGGGCCATCTGTGCTTCTTTTTGAAGCAGATAGGCCGCAAAATTGCCCGGGTAGGATAGCAACCGGCCACGGTCAAGCTCAACGATGCGCGTGGCCACGTTGTCCAAAAACGACCGGTCATGGGTGATGGCAACGACGCTGCCCTTAAAACCGCACAACAGCCCCTCTAACCATTCGATGCTGTCCAGGTCCAGGTGGTTGGTGGGTTCGTCCAGCAGCAGCACATCGGGTGATGCCACCAGGGCCTGCGCCAGGGCCACTCTTTTTTGGGTGCCGCCAGACAGCGTGCCCACCCGCGCCAAGGGGGCCAAGTGCAGCCGGTGCAGGGTTTCATCGACGCGCTGCTGCCAGTTCCAGCCGTCTTGCGATTCGATCCACGACTGCATGGCATCCAGGTCACCCTGGCCCCGCGCATACGTATCCATCATGGCCCGGACATCGGCCAGTCCTGCACTCACTGCATCAAAAACCGTGGCATCGGCGGCCAACTGCGGCTCTTGCGCGACGTGGGCGATGCGGGTATTGCCCTGAACCTGCCGACAGCCGTCGTCGGGGGTTTCAAATCCGGCCAAAATTTTGAGCAAGCAAGACTTGCCCGCACCATTGCGGCCGATCAACCCGACACGCTCAAGGGATTCCAACGCAAAGCCGGCATGATCCAGCAGGGCCACGTGCCCATAGGCCAGTTGGGCATCCAACAAAGTGATCAGTGCCATAATGCCCCCGCCATGGCAGTTAATGCAAAACGCGACTTAAGGCCGCAAATATACCCATAGCAGCAAAACTGGCCGTAATAGTCCAGCGCTGGGACTCTGCAATAGCCTTGACCAGATCGGCTTTTAATTCTGCAATATCTTTTTGGGTGGCGAAAATATCCATGCAAATATAACGCTGACGTGCCATCGGGAGATGGTTTCTACAAAAACTGCTTGGCAAAATTAGCCAACGCCACAGCCAGCAACACGCCGATCATCCATTTCAACAATAGAAGGTCGGCCCTAATGGGAGCCAATTCAATTTGTAAATCTTTGCAGGTGATGGGTTCGGATTCATCCAGCGCTGTTCGCAGAGCATCCGTCCGCCCTTCCGCCTGCTTTTCATTAAAGCCGACATCTTGCAGTTTGCGAATAAACTTGTGAGTATCAAACGTCAACGTAGTCATTGTGATTCCATTCTAAATCAAAAAAACCCCGCCAGGTTGCCCAAGCGGGGTTTCATCGACTCAACCTTAAGCGACTTGCGTCAGCTCAAACTATTTAACTATCAAAATGCGTGATAAACACCAATACGGTATTGGCGGCCATCAATGCCAGAGGTTGAACCGGCTGTGGTATCCGCATCAAACGAATGCTTGCCAACAGACGCATTAAAGTTGGTGCGCTTGCTCAACTCATATTTGACGACATATTCCTGCACGGTATTGATATCGCGCTTGGCGTAGTTAGCACCCACGGTAAAAGCCCCAAAGGGGATTGATACACCCAAAGAATACGCAGCCGAAGAGGTGACCGAGTTTTCGGTTGAGTCCGCAGCACCGCCGTAGGTAACACCGGGTGCAGGCGCAGCAAGCAGACTACCCGTCGTACCAGGTTTTGCACCGTCATAACCCCCACCGATCTTGGCAACGCCAAAGTCATAGGTGACAAAGGCCTCAAGCTTGTTGTTGCGGATCGCCCCTGGAAGCAGTCCACGGTAGGCCTTGTAAGCCACCCCGCCCGTGAAGGAACCAATGGCGTAATTGGCACCGATAACACCGATGTTGACGAGAGGTGTAGCGTAGCCGTCGAGACCGTACGACGTTTTACCGTCTGATCCAAGGACACTGGTATTAGCCACATCAACCCATTGAACATAGCCACTGAATCCACTGAACGTGGGGGTCATGTACTGAACCACATCGGCAGCCTGACGGTCAGTGACACCGGTTGTGTCGTAAATGTTGTCAGACAGATAGGCGGGAGCCACCATACCCTTGGCGAGCAAACTGGTAGGACGTGTACTTTGAAAAGACACAGCACCCAAGGTGGTACTGGACAGACTGATGCTGGTGTCGCGACGCAACAAAGGCTGAGCAAAATTGGCTGTCGAGGTCGTTCCATTGGAATCCAGAGCAATGCTGGCTTGGGCCTTCAGCCCGCTGCCCAAGTCTTCGACGACACCAACTTTAATGGTGGCATCCGTCAGGGTAAAACCGCGGTAGGCGGCGGGTACCCCAGGAACGTACTGTGGATACGATGGTTTGAGACTGGTGCTATCCACACTTTGATACGCCGCACCCACCAAGCCCGTAATGGACACAGTGGATTGGGCAGAAGCTGCGCCAACAGCAGCCAAGGCGGCCAGGGCGATGAGGTTTTTTTTCATGTAAAAATTCTCCAAGGTTAAACGAAGGGCTCCGGACTGAAGGGTCTCAGAACCCCGGGCCAACCTCCTTAAATCAGGAAGCTGGCCGTATTGAAACAGATAGCCAGCGCATGGCCGCAAAAACGCAGGACGGTTCTGTCAAAAGCTGCGCCAAATGTTGTAACGGTGCAACATTGATGAAGCCTGCACTTTCAAGCCAAGCCGATTAAAACGCGTGATTGACACCCAAACGGTATTGGCGACCATCGATGCCAGAGACCCCCGTGGGGTCAGCGTCAGCAGAATGTTTGCCCAAGGACGCATTGAAGTTGGTGCGCTTGCTCAGGTCGTACTTGACCACCAATTCGGACACCGTATTGACATCGCGCTTGGCCCAGTTGGCTCCCAGAACAACCGCACCCAAAGGAGCGGCTACACCCAGAGAGTAAGCGCTGGAATCAGCGACGGTGTTGGCGGCAATAGTGCCCGCCACGGCACTGTCGTAACCAAAGCCGAGCTTTGCAGAACCTAGGTCATAAGTGAGAAAACCCTCAAGGCTTTTGGTACGGATCGAGTTGGTGTAGAGGCCACGGTTGGCTTTGTAGGCCATGCCACCCTCCAGTGGGCCATTGACGTAGATAAAACCCACGGACGACGCAGCAACGACGGGTGTGGCGTAACCATCCATAGATGTGGGAAGGACCAGAAAGCTGGTATTGCTAACCGCAGGCTCGACCCATTGGGCAAAACCGGTAAAACCGCTGATGCTGGGGGTAGCGTACTGAACCACATCCGCAGAAAAGCGAGCGATGATGCCAGAATTGTCATAGATGGTGTTGGCCAGATTGGCTGGGGCCACCATGCCACGGGCAAGCATTCTGCCGGTGCGGGTGCTTTGAAAGGACAACGTGCCCATACTGCTGGACAGACCGATGCTGGTGTCACGGCGCTGAAGAGGCTGTGCATAGTTGGCGGTGGAAGAGCTGCCCACAGAGTCAAGCTTAAGGCTGGCCTCAGCCTTCAGGCCACCACCCAGGTCCTCGACCACGCCAAAATTGAGCGTGGCATCGGTCAAGGCAAAACCTCGGTAGGCCCGCGCTTTACCCGATGCAAACGAGGGATCGGTCAGATTGATACCGTTGCTGTCCACGCTTTGATAGGCGGCACCTACCAAGCCTTTAATGGTGACGGTGGATTGTGCAGAAGCTGCGCCGACAGCGGCCAAGGCGGCCAGGGCGATCAGGGTTTGTTTCATTTCAAAATTCTCCAAGGTAAAACAAAGGACTCCGGACTGAGGGTCTCAGAACCCCGGGCCAACATCCTAGTTAAGGAAGCTGGGCTAATTGAATCAGATAGCAATGGCCCATCGACCGCGATCCGACACAAACCGGCACAAAATGGACATAAACCGTTGTCACGGTACAACAGTGAACACACTGATGCCCTTCAGAAAAAATAGTCGCTGATGCGCTGCAAAACAGCCTCAGCCTGAGCGTAGTCACCAGCCCTGTGCAGGGCGCGGGCCTTACCCAGGTCAATCCGAACGATCAGGTCGGACTTGATCTCCAGCCGTTCAACGGGTGTCAGTCCTGTGGCGGACTCTGCGCGTTGACTGAGACGGTCAGCGGCTGCTTGTGCGCCAGCATCGGCGAACAGCAAGGCCAACTGGGTGAGCGCCTGCGCCTTATCGGGGCCAAGGGCAGGATCAAGCAGGGCGGTCAGGCTGGCGATGGCCGGTTGCAAGGCTGTCTGTGCGGCCTTGCCACCCAAATGTGCGATCGAACGCAGGGCCGAGGCACGGTCGACCAGGCTGCGCAAGTCCGTGACCAGGGAAAGCGCCGCAGACAGGCTCTGACTGGCAGATTCGATCTGACCGTGCAACTGATGCAAATTGAATAAGAGGGCGTGCAGCTTGATCCGGGTATGCGTGTCGGGGGCCTGGCTGAGCAGATTGTCAAAAGCCGCAGTGGTCGCCCGTGACCGTGCCCAGCGTGCGGCGGTGGCGTGGTGGGTGGCCTCAGCCAGCAAGACCTGCGCCGTGGACACCATCCATTCGCCAACCAATGCGGGTTTGTGGGGGGTATCGGTGATGGTTTTGAGCGACTCCGCCGCCAGCGTCATCAATGCGTGGGCAAGTTCGGGCGGAAACTGGGGCTGTTGCCCCAAAATGACACCCACACGGCTCAGTGCCAGTGTGCGGTTTGCGGGATTGGGCAAAGTACTGGCCGCAGTGCGCAGGTCATCGGCAGCACGACGGGCCAAGCCTGCGGGGTGGAACTGCAAGGCATAGGCTTGTACTTCCATGCTGGCCACTTTAAGCATACTGGCGGTTTGCTCATCAGCATCCCAACCCCGCACACGGGCTAGACGTTCCTAAAGAAACATGGGGCTAGGTCTGTGCTACGCGCAAATTTGCGTTAAAAAGCGAATGGCAGCGCCGCAATGACCGCAAAAGCATTGGTGCGAACTCGCAGTGGT
>CAIJOK010000101.1 GCA_903822205.1 uncultured beta proteobacterium | reverse complement strand
CTCGGCTGAACGCTCCTTCATTTGGCGTTCGGTTTCCCTCATCTGGCGGTCGGTCTCGGCCATGCGCTCCTTCATCAAGCGATGGTCTTCCTTGGACTGTTGGGCATTTTCTTGAAACATGCGCCAGACATCATCAAATGTAGGGGCGGGGGTGGCAAACTGGATGGGTGGCATGGTGTTGATAAGCGAAGCCGATTTAGCCTGTATCGCCGTGCAGGCTTCTCGGGTTAAAAATGGCAGTGTAAACGGCATGAATTTGCTTTTTGAATTTTTTTAGGCCCCTGCTAGGGCAGCCGGCAGGCCCCCCCAGATCGTGCATGTACTCATGCATGATCCTGCATTCGGGGCTGTGGTCATGGCGGGTTAGTGAGCGGATTGGTCACGGTGAAACACTCTGACGGTGACATCCCGACACCCACGCTGTACAGCATTCAACGCCAACCGGGATGGCGTTAATAACCGGAGGTATTCCCCATGAAATTCACTGTCGTTTTGCACACTGACGATGGCATCCGCTACGGTGTTTGTGTCCCCGATTTGCCGGGCTGCTTTTCTGCCGGTGACGATCTGGATGGTGCGATCGCCAGCGCTCAGGAGGCCATTGACTTGCACGTTGAGACGTTGATCGAGGACGGGGCGGACATTCCCATCAGGGCATCCATTGCCACGCACCAGGCTAACCCTGATTACGCTGGTGGTGTGTGGGCGGTGGTGGATGTGCCTGTTGAAAAGTATGTGGGCCCGGCTGAAATGATCAACATCACGATGCCGCGATTGCTGCTGAGCCGCATTGACAGTTATGCCAGCGCACATGGAGAAACGTGCAGCGGATTTTTGGTGCAAGCTGCGCGGGTGGCCATGGCTGCGTGACATTTTTTCAGTCGGCATCAACATGCCAGCAACGGCCGGCGCAATCACCTTGTTTAGTCGCTCAATTCGCACAAACCGACAAAACGCTGGCAAAACGTTGGGCAATGGCTGACGCAATGCCTGCGGCATCCAGCCCCAACATGGCAAGCAAACGTGTGCGGTCACCGTGCTCTATAAAGGTGTCCGGCAGGCCAAGTTGCAGCACTGGCCTCAGTACACCGGCAGCATTCAAGGCCTCTTGCACCGCGCTGCCGGCACCACCGATGACCGCGCCCTCTTCAAGCGTGACCAGTGCAGTGTGATCTGATGCCACCTGTAGCAGCAGTGCAGTGTCCAAAGGCTTGGCCCAGCGCATATTGACCACCGTGGCATTGAGCGACTCTGCGGCTTGCAGGGCTGGATAGAGCAGGGTGCCAAACACCAAAATGGCCACACGGCTTCCGCTGCGGCGAAGCTCGCCCTTACCATAAGGCAGGCAGTTCAGACCGTCTGCCACCGGAACGCCCGTACCAGTAGCGCGCGGATAGCGTACTGCCACAGGGTGGTTTTGGGCAAAGGCGGTACTGAGCAACTGGCGGCATTCGTTTTCGTCAGCCGGACAGGCCACGCTCAGATTGGGGATACAGCGCAAATACGCGATGTCATACACGCCGGCATGGGTGGCACCGTCTGGCCCCACCAAGCCTGCACGGTCCAGGGCAAACACCACCGGCAGGTTTTGAATGGCCACGTCGTGGATCAACTGGTCATACGCCCGTTGCAAAAAGGTGGAATAGATGGCAACGACAGGTTTGAATCCCTCACAAGCCATGCCTGCGGCAAACGTAACGGCGTGTTGCTCGGCAATGCCCACGTCAAAGTAACGCAGTGGAAAGCGCTGCTCAAACGCCACCATGCCAGAGCCTTCACGCATGGCAGGGGTAATGCCTATCAAACGGTCATCTGCTGCCGCCATGTCACATAGCCAGTCACCGAACACCTGGGTAAAGGTGGGTTGCTCGGCGGCATTGAACACAGGCAAACCCACAGCAGGGTCAAATTTGCCCGGGCCGTGGTAGGCCACGGGGTCGGCCTCAGCCAGATGGTAGCCTTGGCCTTTTTTGGTGACCACGTGCAAAAACTGCGGGCCTTTGAGGTGTTTGATGTTTTCAAGCACACTGACCAGCGTGGCAATATCGTGTCCGTCAATGGGACCGACATAGTTAAATCCGAATTTTTCAAACAAGGTGATGGGCTTGACCATGCCCTTGGCGGATTCTTCAAAACGGCGTGCAAGCTCAAGCAGCGGGGGAGCACCGCGCAACACATGGCGGCTGGCGTTTTTGGCGGTGGCATAAAACTGCCCGCTCATCAGCCGGGCCAGATAGCGGTTCAAAGCACCCACCGGCGGGCTGATCGACATGTCGTTGTCGTTCAAAACCACCAGCAGGTTGCATTCAGAGACCCCTGCATTGTTCATGGCCTCAAAAGCCATGCCGGCAGTCATGGCACCGTCACCGATCACGGCGATGGCGCAGCGGTCCTCGCCCTTCAATCTGGATGCGACCGCCATGCCCAATGCCGCCGAGATGGATGTGCTGGAGTGCGCCGTACCAAAGGCATCAAACGGACTTTCTGTGCGTTGCGGAAAGCCGCTTAACCCCCCTAACTGGCGCAGACTGGCCATGCGGTCGCGCCTGCCGGTCAAAATTTTGTGAGGGTAAGTTTGATGGCCGACATCCCAGACCAATCGATCGTGCGGTGTGTTAAAGACATAGTGCAAGGCGATCGTCAGCTCAACCGTGCCCAGATTGGAACTTAAATGGCCGCCGGTATTGGACACACTCTGAAGCATGTAGGCCCGTAGCTCAGTGGCCAAATCGCTCAATTGATCTCGCTGCAAGAGACGCAGATCAGCCGGCGAATGAACGGTCTGCAACAGAGGATAGGATTTATTCATCGATCAGAGAGCGCAGGGTATGCGCCGATGGTGCTTGCAAGTCAATAAGAACGCGAAACCACCATACGAGCCAGGCCCTGAAGCGCACGGGTATCCGACAAACCACTGGCCAACAGCGCCTGTAGTGCCCGATCCAACAAATCGCGGGTGAACGCCCTGGCACGCGTCTCTCCCATTAACGAGACAAAGGTGGGCTTGTCCTGTAGGGCATCTTTGCCAACGGTCTTGCCCAGTGTGACGCAGTCTGATGAGACATCCAAAATGTCATCGACCACCTGAAATGCCAAGCCCACCGTGCGTCCAAAGTCGGCCAAAGCGTCCAATGCCTTCAGCGAGGCATCGCCACAGGCCGCCCCCATCATCACACAGGCGGTCAGCAGAGAGCCGGTCTTAAGACTGTGCATCTCGCGCAGTTCAAACTCTGACAAGGGCAGCCCCACACTGGCCAGATCGATGGCCTGACCACCCGCCATGCCTGCACAGCCTGCTGCACGCGCCAACAACCGGCATAACAATACGGAGCGCTGTGGTATCAGGGTTGGGGATTCGGGGGTTAAAAGCTCAAAAGCCAGCGCCTGCAAAGCATCTCCCGCCAACAGCGCGGTGGCCTCGCCAAACTGAGCGTGAACGGTGGGCTTTCCACGGCGCAACACATCGTTGTCCATACAGGGCATGTCGTCATGCACCAGAGAATAAGCGTGGATCAGCTCAACCGCACAGGCCGCACGCAACACAGTCTCATCGACACCCCCGCCGGATTCAAAGTCACCGCCGCGCCTGGCAGCCTCATCGACATCTTCCTCAATCGGTATAAACCAGTCTGAGGGGCCAGAACTGACGGCCTCAAAGGCCGCAAGAACCAGCAAGGGCCGCAAGCGTTTGCCACCATCAAGTACCGCATAGCGCATGGCGGCCATCAGATCGGCAGGAGCATGGTGATTGAGGCCTGCACAAACCGACACACTCACCCAATGGTTAAGCGAACGCTCAACCCAATCCATCTGGTGGGCACACCAAAAATTGAAATCAAAATCGGTCATTGTGATGATTCAGGTTTCCAGGACTTGAGGATGCCTTGGTCAAGCACTTTGATCTGATCCGCCACACTGTCTAGCCGACCACGACAAAACTTGAGCAGATCAGCACCCCGCTGGTACTGGGTCAACAACTGTTCCAGTGGCATATCGCCAGACTCCAGCCTAGCCACCAATTGCTCCAATTCCAACAAGGCAGCTTCGTAGCTGACAGGGATTGCTAAGCCATGTTTGGAGGCATTCGCCATAAAAAGGTCACTCTCCTGGAGATTGGAAGGGCGCGATTCTAGGCGCAGCGTGACATGAATTTCAGGGGCAACGCTGCTAAAGACTTACGCAACGTGCTCACGGCTTGGCCACCTCTGAACGGTCGTCATGAGCGATGGTTCCATGTGGGCTACCTCTGTCGGTGTCAGTCCAAACAGGGGTTGGACAAAAGGGCTGCGGGGCATGGGTGGTAAAAGGATTGCGCTGTGCGGGATGCGATGGTGCGTCAGGCACAAGGAGCCTGTGTTTAAGAAAACCAGTTTTTGATCTGGTTTAAGCTACAAGGTCTCTGCCAGCCATTGTTCAATCTTGTCACGACCGGGGACACCACCGGCATGGACGACTTTGCCGTTCATCACCACGTAGCCCATGATGGTACGCATGTCCTCAATGCGACCGCATTTTGGCACGCAGCCTGGCGATGGACTGGCTGTGCAACTGGCAAACCCTGGACTCGGTGACATCCAGCACGGCTGCGATTTCTTTGAGGTTCATGTCTTGCTCATAGTACATGCTCATGATGTACTGTTCGCGCTCAGGCAAGTTTTTAATGGCGGCCACCAAGGCCTGACGCAGCCGCAGATCGCGCAACACGTTCAGGGGGTTCGCATCCACATCTCCCAGATGCCGGTCCAAGAAAGTATCTTCGTCATCAGAGTCGCTGCCAACCATATCCTCAAGATAAACCAACTGCGATCCTCTAACCTTGCTCAACAGGCTTTGATAGTCGGCGAGCGACATGCCCAGGTCTGCGGCTATTTCGCTCTCAAGCGGTGTGCGCCCCAGACGATGCTCCAGGCGACGCATGGACTCTTCGATTTCTTTTTGGCTTTTGCGGGTGCCGCGCGACACCCAGTCGTTTTCACGCAGTTCGTCCAGCATGGCCCCCCTGATGCGCTGGGTGGCAAAGGTTTCAAACTGAACCCCCTGAGTGGCCTCAAATCGCGACAGGGCCTCAGTCAGGCCGATCAGTCCCACCTGAATGAGGTCGTCCACCTCCACATTGGCAGGCAATTTGGCCATCATGTGATGGGCAAGTTTGCGAACCAGTGGCTGGTATTGTCGGATCAAGGTGTTGCGATCCAATTGACCTTTGGCGGTGTACATCATGGCTCCAGGGCACATTGGCGGCGTTGCAAAGACACGGCGCACTCAAGAAGCTGCAGTGCCAGACGGTGAATGTCATCTTGTGAGCGATTATCAAGAGTTGTCGCCCTGATGGCAATTGGATTGATTTGGCACCCCAAAAAGCTCATGGCGCAATTTTGCAGGTGCTGAATGGGCGTGTCGCCTGCCACCGGTGGCTTGTAAGGGGATGTCAAGGCAATATTGGCCACCGTTGGGCGTAAGTGGGCATTCACCCACAATTGTTTCACGGCCTGATACGCTGTCAGTGCCGATGCGCTCAAGGGGGCCACCAGCAGCAAAGGCGACAGGCCGCTGCCTTTCAGCAAACGGGTCAACAGAGCGGCGTTGGCATAGATCAGCACCACGGCATCATGGGCCATCAGAGTGCCCAGCGTGTCGTAAGGGTTCGGCTGGCCAGCCAGTCGTTCCAGACCGTCTGCAGCCGGAATGATCGTCCATGCCCCCTGTTCATGGCCCTCGCGGGGGTAATTGTGGGGTGCATCCAGCCACTGCATCAAACCGGGGTTGGATGAGGATTCGTGGGCCTGACCGTCCAGCACGGCCACCGAAAAGCCGAGATCTGACCAAGTGGCGCACAAACTGTAGAGCAGCGGAAGCTCACCTTGTTGCAGGCCGTGGCTGGCCACCGCCACCAGACGGGGGTTGGCTGTCAGTGCCAGAGCTTGTAAGCCGGCAGCCTGATTGACGCAGGACTCAAGCATGGAGGTGTCCTGATGAAACGGGAGGCTGTTGAACAAAGAAGAAGCTGATGTCTGAGGCCTTGGGGTCAAACGCCGATTTGTTTTGGACTTGCATGGAGCTTGCCACCAGTCGGGAACCATCGGCGCGTTCCCAGTCTTCGGGCACTTTTTGACCCATCGTCACCCCGCGCAATAACAGTTGGTGACGAATGGCGGCATCGAGTGCCGGCCCGATCTTGGCGGCCTCGTCCAGTTTGGACAAAATGGCCTGCTGGTGCATGCCGGTTTTGAATGAACTGACCACATCATCCAGGGTGTCGCCATGGCCGCCAGCATTGAGCACCAGCAGACGATTGACATCAGGCAGGTTCAAAACGTCCTGCATGTCACGCTTGCGGGGGTCACTGGGGGCAATGCCGGTGGTGTCGATCAGCACCATTTTTTTATTGGACAAAAGGCCCAGCAAGTCTTGCAGAGCGGCTTTGTCGTGCGCCAGATGCGCGACGATGCCCATCATTCGCCCGTAAGCTCTTAACTGCTCGTGAGCACCCACACGGTAGGTGTCGAGCGTGATCAGCCCCACGCTGTTGGCACCGTACACGCGGGCACACAAGCCAGCCATCTTGGCAGCCGTCGTGGTTTTGCCCACACCTGTTGAGCCGATCAAGGCATAGATGCCACCTTCTTCGTGCATGGCGGGTGACCCTGCATCAGTTTTAAGGTTACGCACCAAGACATCTTTAACCCACTGCGAGGCCGCAGCGGCCTCCATGCCCTCAGGCATGTGCTCCAGAATGGTTCGGGCCAGGGTGGGTGAATAGCCGGACTGAATCAATTTAAGCATCAGGTTGGCCAACGTGGGGTTTTGCCGCCCCTGACCCAGCCACGTGAGGGTGTTAAAGCGCTCTTCGATCAAGGCCTTGACGGACTGCAATTCATCGACGATGCCTTGCGAAACAGCCGGCGCTGGCGTGACAGATGGCAATGGGGCGTGTCGTGCAGGCTGTGAGGAGGGCCGTGTTGCTGCACTGGCGTGGCTGGCAGAATGGACAGAATTAACATAGTTGTTTTGAGCACCTGTCATGCCAGATGTCGGCACACCCTGCAAAGTCTGTCCCACAAGACCCTGGCCGCGCGGCATCTGCATTGTGGGCTTGTCAGAGGAGGGCTGGGACACGCCAGATGCCAAAGTTGCTTTGCTGCCGCTGCCTCCAGGGGTTCCGTTCAATCCGCTTAAGGCCTCATGGCGGCGGCGCAACATCCGCTCGCGCACATAGTCTTGAAACGACAGCGTGCTCATGGCCAATTGTGTGGCATCGTCCAGCACAGGGCTGTTTGGATTGACGGTGCTGCGCATGGTTTTTGCGGTTGCGGGTGTCGTCTGATTGCTGGTGTGCAGCGATTCGCCACGGTCCAAGGCGGCCAGGGTGTCTTCGCCAGTGGCAACCACCTCGACCCCCGTCTCGGTCGGGCGGTTGGACAAAATAAGAGTACCTTCGCCAAAAGCCAGGCGGGCCTTGGACAGGGCCTCACGCGAGGTTCTGGCCGTAAAACGTTGAATGTTCATGATGCTGCACCTTTAAGGATGGGGCCAATTCGAATGGAGTGGGATTCTGGAATTTCGCTGTGACCCAACACTTGGAGTCTGGGGGCCACGCGCCTTACCAGACGGGCCATCGCGCTGCGGATTTGATCGGGCACCAGCAGGCAGGCTGGTACGCCCAGCTCTTCTTGTTGCAAGGCCACTTCGGCGGCCTTTTGGGTCAAAATGTCGGCCACGCCAGGGTCAAGCGCCTGCCCCTGACCCGATGTATTGCCCAGGGCCTGCACCAGTAGACGCTCTAGCGGGGGGTCAATGGCGATGACGTTCAGTTCATGGGTGGGGCCGTAGATTTGTTGCACGATGGCCGGCGACAAGGCCACCCGCACACGGCGGGCCAGCTCGGCGGGGTCGGTCACCGTGGTGGCGTGTTCGGCCAACGATTCAATGATGGTGCGAATGTCCCTGATGTGGACAGATTCTTCAAGCAGCAACTGCAACACCTTTTGAAATACAGCGATGGAAACCATTTTGGGAACCACTTCTTCGATCAGTTTGGGGGCTTGTTTGTTCACGTAATCCACCAGTTGTTGGGTTTCTGTGCGGCTCAATAACTTGGCAGCGTGAACTTGCATCAAGTGTGACAAATGTGTGGCCATCACGGTCTCTGAATCAACCACCGTAAATCCCGCCATTTGCGCGGCTTCTTTTTGCTGGCTGTCTATCCAGTGGGCTGGCAGGCCAAAGGCAGGGTCTGTCGTGGGGGTTCCGATCAGCGGCGTGGTGATGCCCCCTGGGTTGATCGCCAAAAACAAGCCTGGAAAAGCCTCGCCTTCGCCCACAATGACACCGTGCAGGGTGATGTTGTAAGCGCTGGGTTTCAGCTCAAGGTTGTCGCGCACATGGACGGCAGGTGGTAAAAATCCCACCTCTTGCGCAAATTTGCGGCGTACCCCCTTGATGCGGGCCAGCAGGTCACCTTGGCGATTTTTATCCACCAAGGCGATCAAACGATAGCCCAGTTCAAGCCCCAGTTGATCAACCGGCTGCAAATCATCCCAACTGGCCTCGCCGTCGGCATTGGGTGCAGGTGTGATGGCGGCAGGCTCAGGCGGCGGTGGCTGGTGGGCCAACATCCAGGCTCCATAGCCCAGCAGACAGGCAATGCCCAAAAACACGGTGTGTGGCATGCCCGGAATCACCCCCAAAATACCCATGATGGTGCCGGTGATGCCCAGCACACGCGGCGAGATGAACATTTGGGTCACGATCTGGCCGCTCAAATCCCTGTCTTTGCCCACACGCGACACCACCATGGCGGCGGCCACCGAGATCAGCAGACCCGGAATCTGTGCCACCAGCGCATCACCCACAGCCAGCAAAATGTAAGAGTCAGCAGCCTGTGCCGCAGTCAGTCCGTGTTGCACCACCCCGACGGTAAAACCACCAAATATATTGATGAGCAAAATCAAAATACCGGCCACTGCGTCGCCGCGAACAAACTTGGACGCACCGTCCATTGACCCAAAAAAGTCAGCTTCTTCAGAGACCTCGGCGCGACGGCGTTTGGCTTCTTTCTCATCGATCAGGCCGGCATTCAGGTCGGCATCGACGGCCATCTGCTTGCCGGGCATGGCATCCAGTGCAAAGCGTGCTGAAACCTCGGCAATGCGCTCGGCACCCTTGGTCACCACCACAAAGTTGATCACCACCAAAATCGAAAAGACGATCAACCCCACCGCAAAATTGCCACCGATCAAAAAATGCCCAAAGGCCTCGATCACCGCACCAGCAGCCCCTGGGCCGGTGTGGCCCTCCAGCAGCACCACGCGGGTGGATGCCACGTTCAGCGACAGCCGCATCAGGGTAGTCAACAACAAAACTGCGGGAAAAGCCGCAAAGTCCAGTGGTTTGATCATGTAGGCCGCTACCATCATGACCATCAACGCCACCGAGATGTTGAAGGTAAAAAATGTGTCCAGTATCCAGGGCGGCAGCGGCAGCACCATCATGGACAAAATGGCCACCACCAGCATGGGAGCGGCAGCACCTTGCATCAGCGCTTTGTTGCCGCCCAACCATTTCCTGACCGACTGTAGAGAAAGGTTCATGGTGCCGTGGGGGTGGTATCAGAAAGCGACAGAACAAGCGACCTACCAAACGACATGGCGCGCAAACCCGCCGCCCGCCCGTCCTTGCGGACTGGTTGGGGTGTCTGCTGGGGTGCAGGCAAATGGCGGTCTGGGCTACTGGGTTGCATGGTGGTCAAACATAGGTGGTGTCGGGATTGTCCGCACCACAGGGGCAAACTAAAGGACAAACAACGGGGTTTTTACCCGTTTGTTGGGCTGTCAACAAAATGGCGTAGAGGTATTTGGGAAGCTGCAAGCCATGCCTCAAGCGGGTTTGAGCGGATGTCGCTTGGCGGTGTGATGGCTACACTTGCAATTTTGGGGTGACATGGGCGTGTGGCTCTGTGTTGGGGTAACCCTTATGATTGAATTCACAGAATGGCACGGAAATAAAATATCTCGGCAAGTCGCCTGTATCAAGCGTAGCGGAATACGGGGCATCTATTGGCATATTAAGAGTAACTAACCCGTCGTTTGAATAAACTTGTTTTATTGTTTATCGGAGAATATGGATGTTTGATCTTGTCGAGGAGTTATCACCAAAGTCCAAAGTACTTTGCCCAGAGGAGCCAAAGGAACCAAAGGAGCCAAAGGAACCAAAAGAACGAATACGTCTTGCAGAGATGCCGATGGATTCGATTCACCTTGGTGCAGATCAGACCACTGCATCACTGGGCTGGAGCCAGGTTGATACGCTGGCGACCTATCTGCGACTCAAAACCTTTGCCGATGATTGGGAAGCACCCGGAATGGAAGCTTACGATGATCTTTAAGCGCGGTGATGTTATTTTGGTCAGATTTCCAAATTCTGATTTGAAGAGCTTCAAAAAACGTCCTGCCATCGTCGTACAGGCTGATGGATTGGCAACAAATATGCCGCAAACCATCATCGCGTTGATCACTTCAAATACTGCACGAACAGGCTCGACGCGTGTGCATTTTCAACAAAATAGCCATGAAGGTCAGGTGATGGGGCTTTGCACAGATTCTGTGGTGGTGACTGACAACCTGGCGACAGTACTTGACCGCGAGATCGATCAATCTATTGGACACTGCCCGACCATGTCAGTCATCGATCAGGCGCTGAAACAAACTCTGGGACTCAATTAACGATGCGATGACGGTTTACGGGTACTGGCTATCGGCTGCAAGCCTTGGTGCAAACGGGTTGGATCGGGTATTGCTTGAGGCGGTGTTATGGCTACACTTGCAATCTCGGGGTGACACGGTGTGTTGGCATGGGAACAATAGTTTTGGACAGAGAGTCCAAACGGTGGCTGTATCCATCAGCCAATTTATCAATGATCAAATTTATGAATCCTATCAAACTGGTTATTTTGGACCGTGACGGAACGATCAACGAAGACAGCCACGACTTCGTCAAGTCTGCCAACGAATGGCGTGCCCTGCCGGGGGCGCTTTTGGCCATCACGCGGCTTCATCAGGCCGGTTGGCACGTGGTGGTGGCCTCCAATCAGTCCGGTCTGGGCCGAGGGCTGTTTGAAGTGTCCGCGCTCAATGAAATTCACACCCAAATGCACCAGCAGTTGGCTGCGCTGGGGGGGCGTATCGACGCTGTGTTTTATTGCCCTCACGCGCCTGATGACGGATGTCGATGCCGCAAGCCCCTGCCAGGCTTGTTTGAGCAGATCGCCGACCGTTATGGCATCGACCTAGCCGGTATGCCCTGCGTGGGTGATGCCGTGCGTGACCTGGTGGCTGGCGTGGCGGTTGGCTGCCAGCCCCATTTGGTGCTGACAGGCAATAGCGCGGCCTTGAAGGGACGGCCATTGCCTGCGGACTTTCCGCCGGACACCCGTGTTCACGCCGATCTGGCGGCCTTTGCGGACTGGTTGCTGAACCAAGAAGCGACGGTGCAAACTGCTGAAAGTCAGGGCTGAAGGACAGGGCTGATCAGGGGTGACTAGGGATGCCACCCTCTCGCAGAGCCTCGATGTAGAGCCTACATGTGGTCGATCATCACCTGTCCAAAGCCGCTGCAACTGACCTGGGTGGCACCGTCCATCAGCCGCGCAAAGTCGTAGGTCACCTTTTTGCTACGGATGGAGGCTTGCATCGCTGCAATGATGACATCGGCAGCCTCAACCCACCCCATGTGGCGCAGCATCATCTCGGCGGACAAAATCTCTGACCCCGGATTAACGTAATCTTTGCCGGCATATTTGGGGGCCGTGCCGTGGGTGGCCTCAAAGCAGGCCACAGAGTCTGACAGATTGGCCCCCGGGGCGATGCCGATACCGCCCACCTGAGCAGCCAGAGCATCCGAGATGTAATCACCGTTCAGATTGAGCGTGGCGATCACACTGTACTCTGCGGGTCGCAGCAAAATCTGCTGCAAAAATGCATCAGCAATGCTGTCTTTGACGATGATGTCCTTGCCAGTTTGGGGATTGGAAAACTTGCACCACGGGCCACCATCAATGGGTTTGGCACCAAACTCGGTGCAGGCCAAGCCATAGGCCCAGTCTCTGAAACTGCCCTCGGTAAATTTCATGATGTTGCCCTTGTGAACGATGGTCACACTGGGCTTGTCGTTGTCGATGGCGTACTGGATGGCCTTGCGAACCAGTCGCTCTGTGCCCTCGCGCGACACGGGCTTGATGCCGATGCCAGACGTGTTTGGAAAGCGGATTTTGGTCACACCCAGTTCATCTTGCAAAAATCGGATGATCTTTTTGGCCTGTTCCGATTCAGCCTCAAACTCAATGCCGGCGTAGATGTCCTCGGCATTCTCGCGAAAAATGACCATGGCGGTCTTGTGCGGTTCTTTGACCGGACTGGGAACCCCTTCGAAGTACTGGATCGGACGCAGACAAACGTACAGATCAAGGGCTTGGCGCAGAGCCACATTCAATGAGCGGATACCGCCACCAATGGGTGTGGTCAGCGGGCCTTTGATCGACACCACGTAGTCACGCAATGCGGTCAGGGTTTCGTCAGGCAGCCAGACATCCGGGCCATAGACGCGGGTTGATTTTTCACCGGCATAAACCTCCATCCAGTGAATTTTTTTGTGACTACCATAGGCCTTGGCAACAGCGGCATCGACCACTTTGATCATCACGGGCGTGATGTCCACACCGATACCGTCACCCTCGATGAACGGGATGATGGGCTGATCAGGAACATTCAACGAAAAGTCGGCGTTGACGGTGATTTTTTGGCCTGCTACAGGCACCACAATGTGCTGAAACGTGGATACGGACGTGGACATGGACTGGGTCTCGGTTAAAAAGGGACAAAAAGCAAAATCTGGGGGCATCAACGTGTTGAAAGCACAGAGTTTGCCCAAAACGCTTGGATTTTTGATTTTAGGTTGATGCACTGAGGGCGGGTTCAAGCACTGCACTCGCTTCATGCGCTGGTCGCGCACAGCCTTCCATCATCGGCTCAGGGGTACGCCGCAAATCCAGTGTGAATGGGTAATCGGGGTTATGTCCTTCGCGCTGAACGTGGATCGGCCCCGGTGTGTGGCCGGTTTTGCAGAAACGCGCCACGCGGCGGGCTTCGGCCTCGTTGGCATTCACTGGAAAAGTGTCGTAGTTGCGTCCGCCGGGATGGGTGACGCAATAGGTACAGCCGCCAATGGAGCGTGTACTCCAGTTGTCCACCAAATCGAAGACCAGCGGCGCTTGAATGCCAATGGTGGGGTGCAGACCCGAGGGCGGTGCCCATGCCCGGTAACGCACTCCAGCGACAAATTCACCGGGTGTACCGGTGGCGGTCAGCGGTAGCGGGCGACCGTTGCAGGTGACGATGTGGCGGTTGTCGTTCATGTGGCGAACCCTCACTTGTATTCGTTCCACAGAAGAATCGACGTAGCGCGCCGTGCCACCGGCGCTCACCTCTTCGCCCAGCACGTGCCAAGGCTCAATCGCCAACTTCAATTCGATTTCAATGCCGTGATAGACGACAGCGCCAAAGCGTGGAAAGCGAAATTCCAGAAAGGGTGCAAACCAGTCGAACTCAAAAGCGTATCCGGCGCGTTGCAAATCCAGCACCACATCGCGCATATCCTGGGCCACAAAGTGCGGCAGCATGTAGCGGTCATGCAGCTCAGTGCCCCAGCGATTCAACTGTCCCCGGTAGGGGGTTTGCCAGAAGCGTGCGACCAAGGCACGCAACAACAGCATTTGCAGCAGCGACATCTGCGCGTGGGGGGGCATTTCAAAGCCGCGAAATTCGACCAACCCCAGTCGTCCGGTGGCGCTATCTGGTGAATACAGTTTGTCGATGCAAAATTCTGCACGGTGCGTGTTGCCGGACAAATCCACCAGCAGGTTGCGCAACAGCCTATCGACCAGCCACGGCTGCTTGCTTTCTTCGCCGGCCTTGAGATGGGCATTCATCTGCTGAAACGCAATCTCCAGCTCGTACAAACTGTCGTGCCGCGCTTCATCCACACGCGGTGCCTGGCTGGTGGGACCGATGAACATGCCAGAAAACAGGTACGACAACGCAGGATGATGCTGCCAATAGGTGATCAAGCTCATCAGCACGTCGGGGCGACGCAAACAGGGCGAATCAGCGGGAGTTGCTGCCCCCAGCGTGACGTGGTTGCCGCCGCCTGTGCCGGTGTGACGACCATCAAGCATGAATTTTTCGGTGCCCAGGCGTGTGAGACGCGCCGCTTCGTAGAGGATTTGTGTGTTCTCCACCAACTGTGCCCACGAGCTTGACGGGTGAATGTTCACCTCGATCACACCGGGGTCGGGGGTGATGCGAAATTCTTTCAGGCGAGGGTCAGACGGTGGAGCGTAGCCTTCCAGTCGTACCGGCATGTTCAGCGCGACAGCCGTCGCCTCAATGGCGGTGATGAGGGCCACAAAATCTTCCAGCAAGGGCATAGGCGGCAAAAATACGCACAACACACCGGCACGCACTTCAACACACAGCGCCGTGTGGATGATTTCGTGCGGGTCATAACTGGCTTTGGGGTCTTGTGTTTTTTTGTGTTCAGTTGGACTATCTAACGACGCGGTGGATACATCAAAGGGGTCGTGTGGAAACTCTTGCTCTTGGAGGGCGGGCAATACCCACGGCAAGGAAGCCAGCGGCAAGCGCAAACCCAGTGGAGAGTCGCCAGAGATCAAATAAAGATGTTCTCGCCGTAAGGGCCACGGACTAGAGCAAAAACCCACATGGCTATTTTGTTGGGCCGCAAGGGGTAATGCCTTGATCGGTAGCACATAACCCACTGTTTCGCCCAGATCACGTGCGATCATGTGAGCTAAACGACGACGCTCGTCGAGTTTTTTCAGATCAGCATGGTGCGGGTCAAAATTGTTCGGCCAACGCAGTTCCGCATTGATGACCAAGGCCACATCTTCAAAGGCCGGAATCACAAAACGAGTATTCAGTCCCAATTTAGAGGCAAGGCGATCAATAAATTCCTGGGCATCCTGCGTATTCTTGGCATGGTGTGTACCACCCTCTGCCTCAGTGACCAGTAATGTGCGTTCGTTCCACAGGGGTTTGCCATCGGTACGCCAATAACACCCCAGTGCCCAGCGTGGCAAAGGCTCTCCTGGATACCACTTGCCCTGACCAAAATGCAGCAGCGATCCTGGCGCAAAATGCCCCTGCAAGCGCGTGAGCAGCTCACCTGCAAGTTGGCGCTTTTTATCCGATAGCGCGGTAAAGTTCCATTCGGGTCCTTCCATATCGTCAATGGAAACAAAGGTGGGTTCACCGCCCATGGTCAAACGGACATCGTGTTTTGTCAGCTCGCCATCCACTTGGTCACCCAAGTCCAATACCGCCTGCCACTGGGCCTGGGTATAAGGCATCGTCACGCGGGGGTCTTCGTGAATACGGGTGATGGACATCGCAAAATCAAATTGTGATTCACACACTTCGGTTGATCCGAGGACTGGAGCCGCAGACGACGGCATGGCGGTGCAGGCCAAAGGAATATGACCTTCACCGGCTAACAAACCCGATGTGGGATCAAGACCTATCCACCCCGCGCCAGGGATATAAGCCTCCGTCCATGCGTGCAGATCGGTAAAGTCAAGATCAGTACCGGACGGGCCGTCCAGCGCTTTGACATCTGCTTTGAGTTGAATCAAATAACCCGAAGCAAAACGTGCAGCCAAACCCAAATGACGCAGGACCTGTACCAACAGCCAAGCCGAGTCACGGCACGAGCCGCGCTTTAATTCAAGGGTTTGTTCGGGTGTTTGCACACCTGTTTCAAGGCGAACGATATAACCGACATAATGTTGTACCCGCTGATTGATACCCACCAGCATATCGATGGTGCGCATTTTTTGTGTGAGAAATTCTGTTTGGATGCGGGTCAGCCAATCGGCCAACAGCGGTGTGGCCGGTTCGGTCTCAAGATAGGGACTCAGTTCGCGTTTCAAGGCTTCTGGATATTCAAACGGAAAATTTTCAGCAAATTCTTCCATGAAAAAATCAAAAGGGTTGATGACCGTCATGTCGGCGATCAAATCGACCGTGATTTTTAGTGCCTTGGTTTTTTCGGGAAACACCAAGCGAGCCACCCAGTTACCGAACGGGTCATGCTGCCAGTTTAGAAAATACCCGGCAGGTTCAACGCGAAGAGAATAGCCGGTAATCGGCGTGCGGCTGTGCGCAGCAGGACGCAAGCGAACCTCGTGCGGCCAGACTTTAACGTGGCGATCAAAGGTGTAGGTGGTTTGGTGATTGAGCGCAACACGGATGGTCATTGGAAACCTTTATAAGAAAACTTACGCAAACCGAATCTGCATAACCACAAAAAATAACATACGTCATAAATTCAATTTTTATAGCAACCAATGCAAAACAGCCGTGCATTAGACGAGATTTTGCAAAAATTATGATGTATGTTAATTGTTGTTGATGGTTGACCAATCAAAATTGGGCAACTGCGCAAATGCTTTGCGAACACCTTCGCTCCAATTTTTGCGCAAATCCATCATGTAATTGTCCTGCTCAATAAATCGGTAGGTACGACTGGGTTGCAGTGAATTTCTCTGGTAACACGCCAAATCGATCGGCATACCCACCGACAAATTCGACCGCATGGTGGAATCGAATGAAACCAGCACACATTTGATCGCGTCATCCATCGAAGTCCCCGCGCTGATCACGCGGTCTATGATCGGTTTGCCATATTTAACTTCGCCGATTTGAAAGTAAGGTGTCTCAAAGGTGGCTTCAATAAAATTACCCTCTGAATAAACCATGAACAAGCGCTGTTGCTCTCCGGCGATTTGGCCACCCACAATAAAACTGGCACTGCCATCGACATTGTTTTCCATCAGAAAAGGACCATCGCGGTGGCGTACTTCACGCAGTGCCAAACCAATCAACTCGGCTACTTCATACATCGAATAAGCGGTCATCAGGTGCGGTTCAGAGTTGCGCCGTATGGCTTGTTCAAGTTGGTTAAGCGTCGCCTGAGTCACCGCCAAATTGCCAGAATTAACAATCACCAGCGTTCGATCACCTGTGCGTTCAAAGGTTTTCATTTTGCGAAACGTGGAAATATTATCCACGCCGGCATGGGTGCGCGAGTCAGACGCAAAAACGATGCCCGCATCAATCATGGTGGCAACACAATAAGTCATAAACTTTCTTCTGTATTATTTTATTTGTCGATAGACCAAAAATATGTTTTATTGATCATATCACCCAAGTTGTAAATTTGTTCCAGGAATTCAGATAAATATTCGTGGAGGCCGTATTGAAAAATGTCGTCTATGCTGCCATAACGCAAATTGCCATGCAGTTGGCCACAACGTCTTAATAATTCTGATGAATGTGGACCGTCGATTTCTTGCAGCAATTTGTGAACTTCACTCATGCAGGTAATCAGGGAACGCGCCATATCGGGTCGCAAAATCAATAACTCTGCGACATGCTTGGGCGTAATTTGACCGCGATAAACTTTGCGATATGATTCAAATGCTGAAACAGAACGCAAAAGCGCACCCCACTGGTAATAATCTGCCGCGCCGCCCACATCACTCGCGCTGGGCAACAAAATGTGGTATTTTACATCAAGGATTCGTGCGGTATTATCAGCACATTCAAAAAACGAACCCAGGCTTAGAAAGCGAAAAGTGTCATCGCGCAACATGGTGCCATAAGTTAAACCGCGCGAGAGATGGGATCGCTCTTTGACCCAATCAAAAAAGCGCGAGACACCATCATCGGCAATGCCTGTGCTGTAGATGTGGCGCATTTCCAGCCAAGTCGAGTTCAACGCCTCCCACATTTCCGAGGTGATGGAGCTGCGTACCGCTCTGGCATTTTCGCGTGCATTGCAGAGACTGTTGTAGATGCTGCCTGGATTTTTTTCGTCCAGAGCCATGAAATGCAACACGTGAGTCGCGCTGGGTTCGGCGTAGCGTGCTTCAAAATCTTCATGCAAGCCGCTGATGGAAATCATGGCACGCCATTCGTGGTGCGGTTCTGCCACCGACTGCTTGAGCAGCGACATGCGGTAGGTCACGTCGATCATGCGTGCGGTATTTTCGGCGCGCTCCATGCTGCGTGCCATCCAGTAGAGATGATCAGCGGTTGATGAAAGCATGTAGATTCCAATATAATAAGATAAACCCAAAATTCATGGGTCGCAGATTCATTTAGTTTTCCAAAACCCAAGTATCTTTGGTGCCTCCACCTTGTGATGAATTCACCACCAACGAATCTTCTTGTAAGGCCACCCGGGTTAAACCGCCCGGAACCATCGAAATTTCTTTACCGGACAATACATAAGGCCGCAGATCAATATGGCGCGGTGCCACGCCGCTTGCCACATAGGTGGGACAGGTTGATAAAGCGAGTGTCGGTTGTGCAATATAGCCTTCGGGCATGGCGATGATTTTGTCACGAAACGCACTGATTTGGGCCTTGCTGGCCGTTGGCCCGACCAACATGCCGTAACCACCCGAACCATGGACTTCTTTGACCACCAGTTCCGGCAAATGTGAGAGTACATAGTCCAAATCTTGTGGCTTGCTCAATTCCCAGGTGGGCACATTGGACAAAATAGGTTCTTCGCCACAATAAAAACGGATCATCTCTGGCACGTGAATGTAGATCGCTTTATCGTCGGCAATACCCGTACCCACTGCGTTTGCCAAAGTCACATTGCCGGAACGATACGCCGCAAATAATCCGGGAACACCCAGCATGGAATCTTTGCGAAATGCATGAGGATC
Source organism: uncultured beta proteobacterium (assembly GCA_903822205.1). GTDB lineage: Bacteria > Pseudomonadota > Gammaproteobacteria > Burkholderiales > Burkholderiaceae_C > Rhodoferax. The sequence goes on along the minus strand of CAIJOK010000101.1, from coordinate 6,038 downwards.
AAGATAATCGTCGTCAATGCGCCGGTAAATGACATCCACCCGCAAAGGTCCTTGCGTGGTGCGCATCCACACGGTTTCGTCGCGAACAAACAAATCATTGCCATCGACCAGCTCCACGCCCATTTGCTGCGCCAAAAACGCATGTTCAAAATAGGCACTGTTCAATTGTCCGGGGGTAAGTACCACCACGTTGGGGTTGGCAACGCCTTGCGGTGCAACGGAACGCAGGTTATTCAACAGCAAATCTGGATAATGCTCAACAGGTGCGACAGCCTGACGCTTAAACAACTCAGGAAACAAGCGCATCATCATTTTGCGATCTTCCAGCATATAGGACACACCGGAAGGGGTACGCAGGTTGTCCTCCAAGACGTAATACTCTCCCTCTCCGGCGCGAACCAAATCGATACCGGCGATGTGCGAATAAATTCGCTCTGGAACTTCCAGACCTATCATCTCCTTGCGGTATTGAGAATTACTTAAAATTTGCGCAGCAGGAATACGTCCGCATCTCAAGATTTCCTGATCATGGTAGATATCGTGCAGAAAAGCGTTCAGTGCTTTAACCCGCTGGCGCAGGCCATCTGCGATGCGTTTCCACTCCGGTGCGGCAATGATGCGCGGGATGATGTCAAAGGGTATCAGCCGCTCTTTTCCGGCATCCTCACCATAAACCGCAAAGGTAATGCCGACACGGTGGAAGGCAATGTCGGCTTCCTCGCGTTTGTGGGCGATCACCGCATCAGGAGTCGATCCCAGCCATTCGTTATAGCGTCGATAATTTTCACGCACCGTGCCGTCGGCTTCAAACATTTCGTCGTAAGCGGTCTTCATAGCGAGCCTTTGGTTGACTGATGGGTCGTTTGATGGGTTGTTTGATGGGGCGTTTTATCGTTGACAAAAGCACGAATCGCGCCATGGACGATGTGCTGCATGACTCATGGCACGCAAGATGGACCAGGAATGGTGTACGGGCCTGACGCACTTCATCAGGGCATTGCGCCATAGATTGGTGCATGGTTTGCCTGCCGTCTGCCGTCTGCCGTCTGCTGGTGGCGGGTAAGCTTTTTGACACACTTTCAGTTGTGTGCCACATGGATGGGGTCGTTTTATCCTGTGGATACATACAGTGATTTTGCACGTATTGACTACAATGCAAGGCTATGGCAACCTTATCATCCCTATCAACCACCGCTTACTCTGAGGCCTCCATCCGTGTACTGAAGGGCTTAGAGCCTGTCAAACAGCGCCCGGGCATGTACACCCGAACCGACAGCCCTTTGCACATCATTCAAGAGGTGATCGATAACGCGGCTGACGAGTCCTTGGCCGGCTTTGGCAAAAAGATCAAGGTGACCGTCCACACCGATGATTCGGTGAGCGTCGAGGACGACGGCAGAGGCATACCGTTTGGCATGCACCCCACTGAGCACGCGCCCGTGGTCGAACTGGTGTTTACCCAACTGCACGCCGGTGGCAAATTTGACAAAGGCAAAGGCGGGGCTTACAGCTTTTCAGGTGGCCTGCATGGGGTGGGTGTGAGCGTGACCAACGCCCTGTGTTCGCGCCTGGAGGTCACCACGTACCGCGAGGGCCAGGTGGCGCGGCTGGTTTTTGCAGCAGGCGATGTGGTCTCGCCTTTGCAGCTAAGCCCTACGTCAGCCGGTGACCGCAAGTCGGGTACCACTGTGCGGGCCTGGCCCGATGTCCGGTATTTTGAGTCTTCCACCTTGCCCATGGCCGCTTTAACCCATCTGTTGCGCAGCAAGGCCGTCCTGATGCCGGGTGTGTCCGTCACCTTGGTGCAAGACAAAACCAAAGAGTCTCAAACCTGGGTGTTCAAGGGCGGTCTGCGCGACTATTTGTCGCAAACCTTGAGCGCTGACCCCCTGATCCCGATCTTTGAAGGCGAGGGCTTTGCCGATGCACACAGCGAATGCTTTGCAGACGGAGAGGGAGCTGCGTGGTGTGTGGCCTTTACCGAAGATGCCTCGCCTGTGCGCGAAAGTTACGTCAATTTGATCCCGACGCACGCCGGAGGCACCCACGATGCTGGCCTGCGGGACGGTTTGTTTGGCGCGGTCAAGAGCTTTGTTGAGCTTCATTCGCTGCTGCCCAAAGGGGTCAAGCTGTTGCCAGACGATGTGTTTGCCCGGGCCAGTTATGTGCTGTCGGCCAGGGTGTTGGACCCACAGTTTCAGGGTCAGATCAAAGAACGACTGAACTCTCGCGACGCGCTGCGTTTGGTGTCTGGCATGGTGCGGCCCGCCCTTGAGTTGTGGCTCAACCAAAATGTGGAATACGGCAAAACACTGGCCGCATTGGCCATTCGTGCCGCACAAAGCCGTCAAAAAGCCAGTCAAAAAGTTGAGAAACGCAAAGGATCCGGGGTGGCCGTTTTGCCTGGCAAGCTGACCGACTGCGAAAGCCGCGACTTGGCCGTGAATGAGGTGTTTTTGGTGGAGGGTGACTCTGCCGGTGGCAGCGCCAAAATGGGACGCAACAAAGCGTGTCAGGCCATTTTGCCCTTGCGTGGCAAGGTGTTGAACACCTGGGAGGTTGAGCGCGACCGCTTGTTTGCCAACCATGAAATTCACGACATTGCGGTGGCCATCGGGGTGGACCCCCATGGACCGGAGGACTCCCCTGACTTAAGCGGTCTGCGCTACGGCAAAATTTGCATTTTGAGCGATGCCGATGTGGATGGATCGCACATCCAGGTGCTATTGCTGACGCTCTTTTTCAAGCACTTTCCACGGCTGATCGACACGGGTCATCTGTTTGTGGCGCGACCGCCGTTGTACAGGGTGGATGCGCCTGCACGTGGCAAAAAGCCTGCCTCCAAGGCCTACGCTTTGGACGACGGCGAGCTGGAAGCCATCACCGACAAACTGCGCAAAGAGGGGGTGCGCGACGGCGCATGGACGGTCAGTCGCTTCAAGGGCCTGGGCGAGATGAACGCTGAACAGTTGTGGGACACCACACTCAATCCTGACACACGGCGCTTGATGCCCATGCGACTGGGCCGTCAGGATGCCACGCAAACCTCTGCGTTGATGACGATGCTGATGGGCAAATCTGAGGCCTATGCACGGCGTGCCCTGATGGAGCTGCACGGTGATGCGGTTTTGATCGACGTTTAAATTAAATTATTGCATTCAATGCTAAATAACTTTGTTTTTCTGACTTAACAGCAATACCTTGCTTTTGGCCATATGCTTTTAGTTTGTGGATAAATTCATTGCCGTTCATCATGGCATGTGTGCCGGAGTTTGGCTCTGAACAAACTGACGCAGCGTTTCGTTGATCAAGGTTTGGTAATTGTCACCGGAGATTTCGGCACGCGCCTTAAAAACGGCCAAGGTTGCATTGTCAATGCGCACGGTGACGCGGGATTTACCGCCGTGGGCCGCTTGAAGCTGTGCCAACACGGGCACCTGGGCAACTGGCTTGGCGGTCGAAAAATCGATGTTGGAATACTGTGAAAATAGCGGATCAGAATTGTCGTTCATAGCATTTTCTTTGTGGTTGATTGGCTTTCCAAGCCGAAATTAAACGGGGCGTGTCACCACGCAGTGTCCACACCACCACCAAAATTCGCCTCTTTCCCCCCCATACCCAGCGTAACCCAGCGCGGCTCGCCGTGATCATCGGTATCTTCACGTGTCAATGCATACGGGTCAAGCAGCACCGGTTTGGCCTCATCGAAAGTCACGCCATCATGGGCGATTGGGTTGGATGCTGCTTTGTCAGGGTCGAATTCAATTTCCATGTTTATCTAATCGGGTTGGCGCGTAGCCACTGCGCACGGCTGCAACGGTGGCCTGGACGGACAAATGGGCCACACCGCACGATGGGCAAGCGCTGTGCTTGTCTGAATCAAAATAGTGACCGCTGTCACAACGTTTCATAACCATGGGTTTGCCTTTCTAAAGTGGTATCCGTTGAATGCTACCCCGATCCTCTGCATCAACGCTGGGTGTCAGTCAGTTGGCTTCGACAAAAACAGCCGTAGCGGTGTAGTTGTCGTGACTGGCAGGAGCGCGGCCCGACAGAATGTGTTCCATGGCGGCCAGCCAATCTGAGGGCGTGGCTGATTGCGCCAGCGTGACCTGCATGTCGGCCTCGGTGACAAACTCCCAAAAGCCATCGGTACACAGCAAAAAAGCATCGCCACCGGCAACAGGCACGGCGTGGTCCAGCACGGTGGTGCGCAGTTTGCCGTGATTGCCCAGGCTGCGGGTCAGTCGATTGCGGTCTTCGTGGTGGCGAATGTCGTCAGGGCTGATGTCACCGGCATCGACCATCACCTGCGGCACACTGTGATCTTTGGTTTGATGCACGACCAGTCCGTTGGCAAAATGGTAAAGCCGCGAGTCGCCAACATGCGCCCACCAGGCCCGTGCATCTTGCACCATCAACACCACCACGGTGCTGCGCATGGCGCTTAAACGGTCATTGTCTTGTTGGCCCTGCAAAATGGCATGATGCGCCAAAACCAGGATGTTGCCCAATTGCTCGCCAGACAATTCAGGCTTGGTTTGGTAGGCTGCAATGACGCTATGGACGGCCACGTTCGATGCCACATCGCCACCGCCGTGGCCCCCCAGTCCGTCGGCCACCACCCAGCAGCCTTGCGCGTTGGCAAGCACCAGGCTTTGGGCGGCATCTTCATTGACCTTGCGGCCACCAGGGGCTGACAGCGTGGCGTGGCTGAGTTTCAAGATGGGGTCTCCAGGGCAACTTCAAATTGACAGTGACGATTGACCAGATAGAACTGTTCTCCGGCGCTCAGGCCGTGCGGCGTTGATGGGGCTATGCGCTGACCGTTGTCCAAAAAAGTGCCGTTGGTGGTGTCACAGTCTTCCAGCAAAAAAGTGGCCGTGACAGGGTCCCAGCGCACAGTGCAATGCCGCCGTCCTATGTTGCTAGCCTCTGCGGGCATGACCAGTTGGCAGAGGCTGGCATCGCGCCCGATGGCGATAGGCCCTGCATCCAGGGGGAGGGTGGCATGGGCGTAGGGGCCAGTGATACCTCGCAAGACGGGGTATTGGGCGAGTTTGACCCGTGCAGCAGAACGTTGAACAAATGTGCTGCGCGCCCGGGTCACGGCATCTTTGATGGCAACACGGCTGCGCCGATGGGCAAGCAAGCCAACGGCCACTACCACCAGGCCCAGCGCCAAGCCCATCAAGGTGAACAAAACCGGCTGCCTGCCAAACTCTGCTGTCAATGCGTTGGGCTTGGAGCGTGTGGCGTTGAATGGCAGATGCAGGCGATCCAGCTCCACCAACAATTCATCCGACAGAATGGCCCAGGCAACGCCTTCGCCCAGCGGCACTTGCTCTTGTCGCAAGCCTTGCGGCGCAAAAGGGTCGATCACCAGCACGGCGGTCATGGACTTTTGCACGTTGATGCCCACCACCTGACCGAACTCATTGAACAGCGGCCCACCCGAATTACCCGGGTTGACGGGGGGCGGTGATCTGAATATGCCGCACCGTGCCCTCGGGTGAATCGAGTTCGGTGAACTTGCTGATGATGCCCTCTGCAAACGACACCCGTCCAAAGTCGCGGATCGATCGCAGTGCAGCACCGGGGTAGCCCGCACTGATGACCTTGTCGCGCTCGTCCATGGTGCTGCGGGTGGCAAAGCTGACGACTTGGCCCCCCTGATTTTTATCAACGCGCAAGATGGCCAAATCTTTGGATGCAGATTGCCAGAGGACTGCCGCTTGAACCAGTTCACCACTGGCGGCCATGATGCCGACCTTGCCACCTTCATCGATACATGCAATGACATGGTGATTGGTGACCAGATGTTTGCCGTCGGCCACCCAAAAGCCAGAGCCTGTGCCGATATGGGTGGGAGAAACCGCAATGGGAGAAACCGCAATGGGGGCAACCGCAAGGGTTGCCCCTACAATTTCGGACGATATCGTAGGGGCAGGGCTTGCCCCTGCCCCAATTTCAGATTTCCTGATACGCAAGGAATTGTGAATGGCACACTTTTCCATTAAAAGAGAATATTCTTCCTG
>CAIJOK010000100.1 GCA_903822205.1 uncultured beta proteobacterium | reverse complement strand
CCACTGCGAGTTCGCACCAATGCTTTTGCGGTCATTGCGGCGCTGCCATTCGCTTTTTAACGCAAATTTGCGCGTAGCACAGACCTAGCCCCATGTTTCTTTAGGAACGTCTAGCCCGTGTGCGGGGTTGGGATGCTGATCAGCAATTCAAGCATTTGGGCGCGATCTTCTGCGGGCAGATCAAGCACCTCATTGGCAAGTTCATAAACAGGGGTTGGCATGATGACTCCAGAAAAATTTGTGACCCATAGGACTGGTGCAAAACTGCACCAACGCATATCAATCAAAAAACAAATAACATACACAATCTATTGTCAATATTTAGATGTGATGCTTATCAGACGTGCATCAATCGCTATCAATTTATGATTTTTTGCGTCAATAATTTATTTGCGTTTTGCAAAATGGATGCCTTCCATCTCGGCCAAGCGGCTTAGCACCTGGCGCAGTCGGACGGCATCGGTCACCTCCAGCGTCACCGTCATCTGTGCGATGTCTTGGTGGGTCTTGGATTGGACCGCCGTGACATTCATTTTTTCTTTGGTGAACAGCTCTGAAATATCGCGCAGCAGGCCCTGCCGGTCGTTGGCTTGGATCACCACATCCACCGGATAAACCGCGCCAGTCAGATGGCCCGCGTTGCCCCATTCCACATCGATCAGTCGCTCGGCAGAACGGGCCGCCAGCTCTTGCAAATTGCTGCAATCGGCGCGGTGAACGCTCACGCCCCGCCCGCGAGTGACAAAGCCACGGAGGGCATCGGGCGGCGCAGGTTTGCAGCATTTGGCCATCTGGGTCAGCAAAGAATCAACCCCCACCACCAAGAGCCCCCCCTGGGTGGGGTCATGGTCCGCGCTGGGCCTGCGGATCAGCGGCGCGTCAGCCGTGGTGGGTGCAGCATCAGAGGGACGTAAAAGCTGCACGATCTGGTGCAGAGAGAACGTGTCCTTGCCCACGTCCTCAAACAAAGCCTCGGCGCTGTCAAAGCCCAGTTGCTCGGCCAGATCGCCCTGTTTGATGGCGGTTTTGCCCTCGCGCTGCAGCAGCCGGGTGACGGCCTCTCGGCCACGGGCCACCGTCTGGGACATCGCCAAGGTGTTAAACCAGGCCCTCACCTTGGCGCGGGCGCGGTGGCTGGCCAGATAGCCCAGGTCGGGGTTAAGCCAGTCACGCGACGGCCCGCCTTCTTTGGCTGCCGTGACCTCGACCGTTTGGCCGTTTTTAAGCGGCGTGTTGAGTGGCACCATCACCCCATCGACCCGCGCACCCCGGCAGCGATGCCCCAACTGGGTGTGCAGGCTGTACGCCAAATCGACAGCCGTGGCCCCTTGGGGCAGTTCAACGATGGCGGCACCCGGGGTGAGAACGTAGATGCGGTCGTCCAGCAGCGTGTGCGCTTGTGTGCCGGACAGGTCGCGCTCCCAGGCCAGCAACTGGCGCAGCACCGCAATTTTGGCATCGTAGTCACCCGTAGCAGACACCCCCACATAGCCCTTGGTGCCGGCCTCTTTGTAGGCCCAGTGCGCGGCAACACCGTTTTCGGCGTGGTCGTGCATGGCCTGGGTGCGAATTTGAATCTCGGCAGGCAGACCGTCAGCGCAACGCACCACCGTGTGCAGGGACTGGTAACCATTAACCTTAGGGCGGGCAATGTAGTCGTCAAATTCGCCCTGTATCTGGCTGAACTGGCTGTGGATCAAACCCAGAGCCGCATAGCAATCCGGCACTCCGGCCACCACGACGCGCATGGCCCGCAGGTCATACACCTGGTCAAACCTGAGCGACTTGCCACGCATTTTTTTGACAATGCTGTAGATGTGTTTGGGGCGGCCCGACACCCGGGCGCTCATGCCGCTGGCGTTCAGGTCGGTCTGTAACTGCTGGCGTATGCGCTCGGTACTGGCCTCTCGCTCAGTGCGCGTTTGGTCCAGTTGCCGCGCAACAGCAAAGTACGTCTCAGGCTCAAGAAAGCGAAACGCCAGGTCTTCCATTTCCCATTTGATCTGCCAGATGCCCAGACGGTTGGCCAGCGGCGCAAACACCTGCAGAGCCTCTGCGGCCAGGTCTTGGTCGATGGGGGCTTTGGTGGCCGCAAAGTAGCGCAGTGTTTGCAGCCGAGAGGCCAGCCGCAGCATCACCACCCGCAGGTCGCGTGAAAAAGCCAGCAGCATTTTTCGAACGTTTTCGGTCTGCACAGCGGGGGTGGGCACCACAGCCCCATGGGGGGCGCTGTTCATGGCCATGCGTGCTTGGCGCAAAACCCGCACCAGTTGCGTGGTCTCAAGCGCCAAGGTGGCAAAACTGTCGCCAAAAGCCTTGCTGATGACCTCCGCCGGTTTGTTGAGGTGATCACAGGCATACACCAGATAGCACGCTGCCTGCATGGCATCAGACCCCCCGATACCCCTGAGAATGTCTGCCATGGCATCGGCGTGACGCAGCATGTTCTCACCGGTGTCCAAGTGCCCCGTGGCCAGCAGGGGCGCGGCAAAAGCACGCGCTCTGATCTGGGCCAGCGGTTGGTCAGGCAGACCCTGTGCAGTGGCCGCCAGTACAGGTGGTGCGATCGGCAGATCGGTCTCGGTGCTGTGGCTCTTCATGGGCAAGCTGCCAGGGCACGGCCTTCAGCGACCATCAGTCCAGCAAAAACGACACCAGGGCGCGGACCTGGTCATCGGCGACCAGCGTGGGGGCGTGGCCCACATCGGCAAACTCGATCAGACTGGCGCGGGGGCCGCGAAGCGTCATGGCGTGCGCAGTGGCCGGTGACAGCAGGTCTGACAGGGCACCGCGCAACAGCAAGGTGTCTGCCGTGATGTGGTCGTAAGCGTGCCACAGCAGGGCCTCACCTTGGGCGGAAGACAAAGGACTGACAGACATAAAGGGCAGCGCAATGGCGGGGTCGTAATGCAGGGTAAGCCGGCCAGAGCCATCCGGTAACGGCCTGAGCATGGGGCGCGAAAGCGCCAGCCACTGGGCCGGTGTGTGCGGACCAAAGCTCTTGGAATACGCTTGCATGGCATCAGCAGCCTGTTGCTCTGACGTAAAGATGCTGATCTTGCCCAAATGCTGCCCAATGCGCTGCAAAGCCTGCCACTCAAGCACCGGCCCCACGTCGTTCAAGACCAGGCGGCGCACCCGTGCATGGGGCGGCAGCCCGGGCTGACCGGCTATTGCCATACCGATCACACCGCCCATGCTGGTGCCCACCCAGTCCAAGGTGAGCGCATGCAACTGTGACAGCAGCACCAACATGTCGCCCACATAGGTAGGTATCACATAGCCTGAAGGGTTTGTTAGCCAGTCGCTCTGGCCTCGTCCCGCCACATCGGGGCAAACCACGCGCAGATCAGGCCCACCGTGATCGCAAAGTGCCCGCGCCAGGGTGTCAAAGTCGCGTCCCTGGCGGGTTAAACCGTGGACGCATAGCACCACGTGCCGGCCCTGGGGGTTGCCCCATTGCCAATAAGCCATGCGGTGGCTACCGCCTGAGTCAGAACAGGTGACAAAGTTCTGCGTGGGTGAAATCATGGATGAACACAGTTTTCAAAGGAAAGCGATTAGAACAGCACGAAGTACCTCAGAACACCGACAGGTCAGATGGCCAAGCCCGGCTACCATCGAACAAACGAACGCACCGAGGATGAACCAACAGGCAGATAACAGCTCGGCCAGGACTCTGCAAGCCATGTTTGCCGTTTTAGTGTTGATCCTCATCGTTTTTTTGATTTGTAATGGAAACAGGAACTGTATGGATATGCCAATGGACATCGAACTGATCGAAAACCACACGTTTGAAGAGATCAAACTTGGGCAAAGCGCCCGCTTGATTCGCGCCTTGACGCTCAAGGACATTCAGGGCTTTGCGGCGGTGTCAGGCGACACCAACCCCGCCCATCTGGATGCTGCCTACGCCAACGAGGCGCTGCTGCACGGCGTGGTGGCCCACGGCATGTGGAGCGCTGCCCTGATCTCGGCGCTATTGGGTACGCAGTTTCCCGGGCCGGGGACGATCTACCGTGACCAGGTGCTGCACTTTGTCAAGCCGGTCCACATCGGTGACACCGTGACCGTCACCGTCCTTGTCACGGCGCTGGATGCCAGTCAAAAAACCGTTGATCTGGACTGTTTGGTGATCAATCAGCACGGTGAGCGCGTCTTACACGGCATAGCCAAGGTGCTGGCTCCCACCACCAAAATTCGTTTGCCGCGTGTAGAGGCCCCGCAAATTCAGTTGTTTGACCCCCAGTCGCGCTTCAAGGACTTGCTGGCTTTAAGCAAAGGCATGCAACCCGTGCGCTGCGCTGTGGTGCATCCGTGCGACGAAGGGTCGCTGAGCGGTGCCATTGATGCCGCACGCTATGGACTGATCATTCCGGTGTTGATCGGGCCAGAGGTTCGCATCAGGCACGTGGCCGCTGAGGCCGGCATTGATTTGACCGGTGTTGAAATCATCTCGCAGCCCCACAGCCACGCCGCAGCCGAATGTGCCGCCGAGTTGGCCGCTACCGACAAGGTGGCCATGCTGATGAAAGGCAGTCTGCACACCGACGAGCTGATCCTGGCCGTATTGGCCAAGCCTATTTTGCGCACAGGCCGACGGATGTCGCATGTGTTCAGGTTTGATGTGCCGCTGTACCACAAGCCTTTGCTGATCACCGATGCAGCCCTCAACATCCGGCCCACCTTGCCTGAGAAGGTCAGCATCATCCAAAACGCGATCGACTTTGCCCGCATTTTGGGCGTGACAGAACCCCGTGTGGCCATTTTGTCGGCGGTCGAGATGGTCAACCCCAGCATTCCATCCACCCTGGATGCTGCGGCATTGTGCAAAATGGCTGAGCGTGGACAGATCACCGGTGGGGTGCTGGACGGCCCGTTGGCCTTTGACAATGCCGTGTCGCTGGATGCCGCCCGCATCAAAAACATTGATTCTGCGGTGTCAGGCCAGGCTGATATTTTGGCGGTGCCTGACCTGGAGAGCGGCAATATGTTGGCCAAACAGTTGGAATATCTGGCCGGTGCCAGCGGGTCAGGCATTGTGTTGGGTGCGCGCGTTCCCATCGCCTTGACCAGCCGCGCTGACGGCCCGTCCAACCGCGTGTCATCGGCTTTGCTGGCGCTGCTGGTGGCCCACAATGCCCGTCGTGACCAGCCTCGCGCTGCCTGGTAGGGAACAGTGAAACAATTCACAATAAATTACATACTCAATTATTTCAATAAAACTTGAGGAAGTGCACGGCTGTATTGCATAGATTGCTATCAATTTATGATTTATGACGTATTTTATTTTTACTAACATCTTATGACCATTCTGTCTGTCAATGCGGGTTCGTCCAGCCTCAAGTTTTCACTCTATCCTTACATCGACAGTGGCATTCAGCCGCAGATTTTGAACGGCTGCATTGAGGGCCTTGAGCCTGGCGGCAAACCCGAAATGTCCTGGACTCTGAGGGGGCAATCGGGCCGCCGCACCTTGGCCTTGGGCGCAGGGCCTGTGTTTGCGCAGGCTTTGCAAGGCCTGGCCGACTTTTTGGCGCAGTTGCCTGATGTGCCCACCATCTTGGCTGTGGCGCATCGCGTGGTGCATGGCGGCGACAGGTTCAGGGCGAGCGTCATCGTGACCGATGAAGTCTTGCAGCAGTTGGATGCCATGGTTGATTTGGCCCCGCTACATCAGCCACACAACGTGGCGGGCATTCGGGCATTCAGACAGACCTTTGACAGAATACCGCAGGTGGCTTGTTTTGACACGGCTTTTCATGCCACCCTGCCTGAGGTGGACTACCGGTTTGCACTGCCTGACGCTTTGTACCAGCAGGGGCTGCGCCGCTATGGTTTTCATGGGCTGTCCTACCAGTATGTGATGGGGGTGTTGCAGCAGCACTGCCGCCGTGCCGATGGGCGGGTGTTGATGGCGCATTTGGGCAATGGGGCCAGTCTGTGCGCGGCACTGGGCGGCAAAAGCTGCTCCACCACCATGGGGTTTTCGGCGCTGGACGGCTTGGTGATGGGGACGCGCACGGGTTCGCTGGATGCCGGTGTCATGCTTTACCTGCTACAGCACGGCTATGACCACGACCGTTTGCAAAAATTGCTGTACCAGCAAAGCGGCCTGCTGGGGGTGTCTGGCGTGTCGGCAGACATGCGAACCTTGCGTTCCGATAAGAGCGATGCGGCCCGGTTGGCCATCGATATGTTTGGCTACCGTCTGCTGCGCGAAAGCGGTGCGCTGGTGGCCTGTATGCAGGGCCTGGATGTGCTGGCTTTTAGCGGTGGCATTGGCGAGCACGACACCGCGTTGCGTGCTGATATGGCCCTGCGACTGGGCTGGCTGGGAGTGGCTGTGGACGCTGACCTGAACGCCCGCGCCACTGGCAGCGACATCATGGCCATTCATGCGCCACACAGTCAGGTCGAGGTCTGGGTGGTGCCCACCGACGAGGGCCTGGTGGCCGCCCGCGAGGCCGTCCGGTTGATGGCCCATTGACGGGGTCATCTCTGCCCATGCAGTTGCAAGACATTCTTTACTCGCAGGGTTTTGGAACCCGTCGCATTTGTGCTGGATTGATACAACAAGGCCGTGTGCAGGTTTACCAGGATGATCCGGCAGATTCACAGGGCCGGTGTCAAATCCCTGTCACGGTCACACAGGCATCCACAGAGGTGCCGGCCAAGCGTCTGCGCTTTAAGGTGTGTGGCGACGATTGGGTTTACCACGAGCGGGCCTACTTGATGCTGCACAAGCCCGCCGCTTTTGAGTGTTCGCACAAGCCCTCCACCTACCCCAGCGTCTATACCCTGCTGCCGTCGCCTTTGCGCATGCGCCCCCAAAAAAAGGCCATTCAGGGTGTGCAAGCGGTGGGGCGACTGGATCAAGACACCACGGGGCTGTTGCTGCTGACGGACGATGGTCAGTGGGTTCACCGTTTGAGTTCGCCGCGCCACCACCTGCCCAAGGTCTATGAGGTCTCCCTCAAACACCCCGCAGACGATGTGCAGATGGATCGCCTGCTGACAGGCGTGGTGCTGGACGACAGCCCTGATCCGGTGCGGGCATCGGCCTGCTGCGCCGTCAGTCCTTGTCACCTGCGTTTGACCCTAACCCAGGGCAAATACCACCAGGTCAAGCGCATGGTGGCCGCTGTGGGCAACCGCGTCAATGCCTTGCATCGGTCGCAAATAGGTGGCTTGCGCCTGCCCGACACCCTGGCCCCCGGCCAGTGGCAATGGCTGGGGGCCGATGATTTGGCCGCCTTGAATGCCATCTCATGACAACGTTGTTGCGCCGTTTTCCAGTACCTATCCATGCGTTTGATATTTGAATCTTTTGGACGTGCGCTGCTGGACTGTTTGCATTGGCGCGTGATGGTGCTGTCCCTGCTGCCATTGGGGCTGATGGTGGCGCTGGCGCTGGGATTGGGTTACTTTTATTGGGACATGGCCGTTGGCGGGGTGCGCGCAGCGCTTGAGTCTTCGGTGCTGATCAACACGCTGTGGGACTGGCTGCAAGACGTGGGGCTGGGGGGCTTCAAGACGTTGTTGACCCCCCTGATCGTGATTGTGGCGGTCACGCCCTTGTTGATGGTGCTGACGCTGCTGGTCGTCACCTTGATGATGACCCCACCGCTGACGGCTTGGGTGGCCAACAGGCGTTTTGGGGCGCTTGAGCGCAAACAGGGGGCCTCGTGGCTGGCCGGATTGGTTTGGTCTGTGACATCCACCCTGCTGGCCTTGCTGGCTCTGCTGGTGTCGGTGCCTTTGTGGCTGATACCGCCGTTGATCGTCGTTTTGCCGCCCCTGATTTTGGGCTGGCTGACCTACCGTGTGATGGCCTTTGATGCCCTGTCCATGTACGCCTGCCGTGCTGAGCACGATGCCCTGGTTGAACGGCATCGGCTGTCCTTGCTGGGTATGGGGGTCTTGTGTGGCTACCTGGGGGCTGCCCCTAGCCTGCTCTGGGCATCGGGCGCGGCGGTGGCCTTTGTGGTCTTGTTGCCCCTGTCTGTCTGGATTTACACCCTGGTTTTTGCAGGGTCGTCCTTGTGGTTTGCACATTTTTGCCTGGCTGCCCTACAGTCCTTGCGTGCAGAGCAGGCCGCACTGACACCGAAGCCCATCTCACCGGCTGTGCCCATCACGCATGAGGAGATGGTGATCGACTATGCCAACCTGCGCTGACCATGGCACCAAAAGAGTGCCCTTCATGCGCCCTGATGGTGCGCACCCTCAAGGCAAAATCAGCCGCGTGTGAGTTGCAGGGGGATGGCCTCTCGGCACAGCTTGCTCTGGCACACAATCTGCATTCCCCCATGCATTCGTGTACGCATCCTTTTCCAAGTTCTTTATTTTTTAACCCTAACCCTAACTCAGGAGTATTTGATGGCTAAGACCGTCGCAGATGTCATAAAAATGGTCAAAGACAACGAGGTCAAGTTTGTTGACTTTCGCTTTACCGATACCCGTGGCAAAGAACAGCACGTGACTGTGCCTGTGTCGCATTTTGATGAGGATAAATTCACCTCAGGACACGCCTTTGACGGCTCGTCCGTGGCGGGCTGGAAGGGCATCGAGGCCTCGGACATGCAGCTCATGCCTGACCCCAACACCGCCAACATTGACCCATTTTTTGAAGAAACCACGCTCTTTTTAAGCTGCGACGTGCTGGAACCCAGCGACGGCAAGGCCTATGACCGTGACCCCCGGTCGGTGGCCCGTCGCGCCGAGGCCTACCTGAAGGCATCGGGCATCGGCGACACCGCATTCTTTGGCCCTGAGCCTGAGTTTTTCATTTTTGACAATGTGCGCTGGAACACCGACATGTCGGGCACATTCTTCAAAATCGAGGAATACGAAGCCCCCTGGAATTCCGGCGCAAAGCTGGATGGTGCCAATCGCGGCCACCGCCCCACCGTCAAAGGCGGCTACTTTCCAGTGCCACCCGTTGACAGCACCCAGGATATGCGTGCCGAGATGGTGCTGATCCTGGAGTCTTTGGGCATTCCGGTTGAGGTCTTTCACCATGAGGTAGCAGGAGCCGGTCAAAACGAAATCGGCACACGCTTTAGCACCCTGGTCCAGCGTGCAGACTGGACACAGGTCTTGAAGTACGTCGTTCACAACGTGGCCAACACCTATGGCAAAACCGCCACCTTTATGCCAAAGCCCGTCGTGGGCGACAACGGCAGCGGCATGCACGTCCACCAGTCGATCTGGAAAGACGGCAAAAACCTGTTTGCCGGCGACGGCTATGCAGGCCTGTCCGACTTTGCACTGCACTACATCGGCGGCATCATCAAACACGCCCGCGCCCTTAATGCCATTACCAACCCCGGCACCAACAGCTACAAGCGTCTGGTGCCAGGCTTTGAGGCGCCGGTCAAACTGGCCTATTCTGCCAAGAACCGCTCGGCTTCGATCCGTATTCCTTACGTGGCTAACCCCAAGGCCCGCCGGATAGAGGCCCGCTTTCCTGACCCCCTGATGAACCCCTACCTGGGTTTTTCGGCTTTGCTGATGGCCGGTCTTGACGGCGTTGAAAACAAAATTCACCCAGGTGAGGCCGCTACCAAAGACCTTTACCACTTGCCGCCCGAGGAAAACGCCAAAATTCCAACGGTTTGCCACAGCCTTGACCAGGCGCTGGACTGCCTGAATGCCGACAGGGCGTTCCTGACACGGGGCGGGGTGTTTACCGACAGCATGCTCGATGCCTACATCGACCTCAAAATGGGTGAGGTCACGCGCCTGCGTATGGCCACCCACCCGATCGAGTTTGAGATGTATTACTCCTTGTGATCTCCCTTTTATCTTTCTGTGATCTTTCGGCTGCATCGGCCATGGCCTGATGCCGCTTGGTGAGAGCTTCCAAAAACGGCCACATCTGTGGCCGTCTTTTTGTGAGGGGTGTCAAGTGTCAAGCCTGTTGTCAAGCCTGTTTTATGATCACCGCTTTGTCGGTCGGTGGTCTGCTGGCTTTGTGCCGGTTTGATTGCCCCGTCCTGTGTGGAATTCCCCATGAAACCTGTTTTGTGTACTCTGCTCGTTGTGATGTCGGCAGCAGTGATGCCCGCCCAGTCCCAAGAGCGCATTTATCGCTGCGGTAACGAATACACCAACGCAGTACCGGATACCCGTGTGCGCACCAACTGCAAGCTGATGGAGGGGGGCAACGTCACTGTGGTGCAAGGGACAGTCGTCAGGCCTGTGCCGGCCAAGGCAGATGTGTCTTCGTCTTCTGCCCCACCGGTTGGCGGTGTCCGGGCTGTGTCGCCAGAGCAAAAAGCGCGTGATGCAGATGCCAGGGTGATTTTGGAGGCAGAGCTTAAAAAAACCGAGGCACGTCAGGCTGAATTAAACCGTGAATTCAACAATGGCATGCCTGAGCGACGCGGCGACGAGATTCACAACCACCAAAAATACCAAGACCGGGTGGCCGAGATCAAGGCCAGTTTGGCCCGCACCGAAAGCGACATGGCCGGTCTGCGCCGTGAGTTAAGCCGCCTGTCGTCCCCTTCAGCCCCCTCAGCCTCATCCGTCACCAAATAGACCCGCCCCCGTCGTTGCAGCCCTTTGTTCATACCGGCAGTCCATCCTGTGAAGCCCCTTGCCATGACAGACGGCAAAGTCGCACAGGCTGCGGCGGGTTTTCAGTCATTTGACCTGTTGTCCACGCTGATCGCCGTGGTGCGATGCAGCGGTGTGGTGTGTTTTGCCAATGCCGCCCTGGAGGACGCTCTGGGTCTTTCGCGTCGCGCCATTGTGGGCTCGCATTTCACGGCCTACTTTGCGCAGCCAACCCTGCTGCAAACCGCGCTGGCCGGCGTGGGCTGTGGCGAACTGGCTGTTTTGCGCCTGGAGGCTTCGCTCTTGCGTTTTGGGCGAGACACTTTGCCGGTTTATGTCACCGTGACGCGCACCGAAATATCCGATGATGTGATGGTTGAACTGACCCCGCAGGCGCAACAAAATCGCCACGATCGTGAAGACCGGCTGATTGAACAGGCCCAGGCCCATAAAAATTTGATCCGCAATCTGGCACACGAGATCAAAAACCCCCTGGGCGGCATTCGGGGTGCGGCCCAGTTGCTGGAGATGGAAATCAACCAGCCCGAACTGTCTGAGTACACCCAGGTCATCATCCATGAGGCTGACCGTCTACAGTCATTGGTGGACAGGCTGCTACAACCACACCGATACCCGCATCAGGTAGCGGACATGAACATCCATGAAGTTTGCGAACGGGTGCGGTCGCTGATCGAGGCCGAGTTTGCGACCGGCTTGAAAGTGGTGCGCGACTATGACGTTTCGATTCCGGAGTTTCGGGGTGATCGTGAGCAACTGATCCAGGCGGTTTTGAACATTGCACGCAATGCCTGCCAGGCCCTGTCAGAGCGGATAGGACAGGGCGATGCCACGCTCACGCTGCAAACCCGCATCGCCCGCCAAACGACCTTTGGCAAGCATCGCTATCCGCTGGCACTGGAATTGCGTGTGATCGACAACGGCCCGGGCATCCCGGAGGCTCTCAAAGACCGGATTTTTTATCCTTTGGTGTCTGGCCGTGAAGGGGGGTCTGGACTGGGGCTGACATTGGCACAAACTTTTGTTCAGCAGCACCAAGGCCTGATCGAATGTGACAGTGTGCCTGGCTGCACGGATTTCAAAATTTTGATTCCATTGCCATGATTTGTACGCAAATTGATACGCAAATTCATACGCAAATTCATACACGAGCAACACCATGAAACCCATCTGGATTGTGGATGACGACCAGTCTATACGCTTTGTGCTTGAGAAAGCCTTGCAGCGTGACCATTTGCCCACGCGCAGCTTTACCAATCCCCGAGATGTCTTGAGTGCATTGTCTTGCGATGACGAGCCTGGCCCACAGGTTTTGGTCAGCGACATACGCATGCCGGGCGGCTCTGGCCTGTCGCTGCTTGAACAGATCAGGGCGCGGTTTCCGGGGCTGCCCGTCATCATCATGACGGCTTATTCTGACCTGGACAGTGCTGTGTCGGCCTTTCAGGGCGGAGCCTTTGAGTATTTGCCCAAGCCTTTCGATGTGCCCAAAGCCGTCTCGCTGATCCGCCGTGCCGTCGAAGAAAGCCTGCGCGAAGAAACGGTCGAAGAGCACATCACCGAATCTCCCGAGATGCTGGGGCAAGCCCCCGCCATGCAGGATGTGTTTCGCGCCATTGGCCGTTTGAGCCAGAGCAATGTGACCGTGATGATCACCGGCGAATCAGGCTCGGGCAAAGAACTGGTGGCACGCGCCCTGCACAAGCATTCACCGTGCGCCAAGGGGCCGTTTGTGGCCATCAACACCGCCGCCATCCCTAAGGATTTGCTTGAATCTGAATTGTTTGGTCACGAGCGCGGGGCCTTTACCGGTGCCCAGACCATGCGCAGGGGGCGCTTTGAACAGGCTGACGGCGGCACTTTGTTTTTGGACGAGATCGGCGATATGCCGTTTGATCTGCAAACCCGTTTGCTGCGGGTGCTGTCGGACGGCCATTTTTATCGCGTGGGGGGGCACAGCGCGGTCAAAACCAAGGTGCGGGTGATCGCCGCCACACACCAAAACCTGGAGCAGCGCGTCAAAGATATGGCCTTTCGCGAGGATTTATTTCATCGCCTGAACGTGATTCGGCTGCGCCTGCCGGCGCTGCGTGACCGCCCCGAGGACATCCCCGCGCTAACCCGTCATTTTTTGCAGCAAAGCGCTCGCCAGTTGAGCGTGGAGCCTAAGCGCATTTCTGATGCTGCGCTCGCCTGTCTGGGTCAATTTGCCTTTCCGGGCAATGTGCGCCAGCTTGAAAACATCTGCCACTGGCTGACGGTGATGACCCCCGCCCAGATGATCGCACCCAAAGATTTGCCGCCCGAAGTGGGAGTGGCTATCGATAAGGCCTGTATCCACCAGACTGCCGATGAATGTCCGCCTGCTGTCTCTGACGATTCGCCACCTTTGGGTGTGCTGTCATTCTCCGATGCACCGTTACCTATGCCATTACCTACGCCGTTACCTACGCCGTTACCTACGCCGTTACCTGCGCTGTCCGTGCAGACTCTCCCTGGCACACCGCCTGATAACGGCAATTGGGTGGCCGCCTTGACCGCCGATGCCGGCATCTTGTTGTCCACCCATCGCAGCGACGTATGGGATACGCTCGTCCGCCGGTTTGAGTCCTGCCTGATATCGGCCGCATTGGCCGCCACGCACGGCAAGCGCATCGAGGCCGCCCAAAAGCTGGGCATTGGCCGCAACACCCTCACACGCAAGATCCAGGAACTGGGTTTGGAATAAACGGTGACGGTTCATGTGCCCTGCGTGTGGCCCCAACGTGGTGGGACAGCCTGATTGGGCAGATTTGACATAATGAACCGCAGCACAGCAATCGTGCATGTGTTTGACCCGAGAAGGAACAGCAATGCCCCATTGGAACAACATCACCCTCTGCCTGCGGCGAGTGACCGGCTGGGTCACCAAAGCCATTTTCGAGCTTACCCACAACAGTTTTGCCTTGGTGGGTGTGACCGTGGTGTTTGCCGCCATGGCCATGATGGTTCACCCTGAATTGCGCCAGCTGGGCGAGGTTCGCCTGTTTGCCTGGTTGCAAGAGCGCCAATTGGAGTTCACCGGCTTGGCCAGTGATCTGTTTGCCAGCGACCGTGCAACCGCCAGTGACCCTGATGAACTGCCCAGGCAGCAGGCCGCCGTGGCCTTTTGGTTGAGTAAAAAATACCGTATCGCGCCTGAGCCTTTGAGCGCTTTGGTGGCTGAGGCCTACACCTTGGGCCACAGGTCCAGGCTTGACCCCACCCTGATTCTGGCCGTGATGGCGATTGAATCCGGCTTCAATCCCTTCGCTCAAAGCACCGAGGGTGCACAGGGTCTGATGCAGGTGATGACCCATGTTCATGGTGACAAATATCAGAGCTTTGGCGGCAAATTTGCAGCCTTTGACCCCTTGGCCAACCTGCGCGTGGGTGTCAAGGTTTTGCAAGACTGTGTCAGAGTGGCCGGTTCGGTTGAGGGCGGCCTTAAGAGCTATGTGGGAGCCTCTAACAGCGACGGCGACGGTGGTTACACTGTGAGAGTCCTGACCGAATATGGCCGTCTTCAGTCTGTGGCACAGGGGCGCACCGTTGCCTTCGTTGATCCGCCCCTCGTCAACAGGCCTGTGCTTCACAATGCAACCGTCCTGGCTGACAGTGCCCCAGGTCCCCAATAACCCTCTCAGGACGATGCCAGGTTGCACCGACGCTGTAAGCCACGTTTCATGGGGGCAAGATGCCCGCATCATCGGTCTGGTGGGCCTGGCGCATGCCGCTTCGCATTTTGGGCAACTGGTGATGCCGGTGATGTTTCCGGTGTTGATGGCCGAATTTGGCCTGAGCTATGCCCAGTTGGGGGGGCTGATGACCACCTTGTTCGTGGTATCCGCGATCTTGCAGGCAGGGGCCGGGTTTGTGGTCGATCGCTTGGGTGCTCGTCTCATGCTGTTCGGGGCCATCGGCCTGTACGGTCTGGCGTGTGTTTGGGCATCCTTGGTCACGGGCTACGCTGGCCTGCTGGGGGTTGCGGTGCTGTCCGGTGTGGCCAATGCTGCGTTTCATCCGGTTGATTTCACCCTTCTGAACCACCGTGTCTCGCCCGAGCGGCTGGGCTATGCCTTCAGTGCGCATGGCCTCTCAGGCAGTCTGGGCCTAGCCTGTGCGCCGGTTTTTATGGCCACACTTTATGCCGTGTGTGGCTGGCGTATGGCCTATTTGGCCGCAGCCAGTTTGTACGTGGGCATTCTGGCCTTGATGGTATGGCAGCGTGACAAACTATCGACACCGGGGGTGTCCCATCAGCGACAGTCCGCAAACGTGTTGGCGTTTTTGCGTTGGCCGGTGGTGTGGTGGTGCTTTGGTTTTTTTGTATTCTCCACCATGACGCTGGCCGTGATTCAGGGGTTTTCAGTGTCGATTCTCCAGGCCATGTACGGCATCAGCTTTAAGTCCGCCACCTGGACGCTGACCGCCTATATGCTGTCAGGTGCGCTGGGAATGCTGACCGGTGGCTGGCTGGCCGTGCGTTCTGTCCACAGCAACCACGTGGTGGCTATGTCCATGACCTGTGCCGCCCTATTGCTGGCGCTGTGTGGAACAGGGGCTCTCGGGGGCACGGTCACGATGGGGATACTGGCGGCAACGGGTTTTGCGGTGGGCCTAGCAGGGCCGTCGCGTGACATGATGATCAAACAAGCAGCGTCATCCAACGGAATGGGCGGTGCAGGCAGTATGGGCCGTGTCTATGGGCTGGTATATTCGGGTCTGGATATTGGCTCTGCGATATCACCGATGTGGTTTGGGGTCTGGCTGGACCACGGCTGGTACCGTGCTACTCTGCTTGGGGCAGCGTGCTTTTTGATACTCAGTGTAGGGGCGGCCCTGGAGGTAGGGCGGTCCACTGCACGTTCAGAAATATAATAAATTTGTTACTTCATGAATATTGATTGTTTATTCGATACGTCTATATACAAAGCATTGCCCACTGTAAAATAGTTATTTATTATTTAAGTCATTTTATTATTTCCTTGTCGGTTTTTTGATTTGTGATGTTCGGGGCTGTGATGATGCCTTGGGCTGCCATGCGGTCAGCCATGGGTGACATGGTTAAATCGGCGATCGATCCGCTGGTCGATCCAATGGACTAGAGTGGCTGATGCATACGCGAGTTGTGTGCTATGCGATGGCTCAGTTCGCTTATGGTATGAATACAACTACGCCAGCGTCACCGTCACCGTCACCGTTGAAATCTGATTGGTCTACATTTCGTCAGAGGCTTCGGATGAAAGCGTGGTACTTTTGATTCATTATCGAGACGAGGATGATGTTGTAATTCCGCGTTATCAAGGTTTTAGCCTATACTTTGATCGTGAACAGTGGATCTATACAACGATTAAATGCCACCTTCATGATTGTCTGCAACACGGTATCCATTGAACTCCAAATTTTTCCTAAGAGTCATGAATAGCAATATCAAGTCTTATAATCGCCAGCGCATTATTCGTGAACTGTTTGATGAGTACATCGAAATGTACGCAACACGTGATAAACGCTTGATAAGTTAGACAATACAAGTTCTTTATCATTGACCTAAAATTGTGATGTTAAATTAAATAACTAATAATTGTCGTTATAAATCAACAACTTGCGATACTTTGGAAGTAGTATTTATAATAATTTCTTGATGAATTAAATTAT
>CAIJOK010000099.1 GCA_903822205.1 uncultured beta proteobacterium | reverse complement strand
TTTGGAATGGCCAGTGGATGAGGCTTTGGGCTACTTGGGGCCAGTGCAGCGGGTGGTGATCGAACTCAAAATTTTGCACCAAGGGTTAGCTGCCACCCAAAAGCAAGGCTTGGTGCAAACCGCCGACTACGCCGATCGCTGTGGCGCGGATGAATCGCATCTGATGATTTTTGACCGCCACCCGAATAGATCGTGGCAAGACCGCATCTGGCAGCACGATGAAATGCTGGGGCCGCGTGTGATCAGCGTTTGGGGGGCGTGAGCCACATACCCCATGAAAAAATTCAACACGGTCAGCCCGTCCATCGCGGACAACCATGACAGGATCGACCCGCTCACGCGCTTGGGTGTGGAGGGCGAAAACTTTACCCCACCTTGATCATGGCGCGGGGGCCGTTGCGCTTGCCGATGATATTCAACAGGTTAGACAAGGCATCAAGATGATCGGGCAAGGCGCTGGCTTCGCCGTTAAAGCGCAGTTTGCCGCCCACCCATTGCCCGCTGCCTGATAACTGCAAGCTGCCCTGCAAAGTGGCCAAAGTCAGGGTAGGGCTGGCCCCGCCTGTGAGCGTCACGCGGTAGCTGCCCATGGGCCGCACGGTGGACAGATGTGATGACATGTTCATGATGTCCAACTGCGCCTGTCCAGTCAGCAGCAGCCGTCCGGCTACATGGGTGATGGCCAGTTCACGGGTGCTCAAAACCAAATCGCCCTGGGCCAGGATGGTGTTCCATGGTGTGCCCAGACCCGCCAGCAATTGGGCGGGCCACTGCGACCGGTGGTCTGCCAGCGACACCTGAAGGCCGCCCCAGAGCGGTTGAATGTGCGCCATGGTGGCCTGCGGCATGCAGCAGTCGGCTTGAAGCTGCACATTGCCCCCCGACAGGCTGGGCGACACCACCCAGGCCAGTCGCCCGGGCAGGGTGCTGGCATCGTGGCTGCCAACCCCACCTGTCAGGGTTAAGCGTGCACTGCCGCGCCATACGGTGCCACGTGCATCGGACAGCACCACCTGGCCCAGGCTAAGGGTTTGAACCCAGTGGGCCAGCCAGCGTGCCGGTGCAAAGACCATCGCACTGACCAAGCATCCCAACGCTAAACCCGCTGTGGCTATGCCCCAAGGTGTGTGGGTGGAAGGGCGGCTCATGAGGGTGAACCTGGGCCAGCCATGAGGATGAGCACGGTGCCGTCCCACGTCAGGGCGGCGTTGCGAGTCAAGTGAACCTCGGTAGGCACGGCGTGGGCGTTTTGGCGGGCGACGGACAGCCATTGCGCCAAGGTCGCCGCGCTGACCCCCTTCAAGGTCACCTGGGTACGGTCAGACTGAACTGTCCATTGGGCTGATGCACCCAGGGGTTTGAGCGAAGCCACAAGGGCCTGGTGGGCATCCTCAGCGGACAAGACGGGCTGGGCCTGTAGCGCTTTGGCCTGGGACTGAAGTTGCAGCATATGTTGCAATTGCGCATCCAGTGCCGTATGTTGCGCCGGTGCAGCACGCAGCAGCGCCAGCGGAGGAGCCAAGACCAGCCACCACAGCATGGCAACTGTCACAACCACCATGGCGATTTGCAGCCAGCGCTGTTCATGGTCGGACAGGTTGCGCCAGTGGGATTGCATCGTTTCTAGGAGCTTCATGGTGTGAGTACGGTTGCGGAGTTGATGGCGTTTGCAAGGTTCGAGGGCTTCACAGACCATTGCAGGCCCTGACGGGTGAGCGAAAGTCCCTGTTGTTTGAGGGCCAAAGCCAGCCGTGACTGGTCGTCAGCGGTCAGCGTTGGCCCCTTGAAACGCAGCTCTTGAGCCGCATAATCTATAGCGGTCAAGGCATAACCGACGGGAACTGTAGCGCTCAGTGTGGCCAGCATGACATCCAGATCGGAGGGCTGGGGCGCACCTTTGGCGCGTTGCAGAGCCGCCAATTCATGCTTCATTTGTACCGGCGCATCAACGACCACCGGAACGGTCGGGAAGGTTCCGGTCAAAACGTTGCGAACAGCCAGGCGCTTGGCGGCCAGACTGGCCTGTTCACGCCAACTCCAGGTGTTTAAGCCCGCCAACTGAACCAGCAGGATGGCCACCAGGGCCAGCCGTGCAGCACGCCACTGTGGGCCACGCCACAGGGTGTTCAGCGCTTTAACCAGCCCTGCCCTGCGACGGTCGCGCTCGGCATGGCGCAGATCAAACTGGGCCATGTCCCAGGGGCATTCGATGGCCTGTAGCAGGCGCTGGGGACCTTGCAGCAACTGCACCGGGCGTTTGAACAGGGACTCAGCCAGCGCTGCCACCGAAGGCTCTGCGGTAATGGGGCGCAGATCATTCAAGGTGGACGGCTCGGAGTGCAGAGCCAGCGCATCCACGGACAAGGGCATCGCCAAAAAACAATCCGATGGCAGCACACGCCCCAGCAGCAGGGCATTGCAAGGGGTTCCCAGCACATAAAAGCCGGGGTCTGCGGCATCCGGGCAAAACTCTGGCACGACGCGACTCACGTTGTAACCCGCCTGGGTGATGGCCTGAAGACCCGCCACCAACCAAGCATGGTTGCACACGGCCACCCATGTCGGTGCGTCCTCGCGGGGCTGGGGCTGTAGGGCCAGATGCAGTTGATCGGGGTCGTCCAGCAGTTGGTCTTCCAGCAAACTTGCCAGAATGGTGCGCAGACGGGTGGAACTGCGCTCAGACATCAAACCCCTTGGCAAACTGCCGCGTGGCAGCGTTACCTGGTGCCAGGACAGAGCCAATGTCGGTAAGACAACGACCACGGTGGCCGTGCGCATGAGGGGCTGCAAGGTGGGTGTTTGCAGGGGCAACTGCGACAGTTGTTCCATCGCGACTGTGCCGTGGTCGGAAACAGACAGGCCGTCCAAGCTGGCGACGTAGTCAAATGTTGCGCAGGCATCAATCGGCGTGGCAGGAAGGGTAAGGATGAGGACGGTCATGGACAAAAGGGCTACAGGTCATTGTAAAAATCAGGGGTTGTCGGGCTGTGGGGCTACGGGATCAACAGAGTCTGTGGGTGTCACTAATGGGTCAGATTCATCAGATGCGCCAGATGTGTCGGATGTGTCGGATGTGTCAGATGCCACAGGGGGGGTATCGGTTAGGGCCTCGCGGGTGCGACCGATGGTTTTGACCATCATGCCGTCCCTCTGAAGGATTGAATGCTCTTGAAGCGTGGCGGTACCCACCCTTAGCTGCCCTGTCACCCCAAAAAAACGGGACGCTATGGCGTGTTCTGCCTCTTGCAACACAATGTCGGGCCGGCCCAGCAGTTTGCTGGCATCGGCCAGTGTGCTCAAGGGTTGCAAGGCCCTAACGCTGACAAAGTGATTGGCCTGAGCCAGGTCCAGTAGCGGGATGCACGCCATCAAGACCTCTGGCGGGGCAGTGTTCAGATTGACCGGTGTGCGAGCGGGCAGCAAGGTGACAAAGGGCCGCAAACCTTGCAATGTGGCGGGGGACAGGCCCAGCCACAGCAGGTCTGACACCACCTGTGGACGCAGAGGGGCTTTGGGTTTGACATCGGAACTGGCCGCAGTGTCGTAGGCCCGTTGCAGATTGCGCTGTAAGGCGGTGAGTTCAGAGACAGGCAAATTGAGGCGCTTGAACAGTCTGGCCCAGGCAGCAGTGGCAGGCTCATACAGTTGGCCGTTTTGCAAAAGATTGGTCACGTTCAAACGCGCTTGCAGGTCTTCGATGTGGCCGGCCAAAAAAGCGTCCTCTCCACTGTCCGGCGGGGTATCCGCCATGGCTACACCGTGTTCGGCCGCTAAAAAGGTGGACAGTCGGGCGGGTGCCAATGGCACGGCCCAAGGCTCGGCCAAATGGTCGGCCCCGCCTTGGCGGGCATCTTCACGCAAGATCAAACGCGCCCAGTCCAGGGCACCCGTCAAAATCCAGACCGACTGCACCCGGGTGCGCTGGGCGGTTTCTACCTCTATCCCGCGCCATTGCTGCCACAGCATGGCCGATGCCAGGGTGGCCACCAGAACGACCGCGAGCATGGCCGTCAAAATGGCTGCGCCGCATTGAAAGCGTTGTCGTGCAGGGGCGTGTGTTCCTGGCCGTGCGACCCTTTCAACCCTTTCAACCCTTTCAATCATTTATTGCCTCCGATCAAGCCACGCACCCAGTCCCGGGTGATCGTGCCGTTGATGGCCTGCCCAGCCGATAGCCTGAGCAGCAATCGTATGCCGTCCGGGGTGCTGGCCAGACCGATGGACGTTGCCGATACGGCCGCAGAGGCTGCTGTGACGGACGAACCCGCCATGCTGGCCGCGCTGGCAGCGGCAATGGCTGACAAAGGCGTACCGTCTTGAGTACCAGCGCTGGACAGGGGGTTGCTCCAGGCATTGCCACGGTAATAAAAAATTTGCCAGTCGTCGATGGCCACCGTGCGAACCTCAAGCAGGCGATCTTCATCGCTGGGGCTTTGCGCCCAGACCTGTGCTTTTTGCCAGGCTACGTCGAGTGCCCCACGGGTTAAAAGCGGGGGGGACTGCCAGCGTAGCCACTGTCCGCCAGATGTGCTTCCCGTCGTTCCATTGGCGATCTTCGTCAAACCGTCTGCGGTGCTTGTGATGCGGCGCGTCCATGCCACTACCCGCAAGCCATCAGCGGGGGCCGCAGTGTCGCGCCGCAATATGCGCAGCACCCTGCCGTCCCAGTCCAGGCTGGGGGTGTCCGGCTGCTCGGTCATGGCATCCAGGTCTGCTCCCCATTGCGTCAGGGTGGCCTGTAGGGTCAAAACCTCGTCGGCCTGCTGCTGCAATCGGGTCTGAACACGGCTGATACCGTCCAAGCCGCGCCACACCAGGACAGTCATCAAGGCCATCACGCTGATCGCCAGCAAAAGTTCGATCAGCGTAAAACCTTTGCAGCGATCGCGGTTTCGGTATCGGTATCGGTATCGGTATCGGTATCGATGTCGGTAAGTAATTAACAACAAATTAAATACACTAAAATTATTGAAAAAATGAACCTAAAGCACGTCTTTATTGCATTGGTTGCTATTAAATTATACTTTATTAAGTATAAAACTTTTATTAAATGATGACGACATCAATACCGCCCTACCACGGTGGTCAGTCGCCAAATAGCGGCATCGCCATCTTGCACCAGGGCATCGATGCGCCTGAAGTTGGGGTTAGGCGTGGGGCGCACTGTCAGGGCAACAGTCAAACTGCGACCGGCTTGATCGCAGGCCACGGTGCTGTCGCCGATGTCGGGCATTTGTTTGGACAGACGCGCCTTGATCAATTCGTTTTCGGCGCACAGTTGGGCCAACACCATGTCGGACTGGCGCTGTGCATGAAGGGTAAGGGCGGCGGTGGCTTGCATACCGGCCATCAGGGCGATCGCCACAATGGCCAGGGCCACCAAAACCTCAACCAGCGTAAACCCCTGTGCAGGTGGCCTCATGGAGAATCTGTCACAACAAATGGGCGGATGCCGTCGGTGCCAATAGACAGGCTGCGCCCGGGCTGGCTGCGTGAGGTGATCGTGACACTCTGGGGGCCAATGACAGGTTCTGGCCCCAGCAACAGGCTGTCTGAGGGCGATGCAGACAGGGCAGGGCGGGTGACCGTGGTACGCGGGGCAACGTGAGCCACTGTGTCGGTGGAAAGCCAGTTGCGCGGCAGCTCGTCATCGGCTTTCTCGGCGTGGGGCAAACCGTTCCAGACAAAGCCTTGTGCTGTACCGTGCCAGTACACCGCCACGCCACTGACCTGTGAGCGTGCCCTGGCAGATTCAAACAGGGCGGTCAGGCGCAAAGCCTCGCGTTCCAGTTGGGTCTGGATGGGGTCTGGAATGGCAAAGCCCACGCCGGCTGAGGCAATCGCCACGATCGCCAAAACGACCAAAAGCTCTAAAAGCGTAAAACCGGCAAAGCCACAACGTCGATGGGGGGGGTGTTGCAGGTATGGACGGGCAAGATACCTGCGCCCGTCAGGGTTGCCAGCTACCAAGGTCCGCATTTTTGCCCTCGCCGCCTGGCTGTCCGTCGGCACCATAAGACATCACGTCGATCTCGCCATTGATGCCGGGGTTGAGATACACGTAAGGCTGCCCCCAAGGGTCTTTGGGCAATTGGTCCAGGTAATTCTTCCAATTGGTGGGAACGGGTGCTGTGGTGGGTCGCGCAACCAAAGCCTTTAGCCCCTGTTCGGCAGTGGGATAGCGTTGGTTGTCCAGCCGGTAGAGTTTGAGTGCCTGCATCAGGTTGTGAACATCGGTTTTGGCGGCTGTTACCCGTGCGTCGTCTGCCCGGTCAAGCACATTGGGGACGATCAACGCGGCCAAGACACCAATGATCAACAGAACCACCATCAGTTCGATCAGGGTAAATCCGTGCTGGGTGCGATGCTGCCGTTGTAAGGAGATTGAAGTTGGGTTCATGAAAAAAAGGTGGCAAAAAAGATAATTTATTCTATATTTTTTGGATTATTTTGGGGATTATTTTTGGGATTGTGAATCATAGGCAGACGGTGATGCAGCGCGCCTCACACAGACGCAGGGCAAACAAGGTATTACCCACGGCCACCGCCAAAGGCTCTTGCCCGCCTGGCCCGCGCTGCACCACCCAAACGGTCTCACCCGGCAAAAAGCCCAGGTCTTCAAGACGACTCAGATGATGGGGCAAAAGCTCTGGGGCGTTGGCGCAAACGGCCTGCACTGTGGCCGTCACATGGCAGGGCAAATCAGACAGCAGCAAAGACATCCATGAGGAAGGGCAGGGGGGGTGTCAAAAGTCCTGTTACACACCGATCGGATCGCGGCGATCGGATCGCTCCATGCGGTCGATGCGATCGATGCTGTTGGCCGCAGACTCTATCCAGTGACGCACCCGCTCTGCGTCGCCCAAGCGGCTAAGTTTGCCAACCGAGTCCAGAAAAACCATGATGAGCTGGCGACCGGCAATTTTGGTTTGCATCACCAGGCATTGTCCGGCCTCGGCAATGTAGCCGGTCTTTTGCAGACCAATGTCCCAGGCGGGGTTTTTGACCAGACGGTTGGTGTTGTTGTATTGCAGTTGCCGGCTGCCAACGATGACTTGGTAGCTGGGTGACGTGGTCAATTCGCGCAGCAGGGGCTGGTGGTGGGCCACATCGACCAGTTTGACCAGGTCGCGGGCACTGGACTGGTTGCGGCTGGACAGCCCGGTTGGCTCAATGTAAACGGTGTCTTTCATGCCCAGGGAACGGGCTTTGTCGTTCATCAGGCTGATGAACACCGGCAGGCCGCCAGGGTAGGTGCGCCCCAGCGCATGCGCCGCACGGTTTTCACTGGACATCAGGGCCAAGTGCAAAAGTTTGCCACGGCTTAATTCTGTACCGACCTTGAGGCGTGACGAGCTGCCTTTTTCGGTATCAACATCCTCTTGGGTAACGCGAATGATTTCGTCCATGGGCAGGGCGGCCTCGCTGATGATCAGACCGGTCATCAGTTTGGTCAGGGACGCGATGGGCAAAACCTCTTCGTCATTTTTGCGAAACAAAACCTCGTTGGTGTTTTGATCAACGACCAGAGCCACGCGAGATTTCAGGTTAAGGATGTCGGGGGCAGCCGATACGCTTGTTGCGCCTGCCAACGCGCCCACTGCGGGTGTCGCAGGTGGCAGTGCCATTGATGTGGCGGCAGGCGTGGGGGTTTTGTGTTTGGACGGGACTGCGGCCTTGCGCTTTTGAACCGTGTGCTTGACCTTGGTCACACGGGATTTGTAAGCAACCTTGTGAACCACCGGTGCGGCATGAACGGGTGCGGCCAATGAAAAGGCCAGCAGGCCAGGCAGCAAAGTGAGCGAGAGCCAATTACGGATGGACGGAAAGAAGCGGGGAATGTGCGTCATGAAAAAACTCCTGGTAACCGGTAAACAAAAAACGGTAAACGTAGGGCGGGACTGTGAACCCTAGTGTATCTGAAATAAAAATTCAACAATAACAATCGCTTACAATTGATTCTGAAAGAAAAACATGAGTTTGGGTGTCACCCTTGGGCGGCGACGTGGTCAGGTTTGGTGTGCAGCTTGTTGAGGGCACTCAAGTAGGCCTTGGCTGAGGCTACGACGATGTCCAGGTCAGCTCCCACGCCATTGACCACGCGGCCCTTGCTTTGCAGGCGAACGGTCACCTCGCCTTGGCTTTCGGTCGATCCGCTGATGGCATTGACCGAATACAAGACCAACTCAGCACCGCTGTGGGCATGAACCTCGATGGCCTTGAGCGAGGCATCGACCGGGCCATTGCCGCAAGCCGTGCCCGTGACCTCAAGGCCGTTCATGGTAAACACCACGCTGGCCTGCGGCATTTCACCGGTTTCACTGTGCTGCTTCATGGATACCAGTACATAGTGGTCTTGTCCGGGCGCTGTGCCGTCGTCGCATACCAGCGTCAAGATGTCTTCGTCAAAAACCTCGCTTTTGCGGTCGGCCAGTTCTTTGAACTTGGCAAAAGCCAAGTTGACATCGGCCTCGCTCTTGGGCATCACCCCCAGGTCGGATAGGCGCTGCTTGAAAGCATTGCGACCGCTTAATTTGCCCAAAATGATTTTGTTGGCAGACCAACCCACGTCTTCGGCACGCATGATCTCGTAGGTGTCCCGGGCCTTGAGCACACCATCTTGGTGAATGCCTGAGGCATGTGCAAAAGCATTGGCACCGACGACGGCCTTGTTGGGCTGCACGACAAAACCGGTGGTTTGGCTGACCAAGCGGCTGGCGGCCAAAATTTGGGTGGTGTCGAGACGCACATTCAGATCAAAGTAGTCGCGTCGGGTTTTGACGGCCATCACAACCTCTTCGAGACTGCAATTGCCGGCGCGCTCACCCAGGCCATTGATGGTGCATTCCACCTGACGTGCGCCGCCAATCTTGACCCCCGCCAGCGAATTGGCTACAGCCATGCCCAAGTCATTGTGGCAATGCACCGACCAGATGGCCAAGTCTGAGTTAGGGACACGTGTGCGGATATTTTTGATAAAGGCACCGTACAGCTCAGGGATGGCATAACCCACGGTATCGGGTAGATTGACGGTGGTGGCACCCTCTTTGATCACGGCCTCGATGATTTGGCACAAAAAATCTTCGTCGCTGCGATAGGCATCCTCGGCGCTGAACTCGACATCGGCCACCCGATTGCGGGCTAGGCGAACGGCTGATTTGGCCTGTTCAAACACCAAGTCTGGGGTCATGCGCAGTTTTTTTTCGATGTGCAGCGCTGATGTCGCAATGAAGGTGTGAATACGTGCCCGCTGCGCTCCCTGTAAGGCATCGGCGGCCAAGTTGATGTCGTGCTCATTGGCACGCGACAACGAACACACCGTTGAATCACGGACAGCGCGGGCAATGGTGTGGATGGCCTCAAAGTCGCCTTGCGAACTGGCCGCAAAACCGGCCTCGATCACATCCACCTTGAGGCGTTCCAACTGGCGGGCAATGCGCAGTTTTTCATCGCGGGTCATGGAGGCACCAGGCGACTGCTCGCCATCACGCAAGGTGGTGTCAAAAATAATCAGTTGATCTGTCATGAGAGGTTCTCGAATGAATGACGCGCATTGTCGCTGTTACGCCGCCTTGCCGCAGCACTGTTTGCTTAACGCGGGCGATGAACAGGTTGACAGATCAAACATGCCCCAGCCATTTGAGCAGCGCAGCCTCAAGGGCATCCAACGTAATCGGCTTGGTCAAGAAATCATCCATTCCCACTGCCAGGCAATGTTTGCGATCTTCCGCAAAAGCATCGGCGGTCAATGCGACGATCGGCAAACGGTGATTTTGATTGCGGTATTCCCACTCACGAATGCGTTCGGTGGCTGTGTAACCATCGACCACGGGCATATGCAAATCCATCAAAATCATGTCGGGATACTGATGGCCTGCCATGATGGCATCGACAGCTTGCTGCCCATCCGTGACCACCGTCACGCGGATGCCAAATTTGCCAAGCAAGGATTCGATCACCTGACAGTTGACCAAGTTGTCTTCAACCACCAGGACATGCCCGCTAAATTGGGGGGGGGAACACGCGGGTTGTTTGGCCACAGACACTGCGCGATAGCCTGGGCTGCCTTCTGGAACATCGGCCACGGTGTCAACGGGCACACGAAACCAGAACCTCGAACCCTGATCTGCCTTGCTTTCAACGCCGACATCACCCCCCATTGATTGGGCCAGACTGCGCACGATGGACAGACCCAAGCCCGACCCACCATATTGCCGTGTGGTTGAACTGTCCGTTTGTGAAAATGGTTTGAACAACAAGTTCAGATGTTCGGGTGCAATGCCAATGCCGGAATCGCTGACGGCAATCTCAAGCAAGGTGACTTTTTCATCAGATTTGATCTCGTTGGCTTCAATACGGATACTACCTCGGTGCGTAAATCTGATGGCATTTCCCACAAGGTTGGACAGCATTTGACCCAATCGATGCGCATCACCCCGGTAGTGTCGCCCCGAAGGGCCAAACCATTGCTCTTCAAGCTGCAGTTGCTTGGCTTGTGCCGCGCCTTCAAACAGCATTCGTGTATCACGAATGAGCGTGATTGGTTCAAAAACCGTGACGTTCGCTTGTAACTTGCCGGCTTCAATCTTGGACAAGTCCAGAATATCATTGAGCAGCAGCAGTAAGTGTTGCCCACTTGAAAGAATGGTGCCCACGTAATCCTGGCGTTCTTTTTCGGTCAGTTGCGGCATCAGCAGCAGTTGTGCCATGCCCAAAATGCCATTCATGGGGGTGCGGATTTCATGGCTCATGGTGGCCAGAAAACGGCTCTTGGCCAAATTGGCTTCTTCTGCGGCCTTGATGGCGTTGGTCAAGGGTGTCACGTCAGTAAAAACGGCAATATACCGTTTGACTCCACCATGGACTTCCCTTTGAACATTGATTGACAGCCATTCGGTATAAAGGCCACCATTTTTGTGCCGGTTGATAATTTCCCCCTTCCATACATCAGTGGAATCAAGTGTCTGCCACATACTGCGGTAAAAAGACAGGGGCTGCTGGCCTGATTTCATTATGCGCGGATTTTTGCCAATGACATCTTCAGCCAGATAACCCGTAATATCCGTAAAAGCCCGATTCACCGAGATAATCAGGTTATCGGCATCGCAGATCAAAATACCTTCAGCGGCATGCTCAAAAATAGAAGCAGATAAGCGAAGCTGTTCTTCAGCAAGAACTTCTTCTGTGATATCAGAAATCGTGATGACCGCGCCTTTTGAGCAATGCTTACCGCTGTCAAAATATGGCGCAATACGACAATGAAAATACCTGTCATCTTGACGTTGAAATTCAATTTCAGCCGGATGATTGGTTTTTAGAACCCCGCTGATCAAGCTGAGAATTTCAGGTGCATTAAAATGAGTCGTCACCTTCGCCAAATTGGCCTTGCTATCAGAATTAATATCAAAGAACTGTAATGCAAGTTGGTTATACCGTGTGATGAACAGATTATCATCAACGACCACAAGTGCTTTGTACACACTGTTGAGAATATTTGTCAAATCATTGTTGGTTTCACTTAACTCCAGTGTACGTGTGCCAAGTTCGTCATTGACGGTGACCAATTCTTCATTGGATGCCTGCAATTCTTCATTGGCGGTTTCCAATTCCTCATTGGAGGCTTGTAGTTCTTCGTTTCCAGCCTGGGCTTCTTCGTTGAGCGATTGAAGTTCCTCATTGGCAGTTTCAAGTTCCTCAATCACGGACTGCAAATTTTCACGATTGATGACAATTTCATGCTCCAACTCCATGATGCGTTCTGCAGCACTCATTGCGGATGCGTCATCGGCTGTGACCGTGGCTGTTTTGTGTTCGGCTCTTTCGAAACACACCAAAAGCAAATCGGGTTCCTCGATCCCTGACTGTCCGACGTAGTGGACGGTCATGCGGTAGTGACAGACCACACCGTCCGCAGTGATCTCAACGGGGCTGGATGTGGCGCTTTTGCGCGTGCGGCTTACCCTGTGGGCAAAGGCCCTCAACTCGGCCCTAAAAGCGGGTTTGATCAGGGAGAAGGTGTTGAAATCAGCCTTGCCGGATTTGATGGCCAAAAAATTGCTGCAATCGCCAAACATCTCAAGTAAATCACCACTGGTCGTGATCAACAAACTCGACGGCGAATAAAGTGCAAACAAGCGTTCGCGTCCCAAAACTGAAGCAGGCGTTTCTACGAGCTTTGTGGCATCTTGCTTGTTGAGATTAACATCCAAATGTCCGCGCAATCTTGGAAAACTTGCAACGGTGGGTGAAGCGACCGCACGTTTGATGAATATCTTGTGTTTACGGTCTTTCTCTGAAAATAAAGCTCCCTGCCGACCTACGGCCTCAGATTTGCCAAGAAATAATACCCCGCTTGTGTTGAGTGTGTAATGAAATATCTTCATGACGCGCTCTTGCAATTCACTTTTGAAATAAATCAGCAAATTACGGCAGCTCACCATGTCTAGCCGCACAAATGGAGGGTCTTGTACCAAATCCTGGCGAGCAAACAGCGTCATATCTCTCAGGCTGCGGTCAATGCGGTACATGCCATCCTGGGAAGAAAAATAGCGTTCAATCAAGGTGCTGTCGAGTTCACTGAGTGCAGATTCAGGGTAGATACCAGCGCGCGCTATGGCTACAGCGTCGCTGTTGATATCGGTTGCAAACAATTGAATTTTGTACTTGTCCTTGGATGCCCCAAGTTCTTCCATCAGCAAAATGGCCAAGGAGTAAACCTCTTCGCCCGTGGCGCAACCTGGAATCCAGATGCGAATATCGTCACCTGTTTTCTTGGTCTTGAGAACTTCGCGCAATATGCTGCGCAAGGCCTTGAACGAATCAGGATCACGAAAAAAAGAGGTGACGCAGATCAAAAAATTACCTGCTAACTCGCTAAGCTCACGTCGATTTTTGGCAATATAGGCTCCGTAAGCATCCAGAGTGGGAATTTGCATGGCTGCCATGCGCCGCAAAATTTGCCTTGAAATCGTGGCATCTTTGTAGTTTGAAAAATCCATCCCTGTCTGCATCGCGATTTGACGAACGATCTCCCGCACGGTATTGGGAGGTGCTTCGTCAGCATCACTGCCAATGGGCGTACGGGGTCGTTCCACAATGGCTTGCAGTTGGGTCGCAATTTCATGCGGTGGCAAAACCAGATCAGCGCCGCCCACGCGGATGGCGGCACTGGGCATGCTGTCGTACTTGGCCGACTTGGGTTCCTGGGCAATGGTGATGCCACCAGCCGCCTTGACCGCCTTGATGCCACGCGCACCATCAGACCCCGTGCCTGAAAGAATGATGCCAATGGCCTTGTCCTCCCGATCGTCAGCCAAGCTGATGAAAAATCGATCGACAGAGGGTTTGGGGCCGATGGTGTTGGTGGGTTTGCTGATGATCAGTTTGCCGTGGGCAACGGTGATATCAGAATTGGGGGGTGCAACATACAGGGTGTCCGCCTTGGGCAGCGTGTTGTCACTGGCTTCAATCACCTGGAGGGTCGTTTCTCGCGCCAACAGTTCCACCATCAGACTTCGGTGATCTGGTGACATATGCTGTGCCAGGATGTAAGTCATATTGGCCTGTGTTGGCAAATGGGCAACAAACGGCCTTAAGGCTTCCAGACCCCCAGCAGATGCACCAATGCCTACATAAAACAGCGGTGTTTCAGCCGCAGTACCTGGCACAACGGCAGATGCAGGCGATTGGGACACATTGGCATGCCGTGGATCGCTGGCCATCGCTCGGCTGGCTGCCGAACCCCTTTTGGGGTTAGATGATTTGGACAAACCGATCGGTGCAGCATCCTTTGGCGTGGGCGTGGGTATTGCTTTTGATTTCGATTTCGTCATGCGGCTCACCATGCCTGGAACTCCCTAGGGTTAAAGATGGTTGATAATTTATAGCATATCGTAACAAATTCACCTGTTGCCCCATGGCACACCCCTCATTTTCAAATCTTCCTACTTTCCTTGTAACACGAAATAACGAACCTGTAGCCCGTATGCAGCGAAGCGGAATACGGGGGAGAGCAAGCACTCGGGGAACTTGACCGACTTTGCAGGCTCTTTGATTTCAGTATCTCCACTTTAGACTCTCGCAGATTTATTGAACAAAATCAATGACTTGACGGAATCAGAACTTTTTCTACATTGTTATTAGAAATCAACAAGTTAGCTCTTCATGATGTGCTGAATGTCTAAAGTGGAGTTTCAGTATTCCAATTTGTTGTTGCGTTTGCTCTCTACGTTCACGTTGGGGTTACCCGAAAAGGCGGGACTGTTTGACGTTGTAGCCTGCGGGCATCCTTTGCTTCTCGGTCGGGTTGGCTGGATCGCACGAAATATCGGACGGTGGCGGCACTGACTTATTGGGCGCTTCGATTGTTGGCGGTGGCTCTGCAACCGAAGGCATAGAGAGGCCAACGTCCGTCGTCCCGTCTCCGGAAAACAGGGCGAGACCCGACTGCGGAGGCTGCACCGGAGTTGATGTAGCGATATCAAACACTGCTTGAAGTGCGTCGATGTCTTGCGGGTTCGGCCAAGGCATCGCGCCTTTTACGCGCAGTGCGTCGAGACCGGCCGAGGGCTTGCCCGTCGATCGAACGTACACGGGCACAAACTTCAGTTTGTCGAGTTGCTCTGTTGCCCCGGCCCAGGTGCCGCCCTTGTTCACATCGGCGCTGACGACCAGGGATGCATCGGCCAGCGCGTAGATCAGCTTGTTGCGCTGCATAGCGTTGCCGACGTTGAACCCCGCGCTCGGGTCGTAGGGCGAAATCAGAACCAATTGACCATCGAGAAGCAGGTTACGGTGCTCGCGATTCATGGTTGTCTTGTCTAGGCTGTCTGCGAGGACACCACTGACCTTGCCCCCGGCTTCAAGCGCACCGCGCATCGCGGCCTGGTCAATGCCCTTCGCCCCACCCGATACGATCGTCCTTCCAGACCGCGCAGCCAGTCGACCGACATCCATCGTGTAGTCGATCAACGAATCATCGACATGGCGAGATCCGACCACGGCGAGCCCACCCGACTCCAGCAAGCCCATATCGCCGCAGCCGTAGAGCACTGCCGGGGCATCTTCACGCAGGCGGGTCTTGAGTCGGCGGGGGTACTCGGCATCCGCACGACTGACCACCCAAATGGCGCGAGCTTGCCAGCGTTCGACAACTTGGCTGAGGAGGAAACCACGGCCAAGCAAGCGTTGCAGTCGAGCTTCGTCAATCACCGGCTGGCTGGCACGTAGGAGGTCTGCCGCGTCTGGTGATGCGAGGTCCGCAGGTTGGCGTTGACTTTCCCGCAGGTGGCGGGCGAGGCGCTTGTATTCTCCTGACGACAAAAGCTCTGATGACGATGTACCGCGTCCAGCGATGAGCGGCGCTGTCAGCAGCAGGATCGCCTGCGTGTTGGGGGACAAGGTGGGGGTCATTCGTCGTGCCCCGTTTGTGAGAGCGCCATCGGCCAGACATCTGCACTTCCGCTCTTGCGTAGCAGCCACGCAGCAACGGTCAGCGTCCAGCGCGAGTCCACCAGGTCATCGACCAGGAGCACCGGCCCACGCGGTACCGGCTGACCATTGATTTCGAGCGAGCCGTCGACATTGCGCGCCTGCTGTGTACTGTTTGCCATCGTCTTCTGTTCGGGCCTGTCGTCGG
The DNA here is from genome assembly GCA_903822205.1 of uncultured beta proteobacterium. GTDB lineage: Bacteria > Pseudomonadota > Gammaproteobacteria > Burkholderiales > Burkholderiaceae_C > Rhodoferax. The sequence continues at coordinate 1,206 of CAIJOK010000099.1, read as the reverse complement.
TCTTGGCAATGACCCTATGAAACGGTAGGCCCAGAGCCGCAGCCAAGCGCTTCGCAAAATTCGGGACGAGTTCGGGATGGCGCAGCGATGGAACGCACGTCACCCAGGTCGGTTTGGGATGGGGATTCCATTCGCGAACCATCTTCACGCATGCCCCAACCAGGTCATCGGCGAACTTGCCGTCGTGAAACTTGCCTTGGCGGACCAGGGTGCCCCAACCGGCATCACCGCATACGCACATTGCCTTTCCGGGCTTCGCTTGAAAGTTGATGGTCGTGTTGCTGGCAATGCCGTACTGAGGCATACCGCCTATCGGCCACTTCTTGCGGGGTTCGATGGGCAGGCTATAGCGCCGAAGAAATGCGATGGCATCCCGAACCAGCGCCTCGTTCACAGTAGTGGGCAGCGGGGGAAGCGCCGGCTCAATGACAACACTTGGATCACCATCAAGCGCGCCGATCAGAAAGCCCATGTGATCACCAAAGGGCAGACTGACGTACTTCTGCATCTGCTGTTGTTCGTCACGCCGCAAGGCCGTGAGTCGCTCGGCGCGCGCCCAGAACCCTTCACTCAGCGTGGCTGCCGTGAGCTGCCACTTGGTGCCCTGTTTGGCGATGGGTGCCGGTGCTTCGAGGGAGAGCAGCGCGATCGTCTTGTCGATGCGCCCCTTGCTCAGATTGACGCGGCTGAGCAGCTCGGGGACGGACAGTCCGCACTCTTCTTCCTCAAGTGCGCCCAAAACATCGGCTACCTCCTGGCGGGTCGGGAATGCACTGCTGATGAACCAATCGGTGATGTCAGACTCTTCTTGGCCGCTAAGCAGCACCCCGTAGGCGGAGTCCAGTGCGCGACCGGCGCGTCCCACTTGCTGGTAGTACGCGACAACCGAGCCGGGCATCTGGTAGTGGATGACAAATGCCAGATCGGGCTTGTCGTAGCCCATGCCCAGCGCCGTCGTTGCGACCAGTGCCTTGACTTCGTTGTTGAGCAGGGCCTGCTCAAGTGCTTCGCGGCGGTCGCCCGTTTCACCCGTGTAGGCCTCGACATTGAAGCCCCGTGTCTTGAGCCAATCAGCATCCCAACCCCGCACACGGGCTAGACGTTCCTAAAGAAACATGGGGCTAGGTCTGTGCTACGCGCAAATTTGCGTTAAAAAGCGAATGGCAGCGCCGCAATGACCGCAAAAGCATTGGTGCGAACTCGCAG
>CAIJOK010000098.1 GCA_903822205.1 uncultured beta proteobacterium | reverse complement strand
TTGATTCGCCCGCCACCGTTCACGATGCGCTGCAAAAAGGCTTGCAGCAATAACTGCGGGCCGGCTTCTTTGTAATCAAATTTCTCCAGCCAGGCATCCGAGTTTTCTCGAAAGAATTGCTGAAACGCCGTCAGTAGTTTCTTCATATCCAAATGGCGGCGGGTATCGAGATACCAGGGTTGTTGATGGGCGATAACCACCTGTGCAGGCCACGTGAGTTCTCGCGGGATGATTTCCTGGTAGATACGGTTTGAAATAGTCAGCATGGGCCGTTGGCAGATCAATCCCAAATCTTCAACATATTGCAGGTCATCGGTTGCAAAATGTTCCGATACCGCTTCGCCTTCGAGCAGCGCCGCCACAATGCCATGCACACGGGGTTCTTTCAATTTGTCAGCCAGTTGGTCCAGATGCGTGGCACGGCTTTGAATCAGCCGTTCACGCGCAGACCGGTAGCGCTCTAAGGTGATGGGCACGGTGCGATCACGGGCAGAGCGGTCTTGCCAAGTCGCCTCATACCCCAGCGCATTGACCAGCCACGGCTGCCCTGCGGTGTCTTGCCACAGTTCCGGATAAATGGCGGGGTCTATCGACTGGCCTGTGGCATCCTGATGTTGCTGCCATAACGCTCGGGTTTCATCGGGCGTGAGGTTACCCAGGCGAAGCGATACAGCCTTGATATTAAAGGCCGATCCGCCCGTGATGATCTCGTGGTGGGCGGTATGAATACGGTAGTCGCGCACATCGCGAACACCGCACAAAATCATGGCCTGCGGAAAAGCCTCTGGCCGCTGGGCGTAACCAGCGCGAATCTGGCGCAAGAGCGAAATCAGCGTGTCGCCCACCAGGGCATCAACCTCATCCAGCAACAAAATCACTGGCTTGTCGGTCGTTTGCGCCCAGTGCGCCAGCATGGCCGTCAGACGCTCATTGGGGTCAAGTTTGCCATTCGTTGCAAGCCATGCCTGAAGACGCAAGTCCTTGAGGTAATACGCTGCCTGACGAGCGATGGCCTGGGTGATGGCAGATAGACCGCTTTCAATGTTGCCCCGCGCCGCTTGTGCGCCTTCAATATTGACATAGAGTGCGCGGTATTGCCCCTTGGACCCTTTTGCATTGAGGTGATGCATTAGCGCCAGCAAAGATGTCGTCTTGCCGGTCTGCCGGGGGGCGTGCAACACAAAGTAACGCTTGTCATCGATCAGCGATTCAATCTCGGGTAAATCGAATCGCGAAAGCGGGTCGATCATGTAATGGTCGCCCGAGATAGACGGCCCTGCTGTGTTGAATTTTTTCATGGTGTGCGTGGCTTATTAAGCCCCCCAAACGCTGATCACACGCTGCCCCAGCATTTCATCGTGCTGCCAAATGCGGTCTTGCCACGATCTATTCGGGTGGCGGTCAAAAATCATCAGATGCGATTCATCCGCGCCACAGCGATCGGCGTAGTCGGCGGTTTGCACCAAGCCTTGTTTTTGGGTGGCCTCCAGCCCCTGGTGCAAAATTTTGAGTTCGATCACCACCCGCTGCACTGGCCCCAAGTAGCCCAAAGCCTCATCCACTGGCCATTCCAAAAAGAGATCTGTTCGCCTGCGCCCTAGGCCATATTCGCGGTTGATTCGCCCACCACCATTGACGATGCGCTGCAAAAAGGCTTGCAGCAATAACTGCGGGCCGGCTTCTTTATAGTCAAACCTTTCCAACCAGGCATCTGAGTTTTCTCGAAAGAATTGTTGAAACGCCGTCAGCAGTTTCTTCATATCCAAATGGCGGCGAGTATCCAGATACCAGGGTTGTTGATGGGTGATGCGGGTTT
>CAIJOK010000097.1 GCA_903822205.1 uncultured beta proteobacterium | reverse complement strand
GTCACGTTGTAGTCAATGTGCTGAACACGGCCAAAAAACATTTCAAAGGCATCGGACTCAAAACGCTACGTAAAAAAGCAGGCTGGGGCAACGACGATCTACGGCTGGTTTTGCAACACGGATTTTGATGGGACAGCCCTGTTTTGAGACGCCATCGCCATTGACAGACCCAACCATCTGTGCGAAGATGCTACTAACGCCAGCGGGCGGGTGTGGAAGTCGGGCTTGGTCACCCAAGACAGTCGAGGCCCCCCTAAAAGACGCTGGCGCTTCTATTTCCACAGCTTGAACCAAGTAAATTCGGTTTCCAGGCTCTTCTGTCTTGAATTCCTTTACAAGAATTTTAACTTTGAGAACATCACCATCAAAGGCATTGTGGACGTACTTCAATTCATGCGGATAGGTGTTCTTTTCAAACCAATCCATAGCCATGGCTTTTTTGCAAACGTTCGTAATAACTCATTTTGCTCCCCCAGCCACTACGCGCAATTTACCCGGCACCACAGCGGCATCGAACGTTACACCGGCTTGTTCCAAAATCCAGGCTTCAATCTTTTCATGGTGAACACGTAGCAAGTCAAGCGGGCGAACGGTGTAGTGCTTTTCAGCCGTGGCGCTGGGTTTATGCCCCATCAATTGCGCCACCACGCCAGCAGGAATGTCAAGCCACTCGGTCAGCGATTTGAATGAACGGCGCAGGCCATGAAGCGAAACGTGGTCAACACCGGCCACTGTACAGGCATTGGTAAGATTTTTGGCAGGGCGGGTCAGTGCAGTATCACCAGCGCCAGCAAAAACCCATTCGCCACGCCTTGGCAGACCGGCGATAAGGTGGTACACGTAGCGGGTCAGCGGTATCACGCGCTCACCTTCCACTTTGTCATGAATGGTCAGACCACGCCACGCCATATTGACATCAGTCCAGCGAAGCGACAACATTTCGCCAGGTCTTGCACCAGTGAGTAGCAAACACTGCAAATAGGCCGCAATGGCCGGATTGCTAATCTGTTGCACGGCGGCGAACCATGCCGGCAATTGTTCACGCTGCAATGCGTCGCTTTTTGTGCCAGGCTTGCCCAATGCCTCACGGGTGTTGCGGTTCTTTGCCGGATTTCCAGCCACCAGTGGCGCATATTGCGGCTGTTCACTGCACCAGGTAAGAAATGCCCTCAGCAGTCGCCACGATAGCCGTGCAGGTGTCGGTCGGGTCTGCGCCTCAAGTTCTGCCCATGCGGTCACTCGGGCAGGAGTCAGTTCAATCAGTCGAACGGCCATCAATGGATGCAGTGGGCCAGGCATAGTCACGCCTTCGCCGCGCTTTCGTTGTACACCACCAGCGGCACTCAGACGGACATGGTCGGCTAGGTGCAACGTTCCCCAGCGGCTTTTGCGGACTTCGATGTAAGCGTTCCATGCTTCGCCCACGGTCAGTGCGTTAGCCGCTTCCTGTTGCGCTTGGTGAGCTTCGTTTGCGGCTTTATCTGCAATGGCTTGGTCTTTGGCTTCCAGTTGCTGGCGCTCAAGCTCTCGCGGATCTGTGCCAGCGTCAAGGGTTACACGAAGTCGGTTTGCCTCCACACGGGCGGCATCTATTGTCCAAGCCCTCACGTCCCCAATGGTGCGGCGAATGTTCTGTCTGTTGAGTTTGGCTTCAAACACGAATGCTTTTATGCCACTCGGGTTTTTGGCACTGGCTGGCGTTGCACGAACACGCAAACCGGGCGCTTTGGTGTCACGCATGAATATTTGTGTCTTATCAGCAGGGCAGAAAAATCGCTCAATTAACCCAGCAGTCAGGTCTTGCGCTTCGCCCAAATCAGGCATTTCAGTTTTCTTTGGTCGTGCCACGATGAACCCCCTCTTTTCAATTCCATGTAGCCACCATGTAGCCAGATTTTGGCTATTTTGGTGAATTTCAATCAACACCTAACCTGTCTATTTACCCAGTGTAAGACGTTCATGTTGTTGATTTTCATTGATTGTATCAACATTGTTCAACGGTGTCAAACAGTATTTTGCATGGACTGAAAATCCTTGTGTCGGTGGTTCGATTCCGCCCCAGGCCACCCGGGTTCGACAGCTATGTGCCCCAAATCACCCCCACCCTCAGTGAAATCAACGGTTCAACCCGCTAAATTCAAAATTTTTTAATGGCACGATTGGTCATTTCATACCTTGTTCTACCTTTGAAATGCTGTGATAAAGTAGTGGAGTGTTTATCAAAGTCCACAAAGAACTTGACCGATTTGCAGGAGATTGTGCTGCCAGGGGGTCGCAAACTTGAATTCATTTTGGCAGTGCCGGGTCGGCGCTATGGGGACTTCGTTGATTTGCTTGAGCCGTTTCACTCTGAGCGATGTCTGCTGGCCAAAGAAGAAATCATGGGTGAGGCCTGTTGGAACAAACTGCGTTTGATCATTGCCCATGATCCGCAGGTGTCATTGGAT
>CAIJOK010000096.1 GCA_903822205.1 uncultured beta proteobacterium | reverse complement strand
TCCTGTGATCCGGGATTTTACCAAAATGTTCCCGAAATCCTGCTATCGTTTCTGTTTCTGTTGCCATTGTCAATAATCTCCATTAGACACTATACTTTTAGGAGTTTACAGCAAAAATTTAGATGGGACAGCCCTGCCACCCTTCGCAGCAGCATGGTACGAAAGGCATCAAATGCCTTTTGCATCACGGCAGGTTTGTACGCAAAAATGTCCACAGGGTCTGTCGCATGAATCCATCCGCGACTGTCCACCTCAAACACCAGCAATCGTCCATCGTGTGCTTGCGCGCAGTCGATCACCGCATAGTCCAGGCCCATCTGCTGTGCAATGGCCCTGAATGCTGCGCCGTGACGCACCGCAAAATCAAGATCAAAACCGGCCATCAAACGGGCCTCTTCATCGCGTTTTTGTACGCTGAGTTGCATGTTGGCCGAATGGTAATGCACCATCCAGTGGTTTGCTATGGCGATATGGCAAACGTAGGGACACCCGTCGATCAGCACAATTCGCCACTTCCTGAACATCCCGTCGGCACTGCGGTAATCCACGTAATCTGCCACATAAAGCCAGGCATCAGGATGCAAGGCCAAATAGGCATCCAGATTACCTTGTGTATTCAGCCTGGTCAGCCCCTGACCGCCCTGTGTCCCCACCGGACGAATGGTGACCGGATAGCGCAGGTCTTTTATCTGTGCCCGCTGAAGGCGCTGGGTGTGCGGCATCTGCACCCCCGGAATGTCGTGCAGCAATTGCCAGGACGTATCCCGGGCACAGTGCATGATGTGTTGCGGAGGGTTCAAAACTGGCCTGGGCCAGTGGGTCAAGCAGTGTCCCAGATGCTGTAACAACGGCAGGTTCTTGTCTGATTCACCCACCGCCACCACAGCCACATCGTGGTCCGGGATGGCATCAGGCAAAGGCTGCTCAGGCTCGCAAAATAACAGATCAAGGCGAATGTCACTGAGGTCGAGCAAAAACTCAAACGGTGTGTTGTCCAGCATGTTGCCAGGCCCCATCAGGGCCAGCAAGCGAATGGATGGCGCAACCGTGCCGGCCATCCGGTAAATCGACCTCTGCCGCAAGGCACGGTCTTGCATGTCCAGCGCAAACTCAGTCTGTCCCAATGCCAACAACACATAAAACATCTGCATGCACAGATGGGCGTTATCAGGATGGGTATGCGTTTGGACAATCAATCGATGCAGGTCTGTGGGCTGCATGCGCCCTATCTGTGGCAGACCCAAAATGGGCTGAATTTCTGGGTCTGTCGATTGAATGACGGGGATGAAAGTCAAGAAGAAACGATCAATTCCGAAAAAATATCAGGCAAAAGTCAGGCCTTGAGCACCGTCAGCACTTCGTCCAGCATCTTTTTGGCATCACCAAATAACATGCGGTTGTTTTCTTTGTAAAACAAGGGGTTATCAACACCCGCATAGCCTGATGCCATGCTGCGCTTCATCACGATCGAGGTTTTGGCCTTCCAGACCTCCAGCACCGGCATGCCTGCAATGGGGCTGGTGGGGTCATCCTGGGCACCAGGATTGACGATGTCGTTGGCACCGATCACCATGGCCACATCGGTTGATGGAAAGTCGTCGTTTAACTCGTCCATTTCAAAAACGATGTCATAAGGCACTTTGGCCTCAGCCAACAGAACGTTCATGTGGCCTGGCATACGGCCCGCCACGGGGTGAATGCCAAAGCGCACATTCACACCCTTGCCGCGCAGGTATTGGGTGATTTCGTTCACGGTGTGCTGGGCCTGCGCCACGGCCATGCCGTAGCCCGGGACAATGATCACGCTTTTGGCATCGCGCAGCAGCTCGGCAGTTTCTAATGCATTGACAGGGACGACCTCACCGGCAGGCTGGGCTGCGCCACCGGCGGGCTTAGGCGCAGCACTGGCCGTTCCAAAACCACCTGCGATCACACTGATAAAGCTGCGCGCCATGGCTCGGCACATGATGTAGGACAGGATAGCCCCGCTGGAGCCTACCAGTGCGCCGACAACGATCAGCAGGTCATTGGACAGCATGAAACCCGTGGCGGCAGCAGCCCAGCCTGAGTAACTGTTGAGCATCGATACCACCACAGGCATGTCTGCGCCACCGATCGCCATGACCATGTGAATGCCAAACAGCAGGGCGATAACGGTCATCACGACAAGCGGGGTCATGCCAGCGCTTAGGGATTCAGCATTCAAAAACTCGCGACCAAAGTAGAGAACGACCAAAAGGCCCGCTAGGTTAAGCCAGTGACGCGCAGGCAGCAAGACAGGGTTGCCGGTGATGCGCCCCGACAATTTGCCAAAGGCAATAACCGAGCCTGAGAAAGTGACTGCACCGATCAGGATGCCGATGTAAATCTCCATCTCATGGATGCTCTTGGCCGCACCGGTAAAGTCCTTAACGGCCTCGGGGTCAATGTAAGTGGAAAAACCCACCAGCATAGCCGCCAGACCCACCATGCTGTGCATCAGGGCGACAAGCTCGGGCATTTGCGTCATTTGAACGGTACGCGCCGCGTACAGGCCAACCGACGCACCCAGCAGCATGGCCGCGAGGATCCAGGGCAGTCCAGCAGCCGTGACCTGTGGCCCCAACACGGTGGCCAGCACGGCAAGGGTCATGCCCACCATACCGTAAAGGTTGCCGCGTAGCGAGGTCTCTTGGTTGGACAGGCCGCCTAGGCTAAGGATAAAAAGAATGGTCGCTCCGATGTAGGAGACGGTTGCCAGTTGTGAAGTCATGAATTGCCTCTGTAGGTGTTTTGGTATTTTGGTGTTTTTTGGTGGGTTTACTTGCGAAACATGGCCAGCATGCGCTGGGTGACGGCAAAGCCGCCAAACATGTTGATGGCTGTGAGCACCAGGGCGGCCGCAGCCATCCAACTGATCGCGTCATTGGGTCGTCCGATGGCATCAGCCAGGGGTGACACCTGCACCAATGCACCGATGGCGATGATGCTGCTGATGGCGTTGGTCACACTCATCAGTGGCGTGTGCAGGGCGGGCTTGACGTTCCAGACCACCATGTAGCCCACAAAACACGCCAGCACAAACACCGTAAAGTGCGATAAGAACTCTTTGGGGGCAAAAGTACCGATCAGTCCAAACAAGGCGGCTGCCACGACAAACAGTATGGCAGCGCTCGTGCCCGATGCCGGCGCACTGGCCTGACCGTGTCCACCAGATTTGGGCTTGGCGGGGGCGGCAGGCTTGGCAGCCGCTGCGGCAGGCGGTGCAGCGGACAGTTTGGGGGCCGGTGGCGGCCAGGTGATGTTGCCGTCCTTGACCACCGTGGTGCCACGCAAAACCTCGTCGTCCATGTTGACGTTGATGATGCCGTCTTTGGTCTTGCAAAGTTCTTCGGCCAATCGAAACAGATTGGTGGCGTAGAGGTTGCTGGACTGGGTGGGCAGACGGCTTGGAAGGTCGCTGTAGCCAATGATGATGACCCCGTGCTTAACCACGATCTGGCCGTGCTCGGTCAGTTCACAGTTGCCGCCCTGCTCTGCGGCCATATCGACGATCACACTGCCGGGTTTCATGGACTGAACCATCTCTGCGGTGATCAGTCTGGGCGCGGGCTTGCCGGGAATGAGCGCTGTGGTGATGATCACGTCCACCTCTTTGGCCTGTTTGGCAAAGGTTTCGCGCTGCGCCTTTTGAAAGCCTTCGCTCATCACCTTGGCGTAGCCGCCCACACCGGTGCCTTCTTCAACGTAATCGACGGACACAAATTCTCCGCCCAATGACTTGATCTGGTCGGCAACCTCGGGGCGAGTGTCGTTGGCGCGAACGACAGCACCCAAGCCGGCGGCGGCACCGATGGCGGCCAAACCGGCCACACCGGCACCGATCACAAAAACCTTAGCAGGTGGAACCTTGCCTGCGGCTGTGATTTGCCCGGTAAAGAACCGGCCAAACTGGTGAGCGGCCTCGATCACGGCGCGATAGCCGGCAATATTGGCCATGGAGCTGAGTGCGTCCAGCTTTTGTGCCCGCGATATGCGGGGCACACTGTCCATGGCCAGCACGGTGACCCCTTTGGCGGCCAAAGCTTTCAGCAATTCGGGGTTTTGGGCGGGCCAAATAAAGCTGACCAAAGTACAGCCTGGGCGCATCAGCGTGATCTCGTCGGTTGTCGGGCCGCGAACCTTGAACACGATGTCAGAGCTGGACCACAGTTGAGCGGCATCAGGCAGCATCACGGCACCCGCTGCCAGATAGGCATCGTCGCTGATGCTGGCGGCATCACCGGCACCGGACTGCACAGCGACGGAAAAGCCCAGTTTGACCAGCTTGGCAACGACATCTGGCACAGTGGCCACACGTTTTTCGCCGGCAAATATCTCGCACGGTACACCGATTCGTTGAGCGTTGAGCGGAGTGTTGGAAGGGGTGAGATTCCCGGGTTTTTGAGACTGAGCCAAGGTGGCAGTGCCGGCTTGCATGGAGCAACTCCTCGTAGGATGGTGGGTGAACAGTGTGACTAAGCGTGAGCTTACCTTAGTTTTGCCGCATTTCTGGCCTGCTGCCACTCGCCCGTTGATTAAGATCAACCCGACATTTGGCCTCTATGTAGCCGTAGCAGCCGTCATTTTTTACCCATGAACACACAAACAAAACAAACAACAACACAAACACGCTGCAAGGTGGTGGTGGGTTTGAGCGGCGGTGTTGACTCTGCCGTGACGGCCTGGCTGCTCAAGCAACAGGGTCACGAGGTGGTAGGTGTCTTCATGAAAAACTGGGACGACGACGACCGACCGGCTGATAGCGACACCCCGGGCTACTGCACGTCCAACCTTGATTTTGTGGATGCCGCCGCAGCGGCTGACGTGATCGGTATTGAGTTGGAACACGTCAATTTTGCGGCCGAATACAAAGAGCGCGTGTTTGCCAGTTTTTTGCACGAATACAGCCAGGGGCGCACCCCCAACCCCGATGTTTTGTGCAATGCCGAGATCAAGTTCAAAGCTTTCTTGGACCATGCCATGCAATTGGGGGCCGACAAAATTGCCACAGGCCACTATGCACGGGTAAGGCGCATCACACCTGATGGCCCGTATGCGCTGCTTAAGGGACGTGACCCCGCCAAAGACCAAAGCTATTTTTTGCACCGGCTCAACCAGTCGCAGCTTGGCAAAACCTTGTTTCCGGTGGGCGACCTGCTCAAAACCCAGGTGCGCAGTCTGGCCCAAGAGATTGGGCTGCCCAATGCCAGCAAGCGGGATTCGACCGGTATCTGCTTTATTGGTGAACGCCCGTTCAGAGAGTTTTTGAACCGCTACCTGGCCAAAACCCCTGGCCCGATTAAAAATGACCTGGGGCAGACCATTGGACAGCATGTGGGGCTTAGCTTTTACACCCTGGGGCAGCGCCAGGGCCTGGGTATCGGGGGCCTTAAGACCAAAGGCGCAGCACGCGGAGGCGGTGACCACGCCCCGTGGTTTGTCGCACGCAAGGACCTTAATAGCAACACGCTGTGGGTGGTTCAAGGGCACGACCACGTTTGGCTGCAATCCACACAGTTGCAAGCGGTGCACGCCAGTTGGGTGGCGGGCCAGCCACCTGTCCTGACCGCCCTGTCCGCCAAAACGCGCTACAGGCAAACCGATGCCGACTGTGCGGTGCAAAACGCAGGGCCAACGGGCTTTGCGCTTGCGTTTGTTCAGCCGCAATGGGCCGTCACGCCTGGGCAATCGGCAGTGCTGTACGACGGTGAAGTTTGTTTAGGGGGCGGGGTGATCGTGTCTTGGCCAAATGCCGTCTCTGTGTAGGTGTTGGTTCACCCGGATCGGGTCACAGCATCGCACTGCAAATTCAGATGGTCGTTTGTCGAAACACGGGCGCAGCCATTCGTTTGTTCACCCGTTGTTCTGATAGGTTGAAATGCACTGGCTGTCAAAATTTGGCAGATCGCAACGTGAGACACCCTTTAATTCCTCTAGCTGGATTAGCATCTGGAATTTTCTTGGCCCAAAGACACCATGCACTTATTCACTCAAGTTATTTTGTTCACCGATTCTGATGGTCGTGCCAAATTCAGGGAAGAACGGGTGCTTTTGGATCATGGTTCACCACAGTCAGCCCTGTCAGCCTTGATGTCCACGGATGGCTACCAGTTTCGACACAGCCCCGTTGGTTTTCGCAGCAGTTTTCATTGCACCACCGATGCCCAGTGGGTGTTTATTTTGGCTGGGCAGATGGAAATTGGCCTGCAAGATGGCAGCTTGCGTGTCTTTCGACCGGGTGAGCATTTTTATTCGGCTGATTTGCTGCCGTTGGGCCAAGCGTTTGAACCGACCATTCATGGACACTGTAGCCGTCAGGCAGGGCCTGATCCGCTCGTCACACTGTTTTTACGCAGTGCTCCCGTGTTCAAACAGTCGGTACCGGGTGAAGTTGCTTTTTAAACCGGGTTTTTCTGTCATGTACTGTTTTGCATGGGGGTCTCAATGGTGACGTACCTTGCGGGCCTTGCGATCCTGGCATCGCTCACGCTGTGCGTTCATACCAGCCCTTGGAGGCATTGACCACCCGCACCACCAGCAGCATCACCGGCACCTCGATCAACACGCCGACCACGGTGGCCAGCGCTGCGCCAGAGTTAAATCCAAACAAGCTGATGGCTGCTGCGACGGCCAGCTCAAAAAAGTTGGATGCACCGATCAGCGCCGACGGGCAGGCAATGGCGTGTTTCTCGCCCACAGCACGGTTGAGCACATACGCCAGACTGGCGTTGAACAACACCTGAATCAAAATGGGAACGGCCAGCAGGGCGATGATCAGCGGCTGCGCCATGATGGCCAGGCCTTGAAAGGCAAACAGCAGCACCAAAGTAGCCAACAGCGCTGCGATCGACCACGGGCCAATGCGCACCATGGCCGCATCAAAGGCTGCCGGCCCTTGGCGCATCAGCGACCTGCGCCACAGTTGCGACAAGATAACCGGAATGACGATGTACAGCGCTACAGACATCATCAGGGTGTCCCATGGCACTGCGATGCTGGACAGCCCCAGCAAAAACGCGACCAGCGGCGCAAACACCACCACCATGATGCTGTCGTTCAACGCCACCTGAGACAGCGTAAACAGGGGGTCACCGTGGGTCAGTCGGCTCCAGACAAACACCATCGCGGTGCAAGGTGCAGCGGCGAGCAAAATCAGCCCGGCCACGTAGCTGTCGATCTGGTCAGCCGGCAGCAGTGGCGCAAACAGGTGGCGAATGAACAGCCAGCCCAAAAACGCCATGCTAAAAGGTTTGACCAGCCAATTGATGACCAGCGTCACCCCGATGCCCCGGACGTGGTGTCGTACCTCGCTTAATGCAGCAAAATCAACCTTGACCAGCATCGGAATGATCATCACCCAGATCAACGTTCCCACCGGCAGATTGACCTTGGCGACTTCCAGGCGGCCAATGGCCTGAAACACGTCCGGCATGAATTGCCCCAAAACCACGCCGGTCACGATGCACAAGGCCACCCACAGCGACAGGTAGCGCTCAAACACGCTCATGGAAATGTGGGCGGCCGATTGGGGGGTGGTTGTACGGGCGCTCACGGACGATCCTGGGTCAGTTCCAGTGCGGTGGCTTGCAGACAGTGTGTTTGGAGCTTGGCCTCGGGCAAGCTGACCAGCAAGGCCAATCGCCGATTGATCTCGTACAGGGTGTGGCGAAAGGCGGCCAGCTTGTCCGCATCGCAGGCATCGCCAGCCGACGGGTCAGGGTAGCCCCAATGTGCCTTGGCAGGTTGGCCTGGCCAGTAGGGGCAAACTTCGCCGGCAGCGTTGTCGCACACGGTCACCACCAAATCCATGCGCGGTGCATCGGGCTGGGCAAATTCGTCCCAGCTTTTGCTGCGAAGACCCTCAGTGGAGATACCGGCCTGCTGCAAGACTTGCAAGCCCAACGGGTTGGGCTGCTGGTGGGCGCGCGGGCTGCTGCCGGCAGAATAAGCCTTGAACCGGTCACCGCCGATGTGGTTCAGAATGGCCTCAGCCAGAATGCTGCGGGCAGAGTTGTGCGTACACAAAAACAAGACGTTGATCGGTCGGTTGGGCAGGGGGGCAGGGCTGTGTTCGTGACTCATGGAGTGGCTTTCAAAAAGTGGGTATGCATCCGGTGTGCTGGATGATTTTGCCATGAAGGGTGAAGAAAACCGGTCAAAATGGGTCACGCTTGATTTGCAACCGGTGTCGGGTCGGTGCGATGGGCTTGTCATTTTGCGCCAACCTTTATTATTTTTATAACCTAAGATTTTTCATCATGGTCTTTAGTTCCAACTTATTTTTGTTTGCTTTTTTGCCGATCTTTTTGATCTGCTATTACTTGACCCCTGCGCGTGGAAAGTCTTTGCTTATTTTAGGGTTTAGTTATGGTTTTTACGCTTGGTGGCGGCCTGATTTTTTGGGATTATTGGTGGGGGTGACGGGCGTTAGTTATGGGGTTGCTCTGGCCATCGGTGCATCCAGTGACGATGCAGGGCGGCGACGTTTATTAACCCTGGGGGTGACATTGAATCTGCTGGCGCTGGGTTATTTTAAATATGCCAATTTTGGTATCGACAGTTTGAATATTGCCCTGCATTCGCTGGGTCTGGGGCCTGTGGTCATGGCCCATGTATTGCTGCCGATAGGCTTGTCTTTTTATATCTTTCATGCCATCAGTTATTTGGTGGACATTTACCGGCGCGAAGCCCCGCCGGCGCGCAATTTTGTTGATTTTGCAGCATTTATCGCCTTGTTTCCCCACTTGGTGGCCGGGCCGGTCTTGCGCTACCACTTGTTGGCCCAGCAATTTCGCAGCCGTGTGCATTCGTTGGACCGATTTGCACAGGGGTGCTTGATCTTTATGGTGGGGTTTTGCAAAAAAGTGTTGGTTGCAGACGCTGTGGCACCGCTGGCTGATGCGGCCTTTGCCGCCCCCGTGCCCACGATGGCCGATGCCTGGCTGGGTGCATCCGCCTATACCCTTCAGTTATTTTTTGACTTTAGCGGTTATACCGATATGGCCATCGGTTTGGCATTGATGGTAGGGTTTGTGTTTCCGCAAAATTTTAACGACCCCTATCTGTCGGGTTCCATCACCGAGTTTTGGAAACGTTGGCACATGTCGCTGTCCAACTGGTTGCGTGAATATCTTTATATCTCTTTGGGTGGTAACCGAAAAGGGGTGGTTCGCACCTATATCAATTTGTTTTTAACCATGTTACTAGGCGGTTTGTGGCATGGTGCCAACTGGACGTTTGTGATCTGGGGGGCGTGGCACGGTGCCCTGCTGGCAGCCGAGCGCTACTGGACAGCGCGTTTTGGCCCATCAGGCTGGCCTCACTGGCTGCGCGTGGCACGCACCCTGCTGCTGGTCATGCTGGGCTGGGTGGTGTTCAAGGCCACCGACCTGGGTGCTGCCCTGCGCATGCTGGGTGGGATGATCGGTTTGAATGGCGTGGCATTCAGCCCGGCCGTGGACTACCAACTGATGCCCGATCGGCTGGCGGTGATGGTGATCGGCGCGGGGTTGGTCTGTGCCATGCCGTGGCTCAAGCGCCATGCCAGCGGGCCAAGCGCTTACTTGATTGTGCCTTTGTTTTTATGGGCGGTGGCAACATTGTCATCGCAGTCCTTCACACCTTTTCTTTATTTCCAGTTTTAACCCAATGAACACACACATGACAACCGTGATTCTGCGCCCCGCCCCATTGGCGGGCATGACCCTGGTACTGGTGATGCTGGTCGGCTTGTGGCAAATAGGTGCCGCCCTGATGCATTGGGATGCCCTGATTTTTCCGCGCACCTGGCTTGATTTCAGAGAAGGGCGACTGACCACCACCCTTGAAAAGCAACTGGATCAAAAACTGCCAATGCGCGCAGGGCTGATTGCTGCGGCCAACGGTGTGCGCTATCTGCTGCTACAGGCTGGCGGCGACCAGGTGCAGGTGGGCCGAGGCGGCTGGTTGTTTTTGACGCAAGAACTGCAACCCGATGCCAACGCCAGTGCCAATCAGGCCGAGCGTCTGGCGCTCATCGCTCAGGTGTCTGGCGCATTGCAGCGGCGCGGCGTTCACCTGATGGTGGCACTGGTGCCCGACAAGGCCCGGGTCTATGCCCCCTTTTTGGTACGAGCCTGCTACCCCGCCTGGCACCAAGGGCGTTATGGCACAGCGATGACGGCCCTAAAGACACTGGGTGTGGACACGGTGGATCTGCTGGCCCCCCTGAAAGAAGCCGCACGTACCCAAGAGGTTTATTACCGCACCGACACCCACTGGAACCAAACAGGTGCCCAGGTGGCAGCAGGCGCAGTAGCCAAACACTTTGTTGCACAAGGACTGACGCTAACGGACACCTCGGCTTGGACCAGCACACAAGCGCCTGTCGCCCATGAACGCAACGGTGATTTGATCCGTCTGATGGGCCTGGAACCCGCCCCCCACTGGCTGCGGCCTGCGCCAGACCTGGAGGCCCCCCAGCATACGGTGGCCAATAGCCCCAGCACTGCTGGCCCTGCAGCCAGCTTGTTTGGCAGCAGCGCCACACCGGTGGTGCTGACAGGCACGTCGTATTCATTGCGCGGCAATTTTCAGGGCCATTTGCAGCAAGCCCTGTCAGCCCGTGTGCTGAACGCTGCCAAAGACGGTGCAGGCTTTGTCCAGGCGACGGGTGACTATCTGAACGACGAGGCTTTTCAAACCGACCCCCCGCAGGTGCTGGTCTGGGAACTCCCAGAGCGGTTTTTAACCCTGCCTTTGGCCACAGACCCCATCGGTCCCGACTGGCTGGCAAAGCATCAGTTGGGTGATTCACGCCAGCCAAGACCATGACGCATATTTCTATAGAACACGCCGCGCAGATGATGGCCGTGTCATCAGCCACGCTTCGAAACTGGGCCAAAACGGGGCATATTCAACCGGTGTCAGTCCGCCCCATTTTGTTTTCAACAGATTCCATTTTGCATCTTAAAACCCAGCTTGATTCAAAGTCTTTTGGCAGATTGCAAACACGCGCCAATAAATCTGGGGCCGTCAGTCATTTTGTTCCACCAGAATATGTTGACAATGCCGGTCTGATGTCTCATATCACCGCTTTGGTCACTCTGGTACAAACAGAAGGTTTGCCAACCGATGTCGTTATTTTTTTGGCAGCTCTTCGTCTGCTTGAGAGACAGGGTGAAGTCCACAAGAAGCCTGATGCTGATCCATTCAGCATGGATTCATACGATGCATGGTACAGGCCATCAGTTCAATCCTGCATGACCGAATGGCGCGTATCAATGCCGGTGTCAAAATCAGATGCGCGGTATGCCCGTGCCTATGATTTGATCCATCCCGACGATAACCATGACTTTTTGGGGTTGTTGTATCAAAGCCTGTTGATGGAGGGTCACAAATCAGATCAGGGGTCTTATTACACCCCTTCAAAACTGGTTGATGATGCATTATCACATCTGGACCCATCTGTTCATGTCTTTCTTGATCCGTGTTGCGGGTCAGGCCAGTTTTTATTAAAAGCAGCAAAAAAATTCAAGTTGAAACCCAACAATATCTATGGTTTTGATTGTGACCCCATCGCCCTTCAAATCGCACGAGTCAATTTATTGATCACTTACAAGGAAATTGATTTTATTCCCCATCTATTTTGTATCGACGCGCTGACCCAATTGGCCACAGGTGAGATGTTTTGTGAAACCAACCATCTTCTGAACACCGTAGATGCCATTGCCACTAACCCTCCATGGGGAGCCTATAAAAACGCAATCGCCAAAACTGCATGGTCTCAATTTGTAAAATCTGGTGAAACATTTTCTTTGTTTCTTGAGAAATCGATTCAATTATTGATAGGACTTACGCAAATCATTAAATAATTTACAAAAGCGATAGACATTATTGAAAACCTAAACAATAGTTTTTCTTAATTATAGTGCTTAATATCAGGCAAACTGTTATTGTAAATTAAATCTGCCAATAGCCATGCAAAATCTAAAATACTGCCAAAGCTGCTAAACTATACCAGAGCAACTTGACTAAAATAAGTAATTTTGCGTTTTGTCAGCT
>CAIJOK010000095.1 GCA_903822205.1 uncultured beta proteobacterium | reverse complement strand
TAACCACTGCGAGTTCGCACCAATGCTTTTGCGGTCATTGCGGCGCTGCCATTCGCTTTTTAACGCAAATTTGCGCGTAGCACAGACCTAGCCCCATGTTTCTTTAGGAACGTCTAGCCCGTGTGCGGGGTTGGGATGCTGAGTAGTTACAACGTTTTGAGGATTCACGCACAATCACCCCGGCATTGCCGTACCCGCTGTGCTGTCTGCATCGGCACGTGAGAAGGTAGGCATATCCAAAACAAAAAACCCGCCGATAGGCGGGTTTTTTGGTGATAGGCGCATCGCCCAATAAATGCAGAATGGCAGAATTATTTGGTGCGCGTGCCCACAACTTCGATCTCGACGCGGCGATTCTTAGCACGGCCTGTCGCAGTTTTGTTCTCAGCGACAGGTTGCTTCTCGCCCTTGCCCTCGGCATAGACACGGTTCTTCTCAACGCCCTTGGACACCAGATAAGCCTTGACAGTCTCTGAACGGCGCATCGAAAGCTTTTGGTTGTAGGCATCAGAGCCAACAGAATCTGTATGACCCACTGCAATGATGACCTCAAGGTTGATATCTTTAATTTTAGTGACCAAGTTGTCCAGCTTGGCCTTGCCGGCGGGCTTAAGGACGGCTTTGTCAAAGTCAAAGAAGGCATCGGCAGCAAACGTCACCTTGGCGGCAGCAACAGGCTCAGGAGGTAACGAGGGCGGTGTGGCAATAGGCGCAGGCGGCGTAGCCACCTTGGGAACCACGATCGGATTGGCATCTGCGACAGGCCCTGCAATTGCACCGTCGCAATCTGAAACTGCCGTCGCAGGAGTCCAGTTAGCATCGCGCCAGCACAGTTCGCTGTTGACATTCTTCCATACGATACCGTCCACGTTGCGCCAGTTGTCGAGGGTGGAGGGGGTTTCTGCACTGGCAGTGGTAGCGAGGGCTGCTGTGGCAACCAGCATGGCCACTTGGGTTAACTTGTTCATGGTTCTCCTTCAGGGAAAATTTGCAGCAGCGCTGCATGGGTGAATCGTTTGAATCGTTCGCCTAGAGTGCTTATCACCCAAGCGATGCATTGATTGTGCCACAGCCAGCCACTCTGGCGGCCCATGGCGCTTGGGCTGGATTGTGTAGGTGTCTGAAAAAAGTGCACTTTCGGGTTCATCCGTTGTGAGGATGCCACACCGCATAAAATGCCCGCGACCCGGTATCTTGTACAGACTTTGAAGCCTCTTTATGACCCAATTTGCCAAAGAAACTCTGCCTGCCAGTCTTGAAGAGGAAATGCGTCGCAGCTATCTTGACTACGCCATGAGCGTGATCGTGGGGCGCGCCCTGCCTGATGCCCGTGACGGTCTGAAACCCGTGCATCGGCGTGTACTGTTTGCCATGCACGAGTTAAACAACGACTGGAACAAGGCCTATAAAAAGTCAGCTCGCATCGTGGGAGATGTCATCGGCAAGTACCACCCGCATGGTGACCAATCGGTCTATGACACCATCGTTCGCATGGCACAAGACTTTTCGATGCGCCATATGCTCGTCGATGGTCAGGGAAACTTTGGGTCGGTCGATGGCGACAGTGCTGCCGCCATGCGTTACACCGAGATTCGTTTGGCCAAAATTGCGCACGAGATGCTGGCAGATATCGACAAAGAGACCGTTGACTTTGGCCCCAACTACGACGGTTCTGAAAGAGAACCGCTGGTGCTGCCCGCCCGTCTGCCTAATCTACTTGTCAACGGCTCAGGAGGCATTGCAGTGGGCATGGCGACCAACATTCCGCCCCATAACCTCAATGAAGTGGTCAATGCCTGCCTGCACCTGCTGCACCATCCTGAGGCATCGATCGATGATCTGATGGACATCATCCCTGCCCCCGACTTTCCGACGGCAGGCATTATCTACGGCATTCAGGGTGTTCGTGAGGGCTACCGCACGGGGCGTGGGCGGGTGGTCATGCGTGCCAAGTGCCATTTTGAGGACATCGACAGGGGACAGCGCCAGGCCATCATCGTCGATGAACTGCCATACCAGGTCAATAAAAAAACGCTCCAAGAGCGCATGGCAGAGCTGGTGCATGAGAAAAAAATCGAGGGCATCAGCCACATCCAGGATGAATCGGACAAGTCAGGTATGCGCTTGGTGATCGAACTGAAACGCGGTGAAGTGCCCGAGGTGGTGCTGAACAACTTGTACAAGCAAACCCAGTTGCAAGATACCTTTGGCATGAACATGGTGGCCTTGATCAACGGTCAGCCCAAGCTGTGCAACCTCAAGACCCTGATCGAGGTCTTTTTAAACCATCGCCGTGAAGTGGTCACACGGCGTACTGTGTTTGAACTGCGCAAAGCACGAGAACGTGGTCACGTGCTCGAGGGGCTGGCGGTAGCACTGGCCAATATCGACGATTTCATCCGCATCATTCGCGAATCTCCAACCCCTTCGGTGGCAAAAATTGAGCTGATGAGCCGCCCTTGGGGCAGCAAGTTGGTGCG
This sequence comes from uncultured beta proteobacterium, assembly GCA_903822205.1. Taxonomy (GTDB): domain Bacteria; phylum Pseudomonadota; class Gammaproteobacteria; order Burkholderiales; family Burkholderiaceae_C; genus Rhodoferax. The sequence continues at coordinate 36,498 of CAIJOK010000095.1, read as the reverse complement.
CGAAATGCTAACCCGCGCCCGCGCCGACGGCGGTGTGATCAATGCGGATGACTATCGCCCGGACGGTTTGGATAGACAGTATGGGATGGGCGCTGATGGCATGTATCGTCTGTCTGACACACAGGCGCAAGAAATTTTGCAGATGCGCCTGCAACGATTGACGGGTCTGGAGCAGGACAAAATCGTCGCTGAATACAAAGATGTCATGGCTGTGATCGACGATTTGCTGGATATTCTGGCACGCCCCGAGCGTGTGTCCATCATCATCGGTGACGAGCTGACCGCCATCAAAACAGAGTTTGGCATGACCAAACCCGGTACACGGCGCAGTTTGGTGGAGCACAGCTCGTTTGATATTTCGACCGAGGACCTGATCACCCCCACCGACATGGTGGTCACACTCAGCCACGGCGGCTACATCAAAAGCCAACCCCTGAGCGAATACCGTGCCCAAAAGCGCGGCGGACGCGGCAAACAAGCCACAGCCACCAAGGACGATGACTGGATTGACCAGCTTTTTATTGCCAACACCCATGATTACATCCTGTGCTTTAGCAACCGGGGTCGGATGTATTGGCTCAAGGTCTGGGAAGTCCCGCAAGGCTCTCGAGGATCACGTGGCCGGCCCATCGTCAATATGTTTCCGCTCCAAGACGGTGAAAAGATCACGGTCGTATTGCCATTGACTGGCGATCTGTGCAAATTTCCGCCTGACCACTGCGTGTTCATGGCCACCCGCATGGGCACGGTCAAGAAAACGCCCCTCACTGACTTTAGTAACCCTCGTAAGGTTGGCATCATCGCCGTCATTCTGGACGATGGTGACTTTTTGATTGGAGCGGCCATTACCGACGGCAAGCATGATGTGATGCTATTCAGCGATGGCGGCAAAGCTGTGCGCTTTAATGAGGACGAAGTGACAGCACATGGACGCCAGTCACGCGGAGTGAGAGGTATGAGTCTGGACGACGGCCAAAGCGTGATCGCTATGCTGGTGGCTGAGGATGAGTCTCAAAGTGTGCTGACCGCTACGCAAAATGGCTACGGCAAACGTACCAATATTGCCGAATACACCCGCCACGGCAGAGGCAACAAGGGCATGATTGCCATTCAGCAGTCCGAGCGCAATGGCAAGGTGGTGGCCGCCACGCTGGTTCATGCTGACGACGAGATCATGCTGATCACCGACCGGGGTGTGCTGGTTCGCACCCGAGTTTGCGAGATTCGTGAACTGGGCCGTGCTACACAAGGGGTCACGCTGATCGGGCTGGATGAGGGATCGCAGCTCAGTGGCCTGCAACGCATTGTTGAAAACGATGTCATCGTTCCCGCCACCGAGAGTGCCTCTGAAAACTCCCCGCCTGATGACTTGTCTGGCAGACCATCCGATAGCGACGACACCACCGGATCAACCGAGGACGACATCTGACTGGCGAGGGTGGTATTGCGAAAATGCGGATCAAAGGCGGCTCAAAGGCGGCTCAGGATTCGTTCATCGCGTGGTTGTGCCGCTCAATGAAATCCCGGTATGTATCGATCCCTCTGAGTTGCAAAATGGTGTTTCTGACAGCGGCCTCGACCAGAACGGCAATGTTGCGACCAGCCACCACTTGAATGACCACCTTGCGGATAGGAACTTCAAGCACGTTTTGTATCAGCGGCTCAGACGGAATGCGTTCATAGTCACGTTCCATGACTTCGTGCCGTACCAAGTGAACGATCAGCTTCAGGCGTTTATTGCGCCGCACGGCAGTTTCTCCAAAAATGCAGCGAATATCCAAAAGGCCGATCCCGCGAACTTCAAGCAGGTTTTGTAAAAGCTCAGGACAGCGGCCCTCAATGGTGTCCTGATTGATGCGGTACAAATCCACGGCATCGTCCGCAACCAGGCCGTTGCCGCGCGAGATCAGTTCAAGGCCAAGCTCACTCTTGCCCAGACCAGACTCACCTGTGATCAGCACACCCAGACCCAGAATGTCCATGAATACGCCATGCATGGTACAGCGATCGGCAAAATGCCTGGACAGATAGGCCCGCAACACATCGATCACAAAGGCCGACGAGTCGTCGGTTGCAAACATGGGGATTTGGGCACGTTCACACATCGACATCAGGGCAGACGGGGCCGCCTGCCGGTCTGCCAGTATCAGCACGGGTGGCTCAAGGGTGACGATACGGGCGATACGGCGCTGGCAGTCCTCAGCTGATGCACAGGTCAGATAGGCGATCTCACGTTCACCCAAAACCTGTACACGGTAAGGGTGGATGTAATTAAGGTAGCCCACTAGGTCTGCCCCAGAACGTGCGGCCGTCACCGCCATTTCGTCAAACCTGCGCTCTGATGCACCCAAACCTGCCACCCATTCCCAGCGCAGGGACGAACGAAAGGCTTCAAACAAGACATCCGCGCTGATGACATTGGCTTTCATACAACAATCACCTGAAGGGTGTCATCGACATCGGTAAATACAGTCGGTTGGGTAGAAACTTGGGCATGACAAACTCTAGGCAGGTTGCCATGAGGTGATGAGACGGTACAACTGAGCGGACACGGTACAGTGCATCATCTGATCGCGCAAATCGGCATCGCTCAACATTTCAGCAATTTCAGACAAAATCTCTAAGTGCTTTTGGGTTGCGGCCTCAGGGACCAATAAAAAAATCATCAAACCGACGGCCTGTTCATCAGGAGCCTCAAACATGATGGGGTGGGCCAGTTGCAAAACCGCAGCCATCGGGGTTTTTAGGCCCTTGATACGGCCATGTGGTATGGCCACCCCGTGGCCCAATCCGGTAGAACCCAACCGCTCCCTTGAAAACAAACTGTCAGTCACCAGGCTGCGGCTTAAGCCATGCAAGTTTTCAAACAGCAGGCCCACTTCTTCAAAAGCTCTTTTTTTGCTGGTCACATCCGTTTGGATAAGCACTTGGTCTTCAGCAAGGATGGCAGAGAGTCGGTTCATGATGAGCAAAATGAGACGGTTGAAACAGAAGGGGATAGCCACCACCGCATGGACAGTGGCAGGCAACAGACTTACATCAGGCGCTTGGCGGCATCGTGGTGATGCGCCTGCATGCGGTCTTTGTGGCGAACGACCTGGCGGTCAAGCTTGTCCACCAGATCATCGACCGCTGCGTACAAGTCCGAGTGGGCGCTTTCAGCAAACAGCTCAATGCCCTTGATGTGGATATTACATTCGGCTTTTTGTCTGCGCTCTTTTTCTTTGAGGTTTTCTATGGTTAACAACACTTTGACATCGACCACGTGGTCAAAGTGACGCTTGATGCGGTCAAGCTTGTTGGTGACGTAGCTGCGCAAGGCAGGGGTAACTTCCAGGTGATGACCGCTGATTGTCAAATTCATATAAAACCTCTTCAACTTGTTAATAAACGATGTGGATTGCATCTTGGTGTTCGATGTCCCTACCCGTCATTCAATGCAACAATCAAGATGATGCATTGCAGCATTATCGGGTGATACAGCGCCAAGGCGCAGGCTTCAAGACACTTGACTTGATGCGCCGCGCCCCAAGGCCCAGACACCGCGTCGGCCATTTTGCCACCCGTTAACCGATTATTTTGAGACGCACTGCCCATGCTTAACATTTTTACACTTGCCAACGGCCGCCTGTTTCAGGAAGAGATCGAATCGCTTGAAGAGTTGTCGCAGTTTCAGCCCATCTGGGTTGATCTGGAGTCTCCAACGCCCGAAGAAAAACGCTGGGTTAAACAGTATTTTGGCCTGTCCATCCCGGAGGACGCGATGGACGAAGACATTGAAGAATCGGCACGTTTTTATAAAGAAGACAACGGTGAACTGCACATTCGCAGCGACTTTTTGGTGGCCGATGATGCAGACCCCCACACCGTGCGTGTCGCTTTCATCCTCAACTTGGTCAATGACAAACTAAAAAGCAAGGGCATCCTGTTTTCGATCCATGACGAGGATGTGCCCGTGTTTAGGCTGCTGCGAATGCGTGCCCGCCGCGCACCCGGGTTGATCGAAGATGCGCGTGAAGTGCTGCTCAAATTGTTTGATGCTGATGCTGAATATTCGGCGGACACTTTGGAAGAGATATACGACGAAATGGAAAAAGCCAGCGCCAAGGTGCTGAGCGGCGATGTCACGGATGCCATGGCTGGCGAGGTTCTGGGGGCTATTGCCCGCCACGAAGACATGAACGGACGCATCCGCCGCAACGTCATGGACACACGCCGTGCCGTCAGCTTCATGATGCGAACCAAGATGCTGAACAACGAGCAGTTTGAAGAGGCGCGGCAAATTTTGCGGGACATTGATTCGTTGGACTCGCACACGGCGTTTTTGTTCGACAAGATCAACTTTTTGATGGACACCACGGTGGGTTTCATCAACATCAACCAAAACAAAATCATCAAAATTTTCTCGGTGGCAAGCGTGGCACTGCTGCCACCCACCCTGATCGCCAGTGTCTATGGCATGAACTTCAAGATCATCCCAGAGCTATCCTGGCAGTTTGGCTACCCTTACTCTTTGGTGCTGATGCTGCTCAGCGCCCTGGTGCCCATGTGGTACTTCAGAAAACGCGGGTGGCTTAAATGAGCAGAACTCACGCAAAGCTGCCAAGACGTTGACAAAACCACTCCGTCACATAGCCGCAGGCTACAAGCCTCAAGGGATTTGAGCCGGTCCAGATGCAGACAACCCGCGCCATTTGGCCAGCATGGCTGACAAAGCATCTGGGCGCAGGGGCTTGGTAAAGGTGCCCAGCAACAAGATACCGCCGCCTGCGGCAATGTCACTTGCCAGTGACAGCATCTGTACGTCAACGCCGCTGACCAGCACCACGGCACCGGTGTAGTGCCGATCGGCCAGAGCGCCCATGAACTCGATGCCGTCCATGTCGGGCATGAACACATCGCAAATCATCACGTCAGGCGTACTGTTCATGCCGGACAAAATGTTCAGGGCTTCGTTTGCACTGCCGGCGCATGACACATCGGTCACGCCCTGCACTTTGAGCATTTCACCTATCACTTCGCGGCTAAAGTCATCGTCGTCCACCACAAGCACGGTGGGGGTGGGGGCGACGCTGGCTGACGTTGTCTGACTCATGGATACTCCTTATTGTGTGTGTGGCAAATCAATCAAAGAGAGGCACACCGCCGATAAGCGGGGGATTGTGCCAAAGGGTGCATTATTGTTGCAAATGGCCGCCATCGGGTGCATTTGCATCAGAATTTTCTGGTACTTCACATGGGGGTTCCATCAGTGGCAGAGCTGCCAGAATGAGCGACCTGGCATCTCCAAAGGCATCATCCAGCTCTGCCACCCGATCACGGCAGGTGTCTGCCTGACCCGCTATGGCGGCCTGTTCAATTTGTTGGCACAGATGACCCAGTGCCAGCGCCCCTACCGTGCGGGCCGCAGACTTGAGGGTGTGCGCCAGCGTGGTCAGCGCGGTGGTATTGCCCTGACGCGCCGCAGTCTGCATGTCACTCACCTGACCCGTTGCATGCCCCAGAAATTGCTTGAGCAGGCGACAGTGCGCTGAGGGCTTGTCACCTAGCAACGTGGGCAGCGTGAGGGCATCCCAGACCGCCAGAGGTTCCGTCACATTCTGAGAATCAGTTGCATCCCCTTGGGTTGCCGGCGCGGCCAGAGATGATTCCGTCGATGGTGGAACGGATGGAGAAGCAGATGCAAGATCAAGCCACTTGCGCAGCACGGGTCGAAGCGTTCCAAGTTCAAGGGGCTTGCTCAGGTAGTCATCCATGCCGCAGTCCAGGCAGCGGTCGACTTCGCCCTGCATGGCATTGGCGGTGACAGCGATGATTGGGATATGGGTGTTTGCAGGCTCGTTGGACCGAATGGCCGCAGTCAGCGCAAAACCATCCATGTGGGGCATGTGGCAGTCGGTCAGCAACAGGGCATAACGACCGCTGCGCCATTTCTCAAAGGCTTGCTGGCCATCGTTGACCACATCGACAGCATAGCCCAGCAACTGCAATTGTTCACGAAGTACATCGCGATTGGTTGGGTTGTCCTCGGCCAGCAAAATAAGTGTGCCGGCTGCCGCAGCCTGTTCGATGCTGGGTGCGGGCAAGCGTGGTGTGTGACGGCGATCTTCAGTAGGGAGGGTCATCTTGCCCGCAGGAGCAGCCTTGAGTGGCAGTGCAATGGTGAACTCCGACCCTTGCCCCAGCACACTGCTCACCGTGATGTCCCCTCCCATCAACGAGACCAAGCGTCGGCTGATCGTCAAGCCAAGACCTGTGCCGCCAAACTGGCGTGAGGTGCTGCTGTCGGCCTGGGTAAAGGGTGTGAACAGTCGCCCCAGAACATCCTGAGTCATGCCAATGCCGTTGTCCACCACGCGCAATAACAAAGCACACTGACCATCCGGCAACAAACCTGGGTCGGCTCGCAAGACCACACGGGCCTCTTGCCCACCATGGCCTTGGCTAAATTTGATGGCATTGCCGGTCAAATTAATCAGCACCTGGCGCAGCCGGCTGGGGTCAGAATAAATCCACTCAGGCAATTCTTGCGCTATCCCAACCGATAGCTTAGGCGGGGGCAGCGATGTGCTGCTACTCCCTGCGCTCATCAATTGCACAACGCTGTGAATCACATCCCGCAAATGGGTGGGAATGTGTTCAATGGTCAGCTTGCCGGCCTCAACCTTGGAGTAATCCAGGATGTCGTTCAGAATGTTCAAAAGCGCTGATGCTGAGCGGTGAATGGTGTCCAACATGCTGCGTTGTTTGTCATCCAGATCGCTATGTTGCAAGACATCCACCATGCCCACCACACCGTTCATGGGGGTACGAATTTCATGGCTCATGTTGGCTAAAAACTCGGACTTGGCGCGGCTGGCGGCCTGTGCTGCCCTCTCGGCGCGTTTGAGTTCAGAAATATCGTCAAATGACCACACGCGCCCAACAACGGCATCACCCATCTTTTGGGGGTGCGAAATACGCCTGAGCACACGTCCGTCGGTCAGTTCAATCAAGTCATCGCTGGATGCCGTTGGGGCATCATACAAAGTTTGAACTTTGGCCAAAAATTGCGATGCCTGCTTGACCCTGGTGGCTGCAAAAGCCAGAATGGGGTTATGGCTAGGCGTACTCAACAGCTCTGGCGGTATGTGCCAGAGATCAATAAATCGCTGGTTGTAGCGGGCAATGCATCCGTCATGGCTGACCACCAAAATGCCATAGTCGGTTGATTCAAGCGTGGCATTGAGCAAAGACACCGTCTCTTCAAGAGCCTGGCGATCGCGTTTGCCACGGCTGATGTCGCGCCCCACACCGATCAGCGTGACGACACCGGTGACCTCATCCTTGATCTGCGACCCACTGGCACTGCACCACAGGTCGTGGCCGTCTTTGCACCGTATGCGGTATTCCACGCCGGCATGTTGGTGGCCCGATTCAAGGATGCGCTGCATAAAGCCTTGGCAGGCAGCCACGTCATCAGGGTGAATGAACAAGGTAAACGGCTGACCGATCACCTCATGCAACTCATGACCTATCGAACGTGTCCACTGGGGCGACACATATTCAAATACACCGTGTGTATTGAGTGTGAACACAACACCATTCAGGTTTTCGACCAGCGACATAAAGCGTTGCTGACTGGAACGCAGTTGCTCTTCGATCAGCTTGCGTGCCGTGATGTCGGTGCGAACGGCCAAGTACCTTTGGGGCACACCGTTTGCATCCAAAACGGCCAGTACGGTGGTATCCATCCAAAACAAATGGCCGTCCTTGGCGCGGTCACAGACGGTGTCGTGCCAGACCTGGCCTGCGTTGATCGCATCAAACATTCCCTTGAAAAATTCGCCAGTGTGATGGCCAGAATAAACCATCTGGTGGGTATGGCCCAAAAATTCAGCGGGGGCATAGCCGCTGACTTCGGTGAACTTGTGATTGCCATAGATGATGCGCCCCTCTGCGTCGGTGATGGTCATGATGGCATGTTGGTCCAACACCCGCTTTTGCTGCTCAAGCTCAGCCAGAGCGCTTTGGGTGGCATCAACGCTGCGTCGCAGTTCGGCGGTTTTTTCTTGAACCAGAACCTCAAGGTGGTCACGGTATTGCAGCAGATCAAGCTCGGCATGTTTGCGCTGATCAATATCCTGAATCGTTCCCCGCAAGTAGGCCGGGTTGCCATCGGCATCGTATGTAAATTCTCCGGTGGCCATCACCCACCGGCGCTGCCCATCCATCGGGCGAATTACCTGGTAGTCGCGATTGAATTGACCGTCACTGCCGATGACCAGGTAGTAATAATCCAGCATCTCTTGACGGAACTCAGGGGCTATCAAACTGTTCCAGTGAGGGATGGTTTTGACAAAGCTGTCGTCAATTCCAAAAATATCGTCCAAGACGGCAGAACCTGTCCACAGGCCGGTTTTGATGTCGGTGATGTAGGTGCCTACCCGTGCAATACGCTGGGCCTCATTCATGGCCCATAGGCTGTCACGCAGTTGTTGTTCAACTTCTTGCCGCAGGGCAGCGTGATCTTTTGCCTGTTGCTGCGCCAGTTGGTGAGACAGTCGCTCTGCCGTTTGTTGTTGCAGACGATGCACGAGACGTGTGGTTAGCTCGGTGAGCAGCACCAGCAAAGTGCCCAGCATGACACCCACAATGTCCAGCCGCAATGGCTGCCACAGCAAACCCGTGACCCCCATGGCCACCAGCAGAGCCTGCGGGCTGGGCTTGTAGCGGTGGTAGCGTGGCAATGGTTTGATGCCGCAGACGGCTTCAGTGTCAGGGCCCACGACAGTCCCAGGGGCGGGGGCTGTGCCTTGGGTGTTATTCATGCGAAGGTTCATCGGGTTCATGGGCCAAAGGTGAGGCCAAATGGGCCAAGATCAGAACATGCGCCTGTTCAAACAGGGCAGGCAAAGCGGCGACCAGTGTTTGGCACTGAAAGGCCTGACCAACCTGTGCTGCACGTTCTATCTGCTTACAGTGCTCACCCAACACGAGCGCACCGACCATTTTGGAGGCAGACTTCAAGGCATGGGCCACTTGAACCACATGTGCCAGATCACCGGCCTGCACGGCCTGCACGGCCTGCACGGCTTGCATGATGTCAAGTACCTGGGCGTTTGAGTTCGTCACGTATTTGCGCAACAAGTCACGTTGTTTGGCCGGGTTGTGGCCTATCAACTGGTCCAGCATGGTGTCATCCCAAACAGCCTGCGGGCCAGCCTCTGTGGGGGTGGATGATGCTGGTGATGCCGGTGAGCTGTCCACAACCGATGGGGCTAACGGTGTCGTGACAGAAGTGACGGGGTTGATCGGCAACCACTTGGCCAGCATCAGCCCCAGCTCGTGCAACCGCAGGGGCTTGGACAAATAGTCGTCCATGCCGGCATCCAGGCAGCGTCGGGCTTCGCCGGACATGGCGTTGGCCGTTACGGCGATGATGGGGTGATGTTGATGGGGGGACTCTGCGGCACGGATGGCTGCCGTCAGTTCAAAGCCATCCATACGAGGCATATGACAGTCTGTCAGCAGCAGCGCATAGCGACCCGTGCGCCACATCTCCATGGCAACGACACCGTCTTCAGCGATCTCGGCGGCGTAGCCTAACTGTCGTAATTGTTCATGCAACACATCGCGGTTGGTAGGGTTGTCTTCGGCCAATAAAACCAATTGACCGCGATCGATAGCCTGGTTTGTGCTGGGTGCAGGCAAAAACTGCACGTCAAGTGGGTCTGGCCCGTCCGTCTTGTCCGGCAAAGCCATAGGACTGCTGGCAGGGGCCGTCTGTAGAGGCAACTGAAGGCGAAACTCTGACCCCTGGCCCAACGCACTTTGCACGGTCAGACTTCCACCCATCAGCCTTGCCAACTGGTAGGTGATGGACAAGCCCAGCCCCGTGCCACCAAACCGGCGCGTGGTGTCGGTGTCTCCTTGTGTAAAAGGCGTAAACAAGGTGGCCGCAACATCGGGACTGATGCCTATGCCGTTGTCCTGGACGCACCATTGCACGATTTGGGGACCGTCTGCCTGTGTGCCGGGCATCACCCGTAAAACAACCCGACCGGTGTGATCGGGTGAAGAGGATGTGAACTTGATGGCGTTACCCACCAGGTTAAAAAGCATCTGGCGCAGACGGGTGGGGTCACACACAAACCAGTCCGGTAACTGAGGTGACACCCACAGGTTCATCTCAACAGACTTGGCGCTGGCGGACGGCTGCAAGAGCTGAATCACGCTCTCAGCCACCTGGCGCAAGGGTGTGGCAATGTATTCGATGGTCATTTTGCCGGCTTCCATCTTGGAGTAATCCAGAATGTCGTTGAGCAAGGCCAGAAGCGCTTCGGCAGAATGCTGCATCACCCCCACCATGCGACGCTGATCAGGCTGAAGATCTGTGCGATCAAGCAGGTCGATCATGCCCACCACGCCGTTCATGGGGGTGCGAATTTCGTGACTCATGTTGGCTAAAAAGCTGGCCTTGGTGCGGGCGGCTGCGTGAGCCGCCTCCTCAGCATTTTTAAGGTCGGTCACGTCGGCATACGACCACACCCTGCCGGTGATTTGCCCATCGACGATCTGTGGCTGAACGCTGACGTACAAAATCCGGTGATCCGACAGCCAAATCATGGCCAAGTGATGGCTGCCAGGCGAAAGCTTGCTTCCCTCCAGGGTTGATGATAGGGTGGTCTGATTGACCATTTGCGCGGTCTGAAACTTTCGCAGAGCCACGAGGTCGTGGTTTTCAAGGATGTCTGGGGGAACATGCCAAAGGTCGATGAAGCGCTGGTTCCAGAGCAAGACGCGCTCTTGTTGGTCGGTCACACAGATGCCCTCTTGGGTGGCATTGAGGGTGGCATCCAACTGCGCCATCGAGGTTTTAAGGGCCATCTCGGCCTGTTTGCGCAGGGTGATTTCACGGGCGATGCCCAGCGCTGCCACCACTTGACGCTCTGTATTAAAGATAGGCTTGACGTGGGTCAGAAAAAAGAGGTCGCCGGTCGCCGCTGGTACTCGGACTTCTAGGTTGTGCTCTTGTCCATGGGCAAAAACGTTCTTGACGACGGCCACACGCAGCTCAGCCTCCTGGGGCGGAAAGATGTCACCCGGTGTCCGGCCAATGATGTCCCCAGGCGAGAGGCCAAACGGCTTTGCAAAGGCGTTGTTTACATAGGCATAGTGAGCGTCTGGGGTAAAGCTAAAGATGGGGTCAGGGGACTCATCAAGCCACAGGCGGGTTTTTGCGTCTGATGTGAACAAGGTGGTTGCAAGCCGTTTGTTGCTGTCGATGTAATACGCCAGCGTCATGCCCACTACCGACAGGCACAGGGTATAAAACCAGTAACTGATCAGGCTACGGTCCATATCGTGTTTGAACACCCCCGCATTCTGATAGATGCCCACCACGGCAATGGTCGCCACCATCAGAATGGCCAAGCTGGTGGCCCGCAGGCCCAGACGCACAGCTATCCAGGTGATAAAGACAAACATCCAGTAGGACTGCGAAGATGCGCGGGGCATCAGTCCTGCATGTGCGTCAAACCAGACCTGCCCCCAGTCCAAAAAAATCATGCAGGCCACCAGCGCCGTTGACCCAAAAACCCATGCAGTTTCAGACAAATAGCGAGCGGACGGTAAGACAAAAGGCCGGTTGGGGCTGGGCCGCCACAGTAAAACAAACGGTGTAAGCAGTACCACACCTTGCACGTCGCCCATCCACCATTCCAGCACGCTTACCCCAAAATTACCGGTACTGACAAAGCCCTGTAACCACAAACTGAAACTGCCAAGCACGGCGCTGACACTGCAACTGACCAGACCACCCAGCACCATCAAGTACAAAAAATCGGGCAGTCCTTCAAGACAATCATCAAAATGATGCACAAGCCGTCCACGACGACGCAGCAGCCAGGCCCCCAACCACGCCCCACTGGCTGCACCGCCGGCCTGTAGCAAATTGGCGTAAGACGTTTTGTCAGTCAGCCAATTGGTTAGCACACCGCCCAAAAAAATGCTAAAAAAATAACGCTTGCCGCCCAGCACCAAGGCCACCAGAGCCACACCACTGGCCAAAAAGAAAATACTGCCCTTGAACTGGGTAGAAAAATACACCTGCACCAGCCAGGACGTTCCGGCATAGGCTAGCGTGGCAAACGCCAATTTGAAAGCCAGGTATTTCATGTGAAGATCAGGCAGTCCTCAAGGCCGGCGCACAACTGTGCCCAGGGCGGAAAGTGCTGTCCACAAACGCTGCGATCCAGGCCCACCTGCAGGGCCAACGGGGCCGGCCAGGTGGTCTCGATTTGGTCTTCGTTAAAAAGCTGGTCAGATACCCACGATTGCCAGGTGGCCACCTGCACCAGTGCTGTCAAACGGGCGGCATCGCTGGTGTCGGAGGTAGCCATTGCGCCAGCAATCACGATGGCAAACAGCGGCGGTAGTTGCCAGTGACATGCGAGTCCAGCGCCTACATCGGCGTGGTCATAGCCAAATTCTTCGCGCTCCGCTGCCCGTCGCCCAGGTGCAAATGGGCCGGTTTGCTGGTCAAGCCGCAGCATGGCATCCGGATAGACCGTGCGCAGCACCAACTGGCCTATTCCGTGCAGCAGACCCAGGGTGTAGGACAGTTCGGCATCGATCTGCACCCCGGATGCCCAGTAGCGGGCAGCGGTGGCTGTGTGCAGGCTGTGCCGCCAGTAGGGTTGGATCAAGGCAGGCGGAAGTCCCGACAGGCAGCCCGCCAGTCCAATGCTGATCACCAGGGAACGGACATTGACCATGCCCAGTTGTTGAACGGCTTGATGGGCCGTGCTGATGGTCTGCGGCATCTGGTAACAGGCGGAGTTGGCTAAACGAAGCAGACGGGCGTTGATCACGGGGTCTTGCTCGATCTGCCGCGCCAGCAAGTCAGCGCGCAGGGTATCGTCGTTAAAGCTGACCAGCAAGTTTTGCAGCACTTTGGGCAGCACCGGCAGGTGGTTAGCGTTTTTAAAGAGAGGGTCAAATTTCATGAATGTGGGTCGTTAGCCTGCCAGATGCTGGCGAATGTGGGCGATAGCAGCGGTCAGTGCCGCAGGCAGGGCTTGAGCCAGTTGCAAACAAACCTCCGCGTGGCCTGACGCGCCAGCGGTTTCGATCGACTGGCACAGGTCGCCCAGGGCCAAGGCTCCGACCGATCGGGCTGCAGACTTAAGCGTGTGTGCCAAAGCCGTCAGGGTGTTCATGTCACGGGTATCCAGGGCGTGCTCTAGGCAAGCAAATTGGCGGGTGGTATTGCTCAAAAACTTTTGAAACACGTGTTGCAAAACGGCGGGGTCATAACCCACCAGATGGCCCAGCACGCTGGCATCCCACTCTGCCGGCATGTCCTCATGCGACGGGTTTGACATGATGCCTAAGTTTGCATCCGAGGGCAGTGGGGCATCTGAAACCGATTGATCGGCAGCAGGCAATGGCAGCCAGCGCGCCAGCACCGCGCTCAGCGCCTGCATGCGCAGCGGTTTGCTCAGGTGGTCATCCATGCCGTGTACCTTGCATAAGTCGGTGTCGGCTTGCATCACGTTGGCGGTGACGGCGATGATGGGTTTGTGGGGACCTGTGCCCTCGTCCTGGCGAATGGCTGCGGTCAGTTCAAAACCGTCCAAAATCGGCATGTGGCAGTCGGTCAGCAAGAGTCCGTAACGCCCCGTGCGCCATAGGGCCAGTGCTGCCGCGCCGTCAGGGGCAACCTCGCTGGCGTAGCCCAAGAGTTTGAGCTGTTCGCGGATCACGCAGCAGTTGGTTTCGTTGTCATCGGCCACCAAGATCAAATGACCACGACGAGCTGCCGTGTCGATGTCTGGGGCCGTACGGCCCAGCAACAGTGATGGATGCCCGTCGGCTTGCGCCAAGTCACGGATGTCCATGCGACCGGACGCCACACCGACGCCCCTCAGCAGATCCGCATAGAGCAAGGGCCAGGTAAGCACGTCCACAGCGTGACGGCTGGTGCTTGTGCGACCTCGGCGGACCAGCCGTACGACACCGGTTTGATCATCGTCACAATCAAAGTCCGCCAACGAACCCGTGAGCTGCGGGTCTGCCCTGTCGGTCTGGGTGCTGTCCAGCAACAAGACGATGGGCGCGTCAAGGGATGCGGGCTGTGCCATGCGATGGCGTGCAGCAGCGACGTCGGGGACAGCCATTACCTGAGCACCGGCAGCGCCCAGGTACATCTGAAACAGCGTCATGGAAGCCACCGAGGGGGCCACCGTCAATACCGAGACCCCGCGTAAATCAGGCATTAGGGGTGGATGATGACCCGGCGGTGCGGCGGTGACCGTGACCGGAATCTCAACGGTAAATTCAGAACCCAGGCCCAAGGCGCTCTGCACCTTGATGCTGCCATGCAGCAGATCAACCAGATGGTGCGTGATGGACAGTCCCAGTCCTGTACCTCCAAAGCGGCGCATCGTGCTCGATTCTGCCTGGGTAAAGGGCTGAAAGAGCTTGGCGACCACGTCCTCGCTCATGCCAACGCCGTTGTCGATCACGCTCATTTGAATACAGGCTGTGCCGTCAGACAGGGTGGAGGGTTGCACGTGCAACATGGTGTGGCCTGCACGGTGAGACGTAAATTTAAGCGCGTTGCTCAACAAGTTGAGCAAAATCTGGCGCAAACGGGTGGGGTCAGAGAGAATCCATTCAGGCAGGGTGGGGTCAAAAAACAAAGAGATTTCAGAGTCTTGGTTGCTTCCTTCGCTGTTAGTCATGCCTTTGTTGCCAGCCACGTTTTGCATCAACAGGGCGGCATCCTCAACCACTTCGCGCAGATGGGTGGGAACGTGTTCAAGCTCAAGCTTGCCGGCCTCGATTTTTGAAAAATCCAGAATGTCATTCAGAATGTGCAACAAGGCCATGGATGAACTGTTGATGGTGGCCATCATGCGCCGCTGGTCGGTGCTCAAGTGGGTTTGCATGATGATGTCGAGCATCCCGATCACACCGTTCATGGGGGTGCGAATCTCGTGGCTCATGTTGGCCAGAAAGGCAGACTTGGATCGGTTGGCGGCATCGGCCTGCTGCCGCGCCCGGTCCAGTTCCTCGGTGCGGACTTTGACCAGTTCTTCAAGCCGGTGACGATGCTGGTCCAGCTCATTGGCGGTGCGTTTTTTCTCGGAGATATCCTCCTTGACGGCCACGTAATGGGTGATCACATCGTCACGGTCACGCAGGGGCGAGATGATCGCCCATTCATGGTAAACGCTGCCGTTCTTGCGACGATTGACTAACTCGCCGCTCCAAGTTTTGCCCTGCACCAAAGTCTCCCACATGGTGTCATACGTGGCTTGGAGGGTTTGGTCAGACTGAAGGATGCGGGGGTTTTGTCCGATCGCCTCTTCGCGGGTATAGCCGGTGTTGCGCACAAATGTCTCATTGACATACTCAATGGTGGCGGCAAGATTGGTCACCACCACGCTTTCTGGGCTTTGCTCGGCGATCTGCGACAGTTTGCGCAACTGCTCCTCGGCCAGTTTGCGCTGCGTGATGTCTTCAATGATGCCAAGTACCCCCACCACTTGGCCTGTGGGGTCACGCAACGGAATTTTGGATTTGCGCAGCCAGGTTGTTTGGCCGTCAGGGCGTGTCTCTGGCTCGTCATAAAACAGCCTTGGCACACCGGTGTTGATCACTTTGCGGTCATCCTCGCGGTACAAATAGGCTTGGTCGGCCCAGCCCATTTGAAAGTCATCTCTGCCGATCAGCTCAGAAGGGCTTTGCTTGCCGGCCTCACGGGCAAATTCTGTGTTGCAGCCCAAAAAGTTCAGGTGCAAGCCCTTCCAGAATATGCGCATCGGTATGGCATCGATCACGGTCATCAGCAGGTAGTGGGCTTCTTTGAGGGCGGTTTCAGCCAGTTTGCTGTCGGTGATGTCCAGCACGGTGCCTATCGAACGCAGGGCTTGGCCGACGGCATCAAACTCGGAACGGCAGCGCTCTTGTACCCACTTGATACGACCATCGGTCATCAGCAAGCGGTGCTCAACTTGGTAGGGTGTTCGCGAAGACAGGGACGCAATGTAGGCTTCGTTCACCATCTGTCGGTCATCCGGATGAATAGCGTCCAGAAAGGCCTCGTAGGTGGCGGCAAACTGCTCGGGAGTAAGCTCAAACATCCGGTATATCTCGCTGCTCCAGTCCAACGCCCCCGTCTCGATATCGAGCGTCCAGTTACCAAGCTGCGACATTTTCTGGGCTTCGTCCAGCCTGGTGGCCAAGGTGCGCGCGTTCTGTTCACTCCGCTTGTAGTCGGTCTCGCGCTGGGCCAAACTCTGAATCAAGTCATTGAATCCACTGATCAGTTGGCCCACTTCATCATCGCTGGTTTTGGGCAAGGGCTGCAAAGGCTGCAAAGACGCACCTTGCAAAACCAAGGATCGAAAGGCCTCATGCACGGGCCTAAGCTGTCTGCGCAAAAGCCACCAAGTCAGGGTGCCCGTCAGCAAAGAGGCTATGAATGTGGCCAGCCCGATGAGCTGGATGAGGTGATTGACCGGTCTAAAAGCTTCTTCAACGGGGAGCATCGCCACCATGCTCCAGTTGGCCACCGGTATGCGAACAGAAGATGCCAAAACATCAACTCCCTGAAGGTCTTGCATGAGAACCGTGCCCTCAAAACCGCCCACAAAGCGGTCCAGGGCTTGATGAACGCCTACACCCGGCAAGTCTTTGAGGGTATGCCGTTTGTCCGTGGCAGACACCGCGATGCGCCACGGATTGGCCACAAGCAAATACGCGCCCGTCTTTCCGTAATGAGCAGAGAGCATCTGGTCCAAAAAGTTGGGACGACCCAAGTCAATCACCCCCACGACACAGCCGATACGGCGTCCCAAGATGTCGCGAATAGGTACAGCCATGGACACGACCGGCGACAACAATTGCTTGCCAATCACAGGCTTGCTGATGGTGCTGATGCCTTGCCTCAGTGCTGATGCAACGTGGTCACGCTCCATGTAGTTCACACCCACCCGGTGCGCACTCAACGGCAAGGACGCGATGGCTGTGCCGCTGGCATCGGTTACAAAAAACCCCCCGTTAAACAGCACAGGCAGGGTTAGCCGATCCACTAAGAATGCCTGAAGGTCTGCGGGGGACTGTAGCAAGTTAAGCGTCAAGAGCGGCGTAATGGACTCAAGTGAGGCCAGGCGCTCCGTCAGTGTGCGGTGGATGTCGCCAGCGTGGAGCGTCACGGTGGCCATTTGCTGGTCGCTTTGCAATTGCAAGATGTCTTGGTGCAGGGTGCGGGCGGCAAACAAAGACAATGACCAGATACTGACCAGAAAAGCCGACAGCGTCAGCACCGTGATGCGGGTCTGTAGCGACCGCCATGACCATGGACTGATGGGGGTGATGGGATTGATGGCGTTATTCATGCGGGCAACCTGTCCTTGAACCATTCGGTACAGGAGGGCAACGGCAAGGGACGCGAATAGTAATAGCCCTGCACTGTGTGGCCGCCGCTGGCACGGATAAATTCAAGCTGCTCGACGGTTTCAACGCCTTCCGCAATCACGTTGATACCCAACTCCTGCCCCAGCATGATGGCAATGCGCAAAATAGCCTGGGCCTTGCGCTCGGTGTCTGATCTTTGAACAAAGCTGCCGTCTATCTTGAGTTCTTTGAATGGCAGGTCAATAAGTTGCACAAGACTGGAGTAACCGGTGCCAAAGTCGTCGATGGACAAGGTGTAGCCCATCAATGACAGTCGGGTCAAACTTTCCATGGCTAGAGAGCGTTCAACCATCAGGCGGCTTTCGGTGACCTCGATCACAAAGTCAGTGGGGGCCAGCCCTGCCGCACTGACGATACGCCCCAGGCGCTCAGGCATGGTTAGGTTAAGCGCTGAGTCCATGGACAGGTTGATCGCGGTTTTGATGGGGATGTTTTTGGATCGCCAGTGCGCCATGGCTCCAGCCACTTGGGTGGCCATGACGAAGAACAGCTCGTCGGCCAGCCCTGCGGCCTCAAGTGCCGGTACAAAGCTGGCAGGACTGATCAAGCTGCCATCAGCCTGTGGCCAGCGGGCTAGCGCTTCGGCCCCCACGGGCTTGCCGCTGTGCAGGTCAACCTTGGGCTGATACCAAGCCACAAACTCCCCACAGGCTAACGCGGCCGCCAGACGCTCGGGGGCTAGGGCCTGTGACAGGCTGGACTGCACCGTCAGGTTGGGTTGAACGCTCAGACTGCCCAGCAATGACCGCAGTTTTTCGGGATTGCAAGGCTTGCTCAGGCAGCCCAGAATATTCAGTCCGTGGGCGTTGGCCAGGCCACCTGCACTGCTCAAAATCTCGTCTTGCATGCTTGACAGTAGGACGATGGCCCCGCCAAAGTCGCGTTGAGCCAGGTGGCGCATCATCACCAGACCATCCATGTCGGGCATGGACAGGTCACTGATGATCAAGCGAAGACTGGCTTTGTGGAGATCAAACTGCTTAAGGGCTTCGGCACCGTTGGCTGCCATCAAAATGGCATGACAGCCGAGATTGGAGAGTTGCAGACCGATCAAATCGCGTTGAAATTCATCGTCATCAACGACCAATATCGCGTTGGGTGCAAATCGCATTGAGCAGGCCTTTCAGTAAGTGGGGCGGGATGACAGGGTATTTCAAGGGACAGATTATGGCGGTGCTGTGAGCCATTTTGTGATTCCATCCGTGATCAAAGTGCCTATGCGACATGGGTCAGGCTGTTTTTTGGGTTTATGATGCTTTGCAGCAGAGCATACCGCCTGCACGGGACCCTGAGGTTGCTGTCAAGAGATTCACCGATCACCCTCTACCACACGTCGTTTTATTTGAAGCCACAAGGATTTTCTCCATGCCAGATCACCCTTCTAACGGCAACCATCCTCCTGACTTTGCCGCAGCATCCACAGGCTGGTGGTTTGCGGCACCCGTGTTGGCCGCAGTGTTTGCGTCTTTACCCCTGCTGTTTGATGCCAATTGGTTGCCCTGGCTAGGTTTGTTGGGCACCACCGCAGTGTCTGGAGCCAGCGTGTGGTGGCTGCACTCAAGGGTGAGTGTGCTTGCAAACCGCATCAACCAAGCGCCGCAAAGCGCGCTGGACGGCAGCGCGCTCCAAGGGCTGCCTCCCCTGTTACAAGACGTATTGCCCGCCTGGCAGTACCAGGTTGACTTGGTCAAAAACCACACAGAGCAAGCCGTGACGCAACTGACGACCAGCTTTGGATCGGTACTGGAACAGTTTGACCAGGCCGGTATTGGTGGGACGGATCTGCGCACCAGGGACGATTCCACCATCAGCTTGCTGACCCTGTGCGAGCGTGAATTGCAACCCGTCGTTTTATCCCTGACCAGTTTGATCGAGGGGAAAGATGCGCTGATGACCAACGTTCGTCAGTTGGCCAAGGATACGCTTGAGCTTGCGGTTATGAGTGCCGAGGTTCGCAGCATTGCTGCCCAGACCAATCTGTTGGCCCTGAACGCAGCCATCGAGGCCGCACGCGCAGGAGAGTCTGGCCGCGGTTTTGCCGTGGTGGCAACCGAGGTCAGGGCTTTGTCGCAGCGCTCAGCCGACACCGGCCAGCGGATCGGTAATCGTGTGGGTCAAATCCTCGCTACCATGAAGGCCACCATGACCACCGCCGAGGATTCCGCCATTCAGGACAAACGTGCGGTGTCGCTGTCCGGTGAGCTGGTCGAGCATGTCTTAGGCCATGTTCGCAAGCTGGGGGCATCGGCTGACTCCATGCACGAGCACGGCATGGTGGTGCGCCAAGAGGTTGAAAAGCTGATGATGGCCATGCAGTTTCAAGACCGTGTATCGCAGATCCTGCTCGGTGTGCATGACAACATGGCACGCATGCAGCAAACCGTGGAGCAGCTTGACAGCCAGATGCCTCCCCACGCCGACGACTGGCTGCATGCCATGAATGAAGCATCCACCATGGATGACCAGATTTACCAACCTGCCGTATAGGCCACCGCCATGAAGATCAGTTCCACACACCATGCGCCATTGGATGGCGACAGTCGCCGCGTTTTGCTGGTCGATGACGACCGTTTTCAGTTGGAACACATCACCGGTCTTTTGCATGGACTGGGTTTGTTCGACATCACAACGGCAACCAGTGGAGCCATGGCACTGGACCAACTGGCTCATGCCGGCCGCGCTACCTCAGCCTTTGACCTGCTGCTGCTGGACCTGCATATGCCGGGCATGGACGGTTTTCAGTTCATGGATGCACTGGCCCAGGCGGGCTTTTCCGGTGGATTGATCATCGTGTCGGGCCAAAACGATGATGTCATGCACGCAGCATCCCTGGTGGCTAGGTTGCGCCACTTTAGTTTGCTGGGTTCGGTCTGCAAGCCCGTAGGCCAGGCTGCCCTGCGAAATTTATTGTGCTAAATGACGGATCAAACGCGCTGACTGTCCAATCAAGTCAGGCCCCTGGTAGATCAGCCCTGTGTAAATCTGCACCACGTCCGCCCCCGCTTGTATCTTGCCTGCGGCATCCTCCGCACTCATGATCCCACCCGATCCGATGATCGGAAAGCCTTGCCCCAGGGCACTGCGCAGACGGGTGACCAACGAGTTGCTCACAGACAGCAGGGGAGCACCTGACAACCCGCCTGATTCTTCGCCATGGGGCATCCCTTTCACGGCTGAGCGGCTGAGCGTGGTGTTGGATGCCACCACTCCCCAGGCGTTATTGACCTGTCCGTCGCGGTTTTGCCCGTAGCGTCCGTAGCGAACGAGGGTCTGTGCGATCACACCCACTTGTTCGTCATCCAGATCCGGCGCAATTTTGAGAAAGATAGGGGTTTGTTTGCTGTGCTGTCTGGCCAAATGTTCGCGGCGCTCTGACAGCGTACCCAGCAAGTCATCCAGCGCGGCATCGTGCTGCAAACTGCGCAGGTCCCTTGTGTTGGGGCTTGAGACATTGACCGTGATGTAGTCGGCATACGGATAGACAGCGTCCAGACAAACCAGATAGTCCTCCACAGCAGACACCATGGGTGTGGCGGCATTTTTGCCAATATTCAAACCCAGCAGCATAGGGGACAAATTGGACGAACAGGACGAACAGGACGAACCGGACGAACCGGATTGGCGACGACGGTAGAGCGCTGAGCGTTTGATGTTGGCAATAAAAGCCGCCAAACCATCGTTGTTAAACCCTAAGCGGTTGATCAGGGCACCTGCGGTTGGCAGCCTGAACATGCGAGGTTTGGGGTTGCCGTGCTGGGCTAAAGGGGTGACCGTTCCCAGTTCCACAAAGCCAAACCCCAGGGCCGCCAGACCGTCGATGCAACGGGCGTTTTTGTCCAAGCCGGCTGCCAGGCCCACCCGATTTGGAAACCTTAATCCCGCCAGTTCAAAGGGATCTGCCACAGGCTGACAGCGATAGGCCCATTGCAGAACAGTGCCCTGGGTGTGTGCTAAGGCGCTTATCGTCAAGCGATGGGCAGTTTCGGGGTCAAGTCCAAACAAGCAAGGACGCAGCAACGCGTAGGGAACAAGCGCCATCAGGATATCAGCCGTGATGCCGTGATGCGATGGTGAGGGGCCTGCCGTCAGCAACCATGAAAGTCAGGCCCCCGCTGCGATGCACGGGTCAGACCAGCAGGGCATTGACCCGACGGACGTAAGCGGCAGGGTCATCAGGCAAACCGCCCTCGGCCAAGAGCGCCTGGTCAAACAAGATGTGTGCCAGATCATGGAAATGCACGGACCCCTCCAGTTTTTTAACCAGCGGATGCGAGGCGTTGACCTCAAGCACGGGCTTGACATCAGGCGTGGTTTGACCTGCCTGCTTGAGCATACGGGCCAGTTGGGTGCTCATGCCATTGTCTTGCACCACCAGACACGATGGGCTGTCCACCAGACGGGTGGTCACGCGCACGTCTTCAGCCTTGTCCTTCAAGGCTTCTTTAAGTTTGGCCAGCAAAGGCTTGAACGTTTCAGCGGCTTCTTCGGCGGCCTTTTTCTCGGTTTCGTCTTGAAGCTTGCCCAGGTCAACCGCGCCCTTGGCCACGCTTTGCAGGGATGTTCCGTCAAACTCATGCACGTAGTTCAGCGCCCATTCATCCACACGGTCGGTCATCAACAACACCTCAATGCCTTTTTTCTTGAAGACTTCCAATTGAGGGCTGTTTTTGGCGGCGGCCAGAGTGTCTGCAGTAATGTAATAAATGGCTTCCTGACCGTCCTTCATGCGGGCTTTGTAGTCTGCAAAACTGACACTCACCGTGTCTGTGGTGCTGGAAGCAAAGCGCAGCAATTTGGCAATGCGGTCTTTGTTGGAAAAATCCTCGCCCAGCCCTTCTTTGAGAACAGCACCAAATTCTTTGTAAAAGCGGGTGTATTTGCCTTCCTGCAATTTGTCCTCTGCGCTGATCACATCGGTCACATCGGTCACATCCGTCACGTCGGTCACGTCTTTGTCTGATGCAGCGTGTTCGTGGCCACACTGACCCGTTCCATCACAGGTGTTGTCATCCCCTTTGCAACATGAACCTGTGCCATCGTCAGTCTTGCCGTCCTCTGCACAACACGAGCCGCCTTTGCCATCGTGTTGGCAACAGGTGTGCGGTGCGTTTGGCTGATGGTCGTTTTGGGCCAAGTCTTCCAACATGCTTAAAACGCGCTTGGTACAACCCTCACGAATGGCTTTGACATCGCGGCTTTCTTGTAGCAATTCACGACTGACATTGAGCGGCAGGTCGCTGGAATCAACCACGCCCTTGACAAACCGAAGGTAGGTGGGCAGTAGGGCATTGGCATCGTCCATGATGAAAACGCGCTTGACGTAAAGCTTGACCCCTGCTGATTTTTCGCGGTTATACAGATCAAACGGGGCTTTGGCTGGGATGTACAGCAGTTGGGTGTACTCCGTGCTGCCCTCAACCCGGTTATGGGTATGCGCCAATGGGGGTTCGTAATCGTGGCTGATCTGTTTGTAAAACTCGTTGTATTGCTCTGGGGTAATGTCTTTTTTGGAGCGTGCCCAGATGGCATTGGCCTTATTGACGGTTTCCCATTCGCCGGTTTTGACCATGCTGCCAGGCTGGCGACCGCCTTTTTCATCGTTGGGGTTGAGCAGTTCGCCGTCTTTCCACTCTTCCTTTTCCATCAAGATGGGCAGGCTGATGTGTTCGGAGTATTTGTTGATGATGCTTTTAAGTTTCCAGGCGCTGGCATAGTCCATCGCGTCCTCGCGCAGGTGCAAGGTGACGCTGGTGCCACGTATGGGACGGTCGATGGTTTCAACCTCGAAGCTGCCGACACCGGCACTGACCCAACGCACACCCTGTGCGGCAGTCAAGCCTGCGCGGCGGGTTTCGACGGTGATCTTGTCGGCCACGATAAAGCCCGAATAAAAGCCCACGCCAAACTGGCCGATCAACTGGCCTTGCTGTGATGCGCTGGCTTTTTGGTCACCGCTCAATCGGCTCATAAAGTCTTTGGTACCGCTCTTGGCGATGGTGCCCAGATGCTCCACGGCCTCTTGCTCGCTCATGCCGACACCGTTGTCGGTGATGGTCAGGGTTTTGGCATCCTTGTCAAAGGATACCCTGACCTCAAGCGTAGGGGCATCTTCGTAGAGGGCTGTGTTCTCGAGGGCTTCAAAACGCAGTTTGTCACAAGCATCTGAGGCGTTGGAGACAAGC
Source organism: uncultured beta proteobacterium (assembly GCA_903822205.1). Classification (GTDB taxonomy): domain Bacteria; phylum Pseudomonadota; class Gammaproteobacteria; order Burkholderiales; family Burkholderiaceae_C; genus Rhodoferax. The sequence goes on along the minus strand of CAIJOK010000095.1, from coordinate 12,847 downwards.
TCGCGTAAAAAAATCTCTTTATTGGAGTAAAGCGAATGCGTGACCAAGTGCAATAGTTGGGCCACTTCGGCTTGAAAAGAAAGGGTTTGTTTGCTCATGGTGTGATGGGTTTTGTGAATCAAAAAAAGCCGGCTTATCAGACTGACTGACACCGGCAAGGCTTTGAATTATGGGTGATCATGCAGATTTCAAGGGCAGAATCGGCCGGCAACGGTAGCAATTTGCATCACCCCGTGCCGACACCCAGCCGCCTCTGTAGCAAGGTGCTGCTGCTGGTGTACGGAAGAGCAGACGGTTGTTCTGGCCAAAGCCGTGCGGCCGCAGCCGCAGCCGCCTGCGTGGCTTCAAAGAAACCACACACGATCAGCTTTTGTTTGCCCGGATAGGTCACCACATCGCCCACCGCAAAAATGCCGTCAGCGCTGGTGGCAAAGGTCTCGCGATCGACATCAAGCTGTTTGCTCTGTAGCTTGAGACCCCACTGTGCCACAGGCCCAAGCCTGGGGCTAAGCCCGGCATACACCAGCAATGCATCCACGGGCAGATGCAGCGATGGTTCAGCCGGTGTGCTGACCACCAAACCGGTCAGGGTATCCCCCGTTGTATTCGTTTGGATGGCCAAAATTTGACCGGCCACAAATCGAACCAGGCCCGCAGAACGCAGATCATTGAAGTGTGACAGACCGTCGGGACTGGCAGGCAATTGATCGCGCCGATAGACCAAAGTGATGCTTGTGGGACGGCACGTGCTACTCTGCGCCAAGGTGATGGCACTAGCGACGGCATCATCAGATCCGCCTGACAACACCACGTTTTGATTTGCCAACGACAAGGATGACACCTGTGCGTGATAAAACACCTGACGGCCCACAAACCCGGACAGGCCAGGGATGGGCAATTCTCTGGGAATAAAAGCGCCAGCGCCGGCTGCAATAAACAGGGTGCGGGCTAAGAACTGGGGCGGCGGCGGACGGACCAGCGCCGATGAGGCCAACTGGCAGGTGGTGACCAGCCAGCGACCGTCAGCCTGACAGGCCAAGGTGCAAACCTGCAGGCCCAGATAAACCCCTGGCGCAAAGGGGGCGACCTGCCGCAGCAGGTTTTGTATCAGTTCACGCCCCGTGCAGACAGGCACTGTGGGGATGTCATAGATAGGCTTGTCGGGGTAAAGCGCGATGCACTGGCCGCCAGGCTCGTCTTGCACATCGACCATCTGGGCACGTATGCCATGCAGACCCAGTTGAAATGCCAAAAAGAGCGCGACCGGCCCACATCCAACCACCAGGGCATCGGTTTCAATCACAGCACAGATGACGATCCAGTCCGTACAGCCAAATGCCAGCTTTCAACGCAGCAGATGCGACAGTTTGTTGGTTTTGTCCTTCCAGGTATCGGCATCAGGCAGGGGGGGCTTGCGTTTGGTGATATTTTTCCAGCCTGGCAAGCGGGCCAGTTCCGCGTTAAGTTTGATCATGTGTTGTTGATCACGCGGCACGTCTTCTTCGGCATAAATGGCATTGGCCGGACACTCTGGAATGCATACAGCACAATCGATGCACTCATCAGGGTCAATGGTCAAAAAATTGGGACCTTCGCGAAAACAGTCCACGGGACATACATCAACGCAATCGGTGTATTTGCATCTGATACAGGCTTCTGTGACGACATGGGTCATGTTGGTATTCGGGGTTGGATGAGTTGGATAAAGGGGGCGCGATTTTAGGGGGCCGCCTGGAGTTTGTCGGTGAACACACCGGGCCAATGTCGGTCAGGCCAACATCGAGCTGATGCGTTAGGATGGATATGACTTCAGGCTCGTTTATCCCTTTGCCCCTTTGCCCCTTTGCCCCACGTTTTTTCAATGGCCCTGTTTATACTAAACCTGAGAGACTTGCAGTTTCGGTGGGCATGGTAGGCCACCCCCATTCGTGTCAAGATCAAACCATGCTGACGCAGTGGTTGTTTGCTGCCGTCAAAACGACACAATGCTGCCTTAACACCTTATGTCGCATTCCATTTCAGGAGCTCACAATGCAAATTCAACAATTCCAGAGATCAAGGCAGTGTCAAGGGTTGACAGTCTTACAGACTGACCGTCATGACTGATGCTTCTACCGGTCTCCCCCACTATGTGGTGGGCATTGGGTCCTCAGCCGGTGGCCTGGACGCGATCAGCCAATTTCTGACCGACCTGCCCACACAGTCGGACTGTGTCTTTGTGGTGGCCCAACATATGTCGGCATCCCATCCAAGCATGATGAGCGACATCCTGACGCGGCAAACACAAATGGTTGTGCGAGAGATCGCGCCTGACGAAAAACCCTTGCTTAACGTCATCTACGTCGTTCCGCCTGGCTCCAACCTGGTGATGAGCGACGGCTGTTTTCGTTTGAGTGTGCCTGACGGGGGAGGGATTCCTAAACCTTCTATCAACCTGTTGTTTCAGTCCATTGCACAAGAGTTTCGCCAACGTGCCATTGGCATTGTTTTGTCGGGCACCGGCTCTGACGGCACATTGGGCTTGCGCGCCATCAAGGATGCTGGTGGTTTGACGTTTGTTCAAACCCCAGACAGTGCCAAGTACGACGGCATGCCGTGCTCGGCCATCGACGCAGGTGTAGCGGATTATGTCGCTGCGCCTGACGAGATTTGCCACGTGCTTGACCATCTGCTGCGCCTGCCGCCAGACCCGTTAGGTGTCACCGACAGGCCCATGGGTAGCAAACCTGATGTTCGCTCGGTTACTTTTGCCACCCTGCTTGAGCGGGTGCGCATGCACACCCAAATCGATTTTTCCAGTTACAAGCCTGCTACCGTTCAGCGTCGCCTTCAGCGGCGCATGAATGTGACAAAAACCAGCACCCTTGAGGCCTATCTGGCGCATGTCGATACCCACCCTGACGAACTGGATGCCCTGGCCAAGGAAGCTCTGATCTCGGTCACCGAGTTTTTCCGCGATCCAGATGCCTTTCGTGCCCTCAGGCCGCATCTTCAAAAACTGGTGCAGCAAAAGCAGCCCGATGATGAGCTTCGCGTCTGGGTCGTGGGCTGCGCTACCGGTGAAGAGGCCTACTCATTGGCCATGATGTGTCTTGACTTGGTCTCAGAATCAGGAAGGTCCGTGCGTCTGCTGGTGTTTGCCACCGACATCGACGGCGATGCCCTGGCTGTCGCACGGCGGGGTGTCTATAGCCAAGCCGCCTTGGCTGAAATGCCCGTTCGATACACCAGCCGTTATTTTCAGCCGCATGCCAAAGGCTTTGAGGTGACCAAAAGCCTGCGCGACTGCGTGGTGTTTGCGCGTCAGGATATTGCCGTTGACCCTACTTTTCCAAAAATTGATTTGGTGTCCTGCCGTAATGTGTTGATTTATTTCAATACAGACCTTCAGGCAAGGGTTCTGGCCATTGTGCATCACTGCCTGCTGCAAGACGGCTTGGTGTTTTTGGGCCACTCTGAGGCCATCAGTCAGCAAGAAGCTTTGTTTTCGACGGTCGATTTGCAGGCCCGAATTTTCAGGTCCCGCGAGGCCCCTAAATCTACCCCCCAGGCCCGTCTGGTGCGCGGTCAGTTAAAGCGTCCGGGCGACGCGTCTCACCCGTTGCCCGGTTCGAATGAAACCATTTTTTTCAAGGCACTCGCAGACAGCGTGGGGTCAGCCATTTTGGTGAATGCCAGCTTTCACATTTTGCACACGCACGGTGAATTGGCGCGTTTCATCAGTTTTCCCAGTGGCGCGCCCGAGCTTAATCTGGCGCATTTGATCGTCCCCGAATTTACCCATGAAGTTTCGACCACCCTATTCAGAGCACAGCGCCGCAAGGCGACAGCCTACAGTCGCAAGCGCCGCATTGAGTCTTTGGGCTACGCCGTTTGGCGCTTGGCCATTCATCCGGTAACGTGCCTGTCTGACAGTGATTTATTTTTGGTCGTTTTTGAAAACGCCGATCATTTTGCAGGTGGTGGCGCAGCTGACGATACCGAAGAGGTTGACACCAAGACTGAAAACTCATTGGCTGACGAACTGGCTTTGGCGCGCGAACGTCTGCAGACCATGGAGGAGGAAATGAGCGCCTTCAGGGAGGAAATGTCGGCCCTGACCGAGGAACTGCAAACATCCAACGAAGAACTTCAAGCGACCAACGAAGAGCTTCTCAGTGTCAATGACGAAAGCCAGATCAAATCTGGCGAGCTGGCTGTCATCAACAGCGATTTTGAAAGCCTGTTCAACACCGTTGATTTTCCGGTATTGCTGCTGGACGTTCAGCTCGCACTCAAACGCGCCAACGGTGCCGCCATGCGCAGTTACGACCTCTCTGTCGCGTCGGTGGGGCAGTCCGTCGTTCGCCTTAACCTGCCGACCCACCTGCAAAACATCGACAGTCACCTGAAGGCCGCGATCTCCAACACCAGCAAAGTCAGCTTTGCCGCCCAAGGTGGCGGACGCACCTACCAGGTGTTTGTCACGCCTGTGTTAAACCACCCTAATACCGTGCAAGGCGCAGTGCTTGTGGTTATCGACAACACCGACCTGACACTGGCCCAGCAGCGCACCCGTGACAGTCAAGAGCGCCTGTTGTCGATCATGAACCACGCCACGTCGCTGATTTCGGTCAAGGACGCTGCTGGTTGTTATGAGTTTGTCAATAACCGTTTTGAACAGGTTTTTCAGGTTTTGGCCCCCAGCGTGATCGGAAAGACCGACCAGCAATTGTTTGGCCCTGAGATCGCCCAATTGATGCGAACGGGTGACCTTGAGGCCATGCTCAAGCTAACCGCCATCGAAACCACCGACGGTATCGCCCTGGCTGGTGGCACGGTATGGCTGGACAGTGTTCATTTTCCGATCTTTGATGCCAACGGCAATTTGCGATCGATCTGCACACAGTCCAATGATGTCAGTTACCGCCGCAAGGCCGATCAGCAATTGCGCCTGGCCTCCAAGGTATTTGACCGCGCCGGTGAGGCCATCATCATCACCGATGCCAATATTCAAATTCTCAGCGTCAATCAGGCCTTTACCCAAATCACGGGCTATTCGGCTGACGATGTTTTGGGCAAAAACCCCAGACTGCTCAAGTCGGGCCAAACATCTCCAGCGTTTTATCAAGCGATGTGGCGCAGCCTGCAAGAGCAAGGCTCATGGCAAGGAGAAATCTACAACCGTCGCAAAAACGGCGATGTCTATCCTGAGTGGCTGACCCTCAGTGCCGTCAAGGACGATGACGGTATGTTGATCAACTATGTGGCCATTTTCAGCGACATTGCGGTTCTTAAGTCATCGCAACAACGGGTTGAGTTTTTGGCCACCCACGATGAGCTAACCGGCATACCCAACCGCAGCCTGCTGATCGACCGCATGAACCATGCCCTGTTTCATGCCAAACGCCAAGGCAACCGCATGGCGATTTTGTTTATTGACCTGGATAATTTCAAGAACATCAACGACAGCCTGGGCCACGATGTCGGCGACATTTTGCTCAAGCAAGCCACCGAGCGTCTGCAGCAATGCACCCGCGATGCCGACACGTTGGCCCGTCTGGGAGGCGACGAGTTTGTGGCGGTGCTGACCGATGTTGATCTTGCGGAGGTCAATGCCATCGCCACGCGGATTGTTGAATGCATGTCCAGCGCATTTTTTATCAACGACAGCCACCTGCATGTATCGGCCAGTATCGGCATCAGCATCTATCCCGACGATGGGACGGACTGCGTGGGTCTGCTGAAGAACGCCGACACCGCCATGTACCAAGCCAAAGACCGTGGCCGCAACCAATACCAGTTTTTTGCCGACGAGATGAAAGTCATCGCCTTGCAACGCATGACGCTTGAGATCGGATTGCGCATGGCCCTTGAAAACGATCACCTTCGCATGGTCTATCAGCCCAAAATTGACTTGAGCAGCGGTTTGATCGTGGCTGCCGAGGCCTTGCTGCGTTGGCGTGACCCCATTTTGGGTGATGTTTCACCGGTTCAGTTCATTCCGGTGGCGGAAGGCTGTGGTTTGATATCGATCATCGGCGAGCGCGTTGTTGACATGGTGCTGTCCCACATTGCAGGCTGGCGCAGGCAGGGCTTGGGTGTGCCCTGCATTTCCATCAACGTGTCGGCGCACCAGTTGCGTGACGATAATTTTGTCACCCAACTGACATCACGGCTGGAGGATGCCGGTTTACCGGCCTACAGCATCAGCATCGAGATCACCGAAAGTGCCCTGATGCAAAAGATAGATGTGGTTCGCGGCAAGCTGATGAGACTCCACGACATGGGTACGGGGGTCAGTGTCGATGACTTTGGCACGGGTTATTCGTCTTTGGCCTACCTGCGCAAGCTGCCTCTCAACGAGTTAAAGGTTGACCGCAGCTTTGTGGACAAAATAGCCACCGAGCCTGATGACCGATCGATCGCCAAGACCATCATTGACATGGCCCACGCGCTGGGCTTTCGTGTCGTCGCAGAAGGCGTTGAAACCCAGGCCCAACTGGACGTGCTTAAACAGGACGGCTGCGACATTGCCCAAGGTTATTTGTTTTACCGCCCCCTGTCTGTTGAGGATTTTGCCGCAGTTCTGCAATCATCTGACAAGGTTTTGCCCGCCTGTGCGATGCTAAAAACCCTATGATGCGACCTGTCCCTGACTGGCCTCTACGGGTGGTCTGCCGGGTCTTTTTTCATCCATCCACACAAGAGTCCTTTTTATGACCGACACACATATTTACGTTCACCCCCACACGCTGGAGCAACTGTTGCAAGGCTGTGAAGCCGAAAAATTGCACCTTTCCGGGGCCATCCAGTCTTTTGGTGCGATGTTGCGAATCGATACCCAAAGCCTTTGCGTGACCCACGCCAGCGCCAATCTTGAGAGTTTTGTGGGTGTAGCGCCTGCCTTCATGCTGGGCCGCCACATCGACCAGTCCACGTGGTTGACATCCCAGCAGATCGCACCGCTTTCGCCTCTGGTGGGGCAGACCATGGCCATTCGGGGGGTTTTTCAGGATGCTGCGGGGCGTATCGACGCTTTGCTGATACGCGGTGATGGTTTTATCCTCGTTGAGCTAGAACGCAACAACATCCCCGCAGAGCCTATCGCACTGCAACATTTGCAACATATTTTTTTAAGTGCGCCACAAAACCCCGACGAAATAGCCCATTACCACCAGGCCTTGGTGCAGGCGTTTCGCAGCATCATCGGTTTTGACCGGATCATGATCTACCGTTTTACGCCAGACTGGTCTGGCGAGGTCATCGCCGAAGCCACCACACCAGGCGTTGGCAGCTACCTTGATCTGCGCTTTCCGGCCAGCGACATTCCAACCATCGCCCGCAATCTTTACATGATCAACCCCGCCCGCATGATCCCGGATGCCAAGGCTGATACCGTTCCCGTGCTGGGTGTCGATGAATCCATCCCCGATCTCACCCGGTCTGACCTTCGCAGTGCATCCGAAGTTCACTTGGTTTATCTGGCCAACATGGGCATTCAGGCCTCGTTTTCGGTGCCCATCCGCATCAACGGCAACATGTGGGGGCTTGTGGCCTGTCACCACCAAACCGCGCAAATCCTCACCCCTGACCAGCGCAATGCCTGCGTGGTGCTCACCCACACCTACGCGCTGGGCTTGTCGTCTTACCTGTCCGGACAGCGTCTTAAAACCATCGACAGTCTGGACAGACGCATTGACGGTGTCCTTGAAAAACTGGGCGCTTATGCCGATCCCCTGGACGGCATTGAAACCAACGGCCAGGCCCTCATGGACGCGCTGAGTGCGCAGGGGTTTGCACTGGCCATCAAAGACAACGTCGTGATCAACGGTGACGGTCCTGACATTGACGGCTTGGCCGTGATCGACGACTGGTTTGTCAATCGCTGCAAAGACCTGATCCTCAGTTCTGACCACTTGGCGGACCTTTTTCCGGATCACATGCTGGTGCTTTCGGTGGCCAGCGGCATGATGGCCATCAAAGCCCAGTCCCCCCGATCCGGATGGGTGCGGTTTTACTGGTTTCGTCAGGCAGAGCCTCAACAAGTGGCCTGGGCCGGTAACCCCAACAAGCCCATGAGTGAAAACGTCGGTGCCATCGCTTTGTCGCCACGCCGATCGTTTGAGCGCTGGGTTGAAAACAAAAGTGATTACAGCCGCCCATGGACCAAAGAGGAACAGATCGTCGCGGCCAAATTCCGCAACAACCTGTTGCGTTGGTTATAAACAGTGATGAGCAGCTATGAGCAGCTATGACCCCCGGGCGGCATCGCCCCTGCACCACCTCTTACGCCAGACCAGCAAACAAGCGCACCACGGTCTGGACCATCACCCTGTGTTGGCCCCCTTGCTACAGCCAGGTTTAAGCGCCTGGCAGTACGGCAATGCCCTGGCGGCACTGCACGGCGTTCACGCCCTGTCTGAGGGTTTTATCCATGCGTTTTTGGACCAACACGCTGAGCTGCCAGGCTACCGCCCCAGGCGCAGACTGCCTTTGCTGGAGGCCGATCTGGCTGCACTGAACAGGTCGCCGTATCCGCTGACGCTCACATTGCCGCTGCCGCAGTCCGTCGCCACCTTGGTGGGTGTGTTGTACACCGTTGAAGGCTCAGGCATGGGCGGACAGATCATCGCCCGCACCCTTCGCCAGATGGGCGCAGGCCATCTGCCCTTGCAGTTTTTTGACGGCAATGGCGACACTGCCATGTCGTGCTGGCAGGACTTTTTGCGCTTTGCCGATGCCGTCTGTCCACCGGACCAGCACACCGATGCAGCGGACACCGCGCTGGCGCTCTTTAACTTGGTTCATCGACATCTTGATCAATCAGCAGAATTGGGTATTAATAAGTTATCTGTGTGATGCGCTATCTAATCAATAGCTATGATCGCTTGATTGTCGTGCATCATAGCCATATTATCATGATCATATAGTGTATAAAATTTATTGGTTGTATTGAGCTTTCAGGGCGTGCCGGGCCATACCTACAATCCGCCGCCCTGCAAATCCCCCCGATTTCCCCCTTCCATTTTTCTTCATCTTTCCCAATACCCCATGTGTTTACCTGCTTGTCATCGTGTCCGGTGGTCTCTGTTGGTGGTTTCGGCCCTGACTGCCTTGTTGCATTTGACCGCTTGTGGCAGTTTGGACCAGGCCAGTCTCAAACTGGCCGGCATCGTCAGTCCTTACAAAATGGACATCGTGCAAGGCAACTTTGTCTCGCGTGAACAGGTTGTTGCCCTGCGCGAGGGCATGAGCCGCGTTCAGGTTCGCGACATTTTGGGCACATCGCTCTTGACCAGTGTGTTTCATGCTGACCGCTGGGACTACGTCTTTTCATTCAAGCGCCCAGGGCTTGAACCCCAAGCGCGTCGGGTGACCGTGTTCTTTAAGGACGATGTATTGAGCAAAATTGAGTCTGACGACCTGCCCACTGAGGCTGAGTTTGTGGCCACGCTGGGCGCTGACCGCCAAACTGGCACGGTGCCTGTTCTTGAGCTGCCAGTTGATGCCCTGCCTCCGCCGGTGCGTTCGGCCTCTGCGGCCCCAGTCCCCTTGCCGCCCCTGCCATCCAGTTATCCGCCGCTTGAGGCTGAAACCGCTCGGCGTTAAGGCAAGGGGCCACACCGTGACAACAGCAACACATTCACCCGTTATCAAGGTTTGCGTCGCAGGCAGCACCGGACGCATGGGGCGCATGTTGCTTGAGGCCATCCAGGGGGCCGGTGACATCCGCCTGACCGGCGCGTTGGACCGTGCAGACAGCGATGCGCTGGGCAGTGATGCCACGGCCTTTTTGGGCCATGCCAGTGGGGTCATGGTTCGTTCCGACATCGCAGCAGGCCTGGCCGGGGCCGATGTGTTGATCGACTTTACCCGTCCCGAGGGCACACTGGCCCATTTGCAAGCCTGCCGCACTTTGGGGGTCAATGCCGTGGTGGGCACCACCGGTTTGACGCGTGACGAGCAGATGGCCATTGCAGAGGCCGCCAAGGACGTGGCCATCGTCATGGCCCCCAACATGAGCGTGGGGGTGAACGTGACTTTCAAACTGCTTGAGCTTGCCGCCCGGGCACTGGGAACGGGCTATGATGTTGAAATCATTGAGGCCCATCACCGCCACAAGGTGGATGCGCCGTCTGGCACCGCGATCAAAATGGGCCAGGTGATCGCCCATGCCCAAGGGCGCGACCTGGCAGACTGTGCGGTCTATGCCCGTCAGGGCACCACCGGTGAGCGTGACCCCTCGTCCATCGGCTTTGCCACCATTCGCGGCGGCGACATTGTGGGTGACCACACGGTTTTGTTTGCCGGAACGGGTGAGCGCATCGAGATCAGCCACAAGTCCGGCAGCCGCGTTAGCTACGCCCAGGGCAGTTTGCGCGCGGCCCGGTTTTTGCATGGACGCAGCAGTGGCCTGTTTGACATGGCTGGTGTCTTGCAGCTTGCCTAAACACGCTTAGCCCGCTGTGGCGGTTTTTGCGTCAGTCGTATGAGGGAATCAACAAGGCAGAGTCCAAGGCCAAGGCCAAGACACCAGGTGCAATTCATGCTCATAGCTTGTGCAGCCCTGTCCCATCGGCGCGGCTATCTTGTCCATTCCATTGACAACGGCCCCATCTTGAGTGGTTCATGTGTCTGCCTCAGCCTGAGCTTGTCCCCCTGGTATTAGGCCGCGTGGACTACGCTGGGTGCTACGCCGCCATGCAGCAATTGACGCAGCAAAGATGCCAAAACAGCCCGTCAGAAGTGTCTGACGTGCCTGACCAGTTGTGGATTTGCGAGCACCCCGCTGTCTTTACACAAGGTGTGGGCGGCAGGCCAGAGCACATCTTGTACACGTCAGACATTCCTGTGATCCAGACCAATCGCGGAGGACAGGTGACGTACCACGGGCCTGGCCAGGTGGTGGCCTACCCCCTGCTTGATCTGCGCCGTGCCGGTTATTTTGTGCGCGAGCTGGTCTATCGTCTGGAGCAAGCCGTGATCGACACCCTGCTGCATTTTGGCATCACCGGTCACAGGGTAACGGGCGCACCGGGGGTTTATGTGCGTCTGGATGACCTTTATGGGCATCGTGTGCTGAGGTTTAGCCATCCACCCGCATCCACGCCAGACTGGACGGGCCTGGGCAAAATTGCGGCGCTGGGTCTCAAGGTTAGCCACCACTGCACCTACCACGGAGTGGCGCTGAATGTGGCGATGGATTTGACACCTTTTGGACAGATTCACCCCTGCGGTTACGCGGGGCTGCAAACGGTTGATATGGCAACCTTGGGCGTGCCCGTCAGTTGGGCTGATGCCGCAGCCGTGCTGGGCCAAAAACTGTGCGCAGGTTTGACCCCCTGATAGCCCCGCTCATCGGGCCTGCTGGGCCATAATCCGGCAGCTTTTTTGGCCTGTCACCTTTGTCTTCCACTGGAGTGTTACCGTGTTTTCTATCCTACAAGCTGCAGGCTGGCCTATTTGGCCCTTGGTGGCCTGCTCGGTGCTGGCCTTGGCACTGGTCATTGAGCGTTTGATCAGCCTGCAGGCCTCCAAAGTGGTCCCCCAAAAGCTGCTGGGAGAGGTTTTGTCCGTTGCACGCACCGCTGTCCCTGGGCCGGATGTGGTCAATCAACTGGAAAAGAACTCGGCACTGGGTGAGGTTTTGGCCAGCGGTTTGCGTGCCCTTAATAACAACCCTCGCTGTGGCTCCGAAGAGCTGCGGGCCTGCATGGAAAGCAGCGGTCGCTTGGTGGCGCACCGGCTTGAGCGCTACCTGAGTGCCTTGGCCACGATCGCCTCGGTGGCCCCTTTGATGGGCTTGTTTGGTACGGTGGTGGGCATGATCGAGATTTTTGGGTCACAGACCGTGTCAGGCCCGGCCAACCCCATGCAGTTGGCGCATGGCATCTCTGTGGCGTTGTACAACACGGCTTTTGGCTTGATCGTGGCCATTCCATCCTTGATTTTTTGGCGCTACTTCAGGGCCAGGGTGGATGACTATCTGTTGACCCTTGAGCTTGCCGCAGACCGTCTGGCGCGGCATCTGTCGTCAATTGGCCGCTAGGCAGCCAGGCTGCATGGGTTATCTGCCCTTATGAACTTTCGTCCACGCCCCAAAGAAGAGCCCGAGATCAACCTGATCCCGTTCATCGATGTGCTGCTGGTGATTTTGATCTTTTTAATGTTGTCCACCACCTACAGCAAGTTCACCGAGATGCAGATCAGGCTGCCCACCGCCGATGTGCAGGCTCTGCGCGACTACCCTAAAGAACTGCTGGTGTCCGTCACCAGTGATGGCGACTACCGTGTCAATCAACAACCGGTATCGGGGCGCAGCGTTGCCGACTTGGCCGCAGCCATGCAAAACAGTGCCCGGGCTGGCAAAGACTCTGTGGTGATCATTCACGCGGATGCCAGTGCCAGACACCAAGCCGTGATCACCGTCATGGAAGCTGCACGCCGCGCCGGACTCTCCCAGATCACATTTGCCACCCAATCTGCCGACGCGCCATAGCCTGCACCAGACTGTCCACTTTCGGCAAAGCCATGAGCCAGTTTTTTTGCTGCCAGATCGTTTGACGTACAGCCCGACCAGCGTGATGGCTTTACCGTCTTGCGGTGCTAAACAGACAGGCATACAGCGAAGCCTCGCCGTTTTCATCAATCTCAAAACCATCGGGTCGCTGACGAACACGGATGACCACCTTGTCGCTACTGCCAGGGTATTCAGGCGGCGTGGTGATGCGTTGCACACACGCGCTGTCTTCGTGTACTTCAAACAGGGCGCAAATGGTTTGTTTCAGGCCAGGGGCAAGGTCCATGTGTCTTTCTCCGATGCCAGTGTGATACCAAGGCTTGGCATTACTGCACCGGGATTGAC